>NZ_CP024091.1:4741200-5057280 GCF_002736205.1 Pedobacter ginsengisoli | reverse complement strand
GTTAAAAATTTACCAGTTAACTCACTTGCATTCCAGTCTAACCAATTGAACTTATTGATTACTCTTCCTGCTACAGAATTGGTAATTGCTTCTAATGTTTTTGATTTCTCACGAACTGCAACAACATCTCCTGCTTTTAATTGATATGAAGGGATATTAACTACCTCACCGTTAACTGTTACGTGTTTATGGCTAACTAACTGACGAGCAGCTGAACGTGTTGTAGCAATACCTAATCTATAAACTGTATTATCTAAACGAGCTTCCAATAATTGCAATAAGTTATCACCTGTAATACCTTCACGTGAAGATGCTTTTGTAAACAAGTTACGGAACTGACGCTCCAATACACCATAAGTATATTTAACTTTTTGCTTTTCCATTAATTGAACAGCGTACTCAGATTGTTTTCCTCTTCTTTTTGAGGCACCGTGTTGCCCAGGAGGATAATTTTTTCTATCTAGAACTTTATCAGGGCCGAAAATTGGCTCTCTGAACTTACGCGCGATTTTGGACTTTGGTCCTGTATATCTTGCCATTGCTTTTTGTTTTAAAGTATCATGCAGCCTAAAGCTACAGACTCTTAGCTTTAAAAATTAATAAATTAAACTCTTCTCTTCTTAGGAGGACGACATCCATTGTGTGGAAGCGGTGTAATATCTTTGATTGAGGTTACTTCAATTCCTGAAACTTGCAATGTTCTAATTGCAGACTCACGACCTGAACCTGGACCTTTAACAAAAACCTCTACTTTACGTAGGCCTAAATCAAATGCTACTTTACCGCAATCAGATGCAGCTTGACCTGCTGCATATGGAGTGTTCTTTTTAGAACCTTTGAATCCCATTTTACCTGCAGAAGACCATGAAATAGTTTGACCGTTGTTATTTGTTAGGGTAACAATGATATTGTTAAAAGTAGCATTGATGTGCGCCTGACCAACAGGCTCTATAACAACAATACGCTTTTTGGTAACTTTTTTACTCTTAGCCATAATTATTATTCAGTACTAATTTTTATTTAGTAGCTTTTTTCTTGTTCGCAACTGTTTTTCTCTTGCCTTTACGTGTACGAGAGTTGTTTTTAGTACGCTGACCACGTACAGGTAAACCTTTTCTGTGACGTAAACCACGGTAACAACCAATATCCATTAAACGTTTAATGTTTAGTTGAACCTCTGAACGTAAAGCTCCTTCAACTTTTACGCCATCATTTATAATAGTACGAATTGCTGATAATTCATCATCAGACCAGTCCTGTACTTTTTTGCTTAAATCGATACCTGCCTCAGTTAATATACGTTGTGCAGTTGATCTACCTATTCCGAAGATATAAGTTAATCCAATTTCGCCTCTTTTGTTTCTTGGTAAATCAATACCTGATATCCTTGCCATATTTGTACTAAATGTTTGATTATTTGATTAAACGACAGATTGAGTAACCTGTACATTCAATCCAATCATACTTCAATAATTTCTTAACCTTGACGTTGCTTAAACTTAGGGTTTTTCTTGTTTATAACGTAAAGCTTACCTTTACGACGAATAACCTTGCAATCAGCGCTACGTTTTTTAATTGATGACCTAACTTTCATTTTATTTATATCTATAAGTAATCCTGCCCTTTGATAAATCGTAAGGCGACATCTCTAATTTTACTTTATCTCCGGGTAAAATTTTGATGTAATGCATCCTCATTTTTCCCGAAATATGAGCTATTATCTCATGTCCATTTTCTAGTTCAACTCTGAACATGGCATTTGATAATGCTTCTTTTATTACACCGTCTTGTTCAATTGAGGCTTGTTTAGCCATATAATATTGATTTTTACTTAATTAGCTGCTATTAAACAGGGTTGCAAAATTAAATAAAAAATTTTAATTATTTACTTTTTTTCTATTAAAACTTCTTCAATTAAAGAAAAGGTAGATAAAACATCTGCTTTTCCCTTTTTTACAGCCACTGTATGTTCAAAATGTGCAGAAGGTCTATTATCACTACTGGTTACTGTCCAGCCATCAGACCAAAACTTCACTCCGGCTGTGCCGGCATTTATCATTGGTTCTATTGCTATTACCATCCCCTCTTCCAGCTTAATTCCACTTCCACGTTTACCGTAGTTAGGAACCTCTGGCTTTTCATGCAATTTAACTCCTACTCCATGTCCTACAAGCTCTCTAACCACCCCAAAACCATTCTTTTCAGCAAGGTCTTGAACAGCAAACCCAATATCTCCAATCCTGGAACCTACTACAGCTTTTTCAACAGCTAATCGCAAACACTCCTGAGTTACCTCTACCAACTTCTTCTTCTCAGCACTTACTTCCCCAATTGAGAATGTATAAGCAGAATCTCCAAAGTAGTTATTCTTAATAACCCCACAATCTACTGAGATAAGATCACCTTCCTGAATCACATAGTCGCTAGGAAAACCGTGAACTACTTGCTCATTAGGCGAAATACACAATGAATAAGGAAAGCCATTATAGTTCAAAAAAGCGGGAATCGCCCCATGATCTTTAATAAAAGTCTCAGCCAGCTGATCTAACTTTTTGGTTGTAACACCTGGCTGAATAACTTTTGCTACTTCAGCTAATGTCTTTGACACTAACAAAGAGCTTTCTCTTATTAACTCTATTTCCTCAAGGGATTTATAATAGATTTTAGACATCCTCTTCTACTATATCACTGCGTTGCTTCCGCTAGCGGCTGGGATCCCCGTTCTTCCGGTAACACGACCAGTCTTCATTAAGCCATCATAATGACGCATTAACAAATAACTCTCGATCTGTTGCAATGTATCTAACACTACACCTACCAGAATTAATAAAGAAGTACCGCCATAGAAATGAGCAAATTCTGACTTAATTCCAAACTTTACTGCAATTGAAGGAAGAATAGCGATGATTGCTAAAAAGACAGCACCTGGAAAGGTAATCTTTGAAATCACATCGTCTATAAAAGATGAAGTAGACAATCCAGGCTTGATCCCAGGAATAAACCCTCCGTTCTTTTTCATATCATCCGACATCTGAGTAGGATTAACCGTAATAGCAGTATAGAAAAACGTAAATGCAATAATTAAAAAAGCAAATGTTAAACTATAGGCCAGTGAAGTATAATCACTAAACTGGATTAACCATGTATTTTGCAATGAAGGAAAAAATTGCGTTAAAGTAGCCGGGATAAACATTAATGCCTGAGCAAAAATGATCGGCATTACACCTGCTGCATTCACTTTTAATGGGATGTACTGTCTTACACCACCAAATTGTCTGTTACCAACAATTCTTTTAGCGTACTGAACCGGCACTTTACGTACACCTTGTACAATCATAATAGTAAACATAACAACTGCAAAAAGAGCAACTATTTCAATAACCAAAGCGATAAGTCCGCCATCTCCTACAAATCTTGAGCTGATTTCTTGCTGCAAAGCAATAGGTAAACGCGCAATAATCCCTACCATAATGATCAAAGAAATACCATTACCGATACCTTTATCTGTAATCTTCTCTCCTAACCACATTACAAATAATGTACCTGCGGCTAACACAAAAGTTGCCAGAACAAAGAATAATGTATGATTAATGATAATTGCCTCTGGTGGAACCTGAGTTTTTACATAACCAATTGCTTGTACAGCTGTAATAGCAACAGTTAGATAGCGTGTAATTTGATTCAGTTTATTTCTTCCACTTTCACCTTCCTTTTGCATTTTCTGAAACGAAGGTACAGCAATACCTAATAGCTGAACTACAATTGATGCAGAAATATAAGGCATAACTCCTAAAGCAAGAATAGATACTCTGGAGAAAGATCCCCCAGCGAACATATCCAAAAGACCTAAAAGGCCAGACTTTTCATTATCGCCTAAAAGAGTTGCATCAACACCTGGTAAAACCACATGCGATACAAATCTATATACCAAAAGAATCATGAGCGTAAATACTATACGCTCTTTCAATTCTTGAATTTTCCAAATATTACTTAAAGTAGTAAACAGCTTCTTCATTAATTACAATTTTTCGATTGAGCCTCCAACAGCCTCAATAGCTTTTTGTGCAGTAGCAGAAAAAGCATGTGCTTTAACTTCTAATTTAGATTTAACCTCACCACGACCTAATACTTTTACAAGATCATTTTTTGATGCCAAACCGTGCTCTTGCAAGGTAGCAAAATCAATGGTAGTTAAGTTAAATTTCTCAGCCAAACCTTGTAAAACATCTAAGTTTACACCAACATATTCAACACGGTTAATTGGTTTGAAACCTACTTTAGGTACACGACGTTGTAATGGCATCTGACCACCTTCGAATCCAATTTTAGTTGAATGTCCTGAACGTGATCCAGCACCTTTATGTCCACGTGTCGAAGTACCACCACGACCAGAACCCGTTCCACGACCTATTCTCTTACTATTTTTAGTAGAACCTGCTGCAGGTTTTAAATTACTTAAGTTCATTTTTAAAACTTATTGTGTTGCCCTTCGCTTTCACTAATCAGGGACAACGGTTAAACAATATACAAAGGTTGCAAATGTAGTCATATAACTCACATTTGCAACCTTAAATAATTATATACTCTCGATAGCTACTAAGTGATTAACTTTTCTAACCATTCCAATAATGGCAGCAGTTGCTTCTACTTCTACACTTTGGTTCATTTTAGTTAAACCTAAAGCCTGCATCGTTCTTTTTTGGCGTTCGCTTCTATCGATAATGCTTTTTACCTGGGTTATTTTGATCTTCGCCATAATATTATCCGTTAAAAACTTTATTTAAATCTACACCACGTTGCTGAGCCACAGTATAAGCATCACGCATCTTAGTTAAAGCATCAACAGTTGCTTTTACCACGTTATGTGGATTAGATGAACCTTTTGATTTTGCCAATACGTTATGTACACCGGCACTCTCTAATACAGCACGCATTGCACCACCTGCAATTACTCCGGTACCTACTGCAGCTGGTTTAATTAAAACAAAACCACCTGAGAACTTACCGATTTGCTCGTGAGGAACAGTACCTTTTAACAAAGGAACTTTTACTAAGTTCTTTTTAGCATCATCAATGCCCTTTGCAATTGCTTCTGTTACCTCTTTAGCTTTACCCAATCCGTAACCTACGATTCCGTTTTCATCTCCAACAACCACGATTGCTGAGAAGCTGAAAGTACGACCACCTTTGGTTACTTTGGCCACACGCTGTATGCTAACTAAACGATCTTTCAATTCGATTTCGCTAGTCTTAACTCTTTTTATATTGATAGTTGACATTCTTATCCTATTTTCAGATTAAAATACTAAACCAGCTTCGCGAGCACCTTCTGCCAACGATTTTATACGTCCATGGTATAAATAGCCATTTCTATCGAAAACAACTTCTTTAACACCTGCTGCGATTGCTTTTTCGGCAACTAATTTACCTACAGCCACAGATTGCTCCGATTTGCTTCCAGTACCTGAAAAATCTTTAGATAAAGATGAAGCTGATACAATTGTACTACCGGTTACGTCGTTAATGATTTGAGCATAAATTCCTTTATTGCTTCTATAAACCGATAAACGTGGACGGCTTTCAGAACCTGCTAATTTTTTTCTGATTCCTTTTTTTATACGATCTCTACGAGATAATTTTTTCCCTGCCATGATGATTATTTTTTAGAAGCTGATTTACCTGCTTTTCTTCTTAACACTTCTCCTACAAACTTGATACCTTTACCTTTATATGGCTCTGGTGCACGTAACGAGCGGATTTTCGCAGCTACCTGTCCTATCAGTTGCTTATCAATACTTTCCAAAATAATTTTTGGAGTCTGACCTTTTTCTGAAGTTGTCGTTACCTTAATTTCTTCCGGTAATTGGAAAACATAATGGTGAGAATATCCTAAAACAAGATCTAAAGTATTTCCTTGGTTAGTAGCACGGTAACCCACACCTACTAATTCTTGTTCTAATTTATAACCATCTGTTACACCAACAACCATATTATTCAACAAAGAACGATACAAACCATGTAACGCTTTGTGTCTTTTTTGATCTGATGGACGTTGTACAGTTAGTACACCATCTTCCTGACTTACAGTGATATCTGAATCTACTGCTTGAGTTAACTCACCTTTAGGACCTTTTACAGATACAACGTTATCTTTAGATACCGTAATTGTAACACCTGAAGGGACATTAATTGGGGCTTTTCCTATTCTTGACATTTTGCTATCCTCCTTTAATTAATAAACGTGACACAAAACTTCGCCACCAATGTTTAGTTTGGCAGCTTCTTTATCAGTCATAACACCCTTAGATGTAGATAAGATCGCGATACCTAAACCATTTAATACTCTTGGCATATTCTCTACGCCAGCATATTGCCTTAAACCTGGTTTACTGATACGTACTAATGTACGGATTGCAGGTATTTTCGTGATAGCATTATATTTCAAAGCTATTTTGATTGTACCTTGAGCATTAGTGTCCTCAAATTTGTAGTTGGCAATGTAACCTTTATCAAAAAGAACTTTAGTAATTTCCTTTTTAAGGTTTGATGCAGGAATCTCTACAATTCTGTGATTTGCCTTGATGGCATTTCTTACCCTTGTAAGATAATCTGCTATTGGATCTGTATTCATTTTTATATAGTTGTGATAGTGGTTTCCTTCCCGACCTATTCGGGACGACCTGCCATCGGTTAATATTTAATTTCTACTCAAGGCACAACCTTAAGCACAAAGAAGCTGTATTACCAGCTTGCTTTTCTAACTCCAGGTATTTTACCTGCTAAAGCCATATCACGGAAAAGTACCCTTGATATACCGAAAGTACGCATATAACCACGAGGACGACCTGTTAATTTACAACGATTGTGCAAACGTACAGCAGATGAGTTTTTTGGTAACTTATCTAATCCTTCATAATCACCAGCAGCTTTAAGTTCAGCACGTTTCTCTGCATACTTAGCTACTAATTTCTGGCGCTTAATTTCGCGAGCTTTTACTCCTTCTTTTGCCATTATAGATTTGTATTTTGATTTTTAAATGGTAATCCAAATTGTTTTAAAAGTTCCAATGCTTCAACATCAGTAGTAGCAGTAGTTACAAAAGTAATGTCCATACCTAAAATCTTATTGATCTTATCGATGTTGATCTCTGGGAAGATGATTTGTTCAGTAACACCTAAAGTATAGTTACCTTTTCCATCAAAACCTTTATCATTGATACCTTTGAAATCACGGATACGAGGCAAAGCTACGGAAATTAAACGATCTAAAAACTCATACATGTTATTATCACGCAAAGTAACACGTACACCTACCGGCATACCTTTACGTAACTTAAAGTTTGAGATATCTTTTTTAGATTTTGCTCCAACCGCTTGCTGACCTGAAATAGTAGTCATCTCTAAAATAGAGCTGTCCATTATTTTCTTATCAGTTACAGAGAAACGCCCAACACCTTGGTTAATAGCGATTTTCTCTAACTTAGGAACTTGCATAACACTTTTATAGTTGAACTTCTCTTTAAGTGCAGTTACAATTTCCTCTTTATATTTACTTTTTAATCTTGGTACGTAAGCCATTATTTGATCTCCTCTCCTGATTTTTTACTAACCCTAACTAATTTCCCATCAGCATTAAGCTTTCTGCCAACGCGTGTTATTTCACCTGATTTAGGATCTATTAACGCTACGTTAGAAATATGAAGAGCAGCTTCTTTTTTAATGATACCACCATTTGGTGTAGCAGCATTTGGTTTTGTATGTTTTGATACAAGGTTAACACCTTCTACAAGGATTCTGCTTTTAGTAGTTAATACTGAAAGAACTTTTCCTTGTTGGCCTTTTGAATCGCCAGCTATAACCTTTACTAAATCTCCTTTACGGATTTTTATTTTTGGTGTAGTTACTTTATTTTTCATTTTATAATACCTCCGGTGCTAATGATACAATTTTCATGAATTGTTTTTCACGCAGTTCTCTTGCTACCGGGCCAAAAATACGTGTACCACGCGGCTCATCTTGTGCATTTAATAATACTGCTGCATTGTCGTCGAAACGGATGTAAGAACCATCTTTACGTCTGATCTCTTTCTTTGTTCTTACAACAACTGCTTTAGAAACTGTTCCTTTCTTGATGTTTCCAGAAGGCAATGCACTTTTAACGGTAACAACAATTTTGTCACCAATAGAAGCATATCTCTTTCCGGTACCACCAAGCACACGGATAACCAATACTTCTTTTGCGCCGCTATTGTCGGCTACGTTTAATCTTGATTCCTGTTGTACCATGTTATTTAGCCCTTTCTAAAATTTCCACTAATCTCCAGTTCTTGTTTTTACTCAGCGGACGAGTCTCCATGATCAGTACTGTATCTCCAATACCGCAATCGTTTTTCTCGTCATGAGCCATAAATTTGGTAGTTTTCTTAACAAACTTACCATAGATCGGGTGTTTCACTTTACGTTCTACCGCTACAACAATAGATTTATCCATCTTGTTGCTTACCACCAACCCGGTTCTTGTTTTTCTTAATTGTCTTTCCATTTCGACTCTAAAGTTATTTAGTTTCAGTAGCTGACGCAGCTTTACGCTTAGTCACTTCAGTATTTAATCGGGCGATATCTCTTCTTACCTTTTTAATACGGGTAGGATTCTCTATAGCCGAAATTGTATGTGCAAATTTTAACTTTACTAAGTTTTCCTTTTCTTCTGCAATCCTGGCTACTAGTTCTTCTTGTGAAAGCCCTGTGATTTCTGAGTTCTTCATTTTATTAATTTTTATGTTGTGGGTCTAGCGGTTATAATAACAAGTTACTTACAACATTCAACCCATAACTTATTATGCCTCTACGTAATCTCTACGTACTACAAATTTTGTTTGGATCGGTAATTTTTGAGCTGCCAATCTCATAGCCTCTTTAGCAATTTCTAAAGGAACTCCTTCGGCTTCAAAAATAATACGTCCGGGTCTAACTACGGCTACCCAGTACTCTGGAGCACCCTTACCTTTACCCATACGTACCTCAGCTGGTTTCTTAGTTACCGGTTTATCCGGGAATATTCTAATCCAAACCTGGCCTTCACGTTTCATGAAACGAGTTACGGCAATACGGGCTGCCTCTATCTGACGACTGGTAATCCAAGTCGACTCTAAAGATTTAATCCCGAAAGACCCGAATGATAATTCAGCACCACGAGTTGCTAAACCTTTCATTCTGCCCTTTTGCATCTTTCTGAACTTCGTTCTTTTTGGCTGTAACATTTTATTTTAATATTATCGTTAAACGATCTGTTAACTAATTATTTACGAGGACCTCTGTTCTGAGTATTTCCGCCTCTATTATCTCTTCCTGCGCCAGAACCACCTTGACCTGGGCCTCTTCCGCCACGACCTTTGTCGTTTCTTCTGTCGCCACCGCCACGGTTATCTCTGTCTCTACCACCACCTGCAAAAGCACCTTCTGGTCTTCCACCTTTACCAGGAGCATTGCTCGTAGCACCGATGTTTGGAGAAAGATCACGTTTACCGTAAACTTCACCTTTACAGATCCATACTTTAACACCTATTTTTCCATAAGTAGTTAAAGCTTCTGCTAATGCATAATCAATGTCAGCACGGAAAGTATGCAAAGGAATTCTTCCTTCTTTATACTGTTCGCTACGAGCCATCTCAGCACCACCTAAACGACCAGAGGTCATAATTTTGATACCTTCAGCACCCATACGCATTGTTGATGCGATAGTAGATTTCATTGCTCTACGGAATGAAATCCTTGCTTCTAATTGTTTTGCAACACCTTCAGCTACTAATTGAGCATCAAGTTCAGGACGTTTAATTTCAAAAATGTTGATCTGAATTTCCTTTTTAGTCAATTTTTTCAACTCTTCTTTGATCTTGTCAACTTCCTGTCCTGCTTTACCTATCACAATCCCCGGACGAGCTGTGTGAATAGTAACAGTGATACGTTTCAACGTACGCTCAATTACTACTTTAGCTACACCGCCTTTTGCGATACGTGCAGAAAGGTATTTTCTTATTTTTTCGTCCTCAACTAATTTATCAGCATAGTTGTTGCCACCGAACCAGTTAGAATCCCAACCTTTGATGATTCCTAACCTGTTACCTATTGGATGTGCTTTTTGTCCCATTTCTGTTAATTAGTTTGAGTTTCAACGTTTTTACTATCTACTATCAAAGTTACGTGGTTTGAACGTTTACGTATTCTGTAACCGCGTCCTTGAGGTGCTGGTCTTAATCTTTTTAACTGACGACCACCGCCTACCATTATCGTTTTCACGTATAATTGATTTTCTTCAGGGCGAGAACCTTCATTCTTAGTTTCCCAGTTTTTGATAGCTGATAATAATAGTTTCTCAACTTTTATTGCTGCTTCTTTATTGGTAAACTTTAAAATATGTAAAGCTTTCTCAACACGCTCACCTCTGATAAGATCTACAACCAAACGCATTTTACGTGGTGAGGTTGGACAATTGTTTAATTTCGCTACTGCTTCCATCTCTTAATTATTTTTTCTTTTCAGAGTGACCCCTAAATGTTCTGGTTGGAGCAAACTCTCCCAGCTTATGACCAACCATGTTTTCTGTTACGTATACCGGTATAAATTTATTACCGTTGTGTACTGCAAATGTATGACCCACAAAATCTGGTGAAATCATTGATCTGCGTGACCAAGTTTTAATTACAGACTTCTTGCCTGAATCATTCATAGATACTACTTTCTTCTCTACGTTATGGTCAATATAAGGTCCTTTTTTTATCGAACGAGCCATTATTTCTTCCTTTTCTCTATGATGAAACGATTTGAGTATTTTTTAAGTGTACGGGTTTTGAAGCCTTTGGCATACATACCGTTTCTTGAGCGAGGCTGACCTCCTGATGAGCGACCCTCACCACCACCCATTGGGTGATCTACCGGGTTCATCGCTACTGGACGTGTTCTTGGACGACGTCCCAACCAGCGGCTGCGACCTGCTTTACCTAATACCTCATTTGCATGATCTGAATTGGAAACTGCTCCGATTGTAGCCAAACATGCAGTCAAGATTAATCTTGTCTCGCCTGAAGGCATTTTCAATGTAGCATATTTACCATCACGAGCTGCTAACTGTGCATAAGCACCTGCGCTACGTGCTAACTGTGCTCCACGGCCTGGATGAATCTCTACATTGTGTACAATAGATCCCAAAGGAATATTGGCCAATGTAAGGGTATTTCCTACCTCTGGAGTAGCTGTTTCTCCCGAAACTACTGTTTGTCCTACTTGCAACCCTTCAGGTGCAATAATGTAACGCTTCTCGCCATCTGCATAATGTAATAATGCAATACGTGAGGTACGGTTTGGATCGTACTCAACAGTTGCTACTGTTGCAGGAATGTTAAATTTCTCACGTTTAAAATCAATTAAACGGTAAGATTTTTTGTGACCACCACCAATGTAGCGCATAGTCATCTTTCCTGTATTGTTACGTCCTCCCGATTTCTTAGAAGATACAACCAATGATTTTTCGGGCTTGGTTGCTGTAATCTCCGTAAAACTGGCACCAACTCTAAAGCGGGTTCCCGGAGTAACTGGTTTAAATTTTCTTAAGCCCATAGTTTATAAATAATTCAATTCTTATTAAATATTCGCGTAATAATCTATTGTTTCGCCTGCTTTCAAGGTAACAACAGCTTTTTTGTATTTCGGGCTACGACCAGTAACTAATCCGCCTTTTGTATTTCTAGATTTAACTTTTCCAACTACAACCATAGTGTTGATAGCTAAAACGTTAACGCCATACATTTTTTCAATAACTTGCTTAATCTGCAATTTATTAGCTTTTGGATCTACCTGAAAAGTAAAACGATTAGACTTTTCTGTTAATGCCGAAGCCTTTTCTGTTAATATTGGTTTTCTTAAAAGTTCCATATTACTTGGCAAATGCCTCCTCCAATGTTTTAAGAGAATCAGTAGTCAACAAAAGCTTACCACAGTTTAATACATCATAAGTATTCAATTGGTCTGCAGTAATTACTTTAGCTTTCTGAATGTTTCTGCTTGATAAATAGATATTGTTATTTTGTGAAGGTAAAACCAACAATGTCTTTTCGTTAACCAAGTTCAATGCGCTAACTAAATTCAAGTAGTTTTTAGTTTTGATTGAATCAAAAGTGAAGCCTTCTAAAACCACAACATTTTGATCTTGTGCTTTATAAGATAACGCAGACTTACGAGCTAACGCTTTCAATTTTTTATTCAATTTAAAACTATAATCGCGTGGTTGAGGACCAAATACACGACCACCACCATTAAACAATGGAGATTTAATACTTCCGGCACGAGCACCACCAGTACCTTTTTGTTTATATAATTTACGGGTTGAACCAGCAATCTCATTACGTTGTTTAGACTTGTGAGTACCTTGACGTTGATTAGCCAAATACTGTTTAACATCTAAATAAATTGCGTGGTCAACAGGCGTAATGCCAAATACCGACTCAGGAAGCTGCACCTTGGCACCTGTCTCTTTTCCTGAAATGTTTAATACTTTAACTTCCATCTGCTTACTTATCTAAGATTACGTAAGAACCCTTAGCTCCTGGTACGGAACCACTAACTACAACTAGATTTTGATCAGCGTAAACTTTCAAAACTTGTAAGTTTTGAACTTTCACTCTATCTCCACCCATTCTTCCCGCCATACGCATGCCTTTAAATACACGTGAAGGATAAGAAGCAGCACCTAATGAACCTGGCGCACGCATTCTGTTATGCTGTCCGTGAGTTTGCCCACCAACACCACCGAAACCATGGCGTTTAACAACACCCTGGAAACCTTTACCTTTTGATGTACCAACTACATCCACAAAATCACCTTCGTTAAAGATGTTTACCGTTACAGTATCGCCTAAATTTAACGATTCTTCAAACGGGTCAAATTCAACCAATTTACGTTTTGGGGTAGTGTTTGCTTTCGCAAAGTGGCCTTTAAGGGGCTGAGTGGTGTTTTTTTCTTTAGCTTCGTCGAAACTCAACTGAACTGAAACGTAACCGTCTTTTTCTTCGGTCTTTACCTGTGTAACTACACAAGGCCCAGCTTCGATCACCGTGCATGGAATATTCTTTCCTTCGGCGTCGAAAATGCTGGTCATTCCTACTTTTTTTCCAATAATACCTGACATTTTCTATTTTAATTTAACACCCATCGAAGCAGTAGGGCTTCGTTCAAGGTGGATACACATCCCTGTTAAGGGACGGCAAAAATAAGAAAGAAATCTTAATTTTCAAATAGTTAGCTCATTATTTTTTCAAATAATTGCAAAAAAATATTTCTTGGGGTAGCGCTCATTTAAAACCGCATTTACCCAACCAACTTATTACTTAGACTAAAAAGAATTACACACAAAACGAAAGCGCCAATCAAAACATACAGATAATCGCGTTCAATTAAGAAGCTAAAAATAGAAAAAACAACCCGCATAATCGGCGTAAAGATCAACAGCAGAACACCAAATTGAATAATAGCACTCCCCTTTAAATCTCCCAAACCTATAAAAATATCAGAAACGGCCGAGAATCCCGACTTAACAGAATCAAATTGGCTATAATTCACAATTTCTGAATGATTAGAGCCCAAGTATACCAACCCTCCTATTAAAATTACGCTCATTGAAGCAATTACACCAACTCTAAGTAATGTTCCAAGGATGATCTGAATATCCCTGTCTGCAAAGAAATTTTTCTCCTTACTCATAATTTACCTGTTAATCCATTATATATCATTTGCAGTGCTAAAAAAGCAACAACAACAGCAAAAATAATTTTAAGCTTATCCGTTTTTGTTTTCACCAATATCTTGGAGCCTACTGTTGCTCCCGTTAAAACACCCAATGCTACAGGCATCGCAATCCCCGGATCAATCTGCCCTCTGTGTAAATATACAATGGCACTAGCCGCTGCCGTAACCCCCATCATAAAATTACTTGTTGTAGTTGACACCTTAAAGGGGATTCGCATAATATTATCCATCGCAATAACCTTTAAAGCCCCCGATCCAATTCCAAGTAATCCAGAAATAATACCCGCCACAAACATCATAAAGAAACCACCTGCTACATTATGCACCGCATAATTTTGCATCCCCTTATCTGTTGGGTAGCTACCATTCAATTTTAAGAAAACCGCCAATTTTCCAGATGTGTCATTATCAGAATGGTCAACCTTTTTACGTACCATCATTATGGCCGAGAACAACAAGATGACACCAAAAATTATTGCAATATAACTTGGGTTAATAAACACAGTTATAACGGCTCCAATAATTGCACTTATTGTAGTAGCAATCTCCAGAAACATTCCGATCCTAATATTTGTGATACCCTCCTTTACATAAGCCGCGGCCGACCCGGATGAGGTTGCTATTACAGAAATGATGGATGCTCCTATTGCATAGTGAATATCAACCCCTAATACCAGTGTTAATAACGGAATGATAATTACTCCTCCACCTAAGCCGGTTAGTGACCCTACTAATCCAGCTACAAAAGCTCCCAGCAAGACAATAATTGTAAATAATAATACCGACATTGTTGCAAATATACTATCTCCTAACAAAACACAATAAAATTAAAATATGAATGTTAAATTAGAGGTAAACCACTTTGGTATACCCAAACCGAATAAACAACTACCATATATAAAACAAAAGTCTATCAATGAGAAAAATCTTACTACCAATCATCACAATTCTGTTTATTAATTTTACTGCCCTGGCACAGGTAAAAACTGATACCACCAAAATTGACCCTACCCTAAAAGGACAATATCAATTGCTATTGTCAAAATCAAAAACTTTAAATGGATACAAGCTTGTAAATCCATCCAGGTTATCTGGATTCTGGCAAAACGTTAGAGACAGCTTAAATACCGACCGCAAACAATTAGTGGTAACCAGAAAAAAAATAGCAGATCAGGGGAAAGAAATCGTTAATCTCAAAAAACAAATTTCTGACACCGAATCTTCACTTGCCAGCTCTAATACCAAGTTAAATGAAATCAGCTTTCTTGGTATAGGATTTACCAAATCCAATTACAACCTTTTTGTATGGGGCTTAATAATTGTATTAGGACTAGCATTGGTTATAATAATTTTACGATCGGCAAAGCATATACACGAAGCCAGGTATAGAAGCACCTTGTATGATGAAATCTCACAGGAATACCAAAACTATAAAGTAAAGGCAAATGACAAGGAGAAAAAGTTAGCCAGAGAATTGCAGGATGAGCGCAACAAATTAGACGAATTTAAAAGTCGCGGCAGATAAACTGCTTATCTCAACATAAACAAAAAGGCCCTTGAAAAATAAACTTCAAGGGCCTTTTTGTTAACCGTTAAAGTATAGTTATACTTTAATTTCTACTTCAACTCCGCTAGGTAATTCAAGTTTCATTAAAGCATCAACTGTTTTAGAGTTAGAGCTATAAATGTCTAACAAACGTTTGTATGCACATAATTGAAACTGCTCACGTGCTTTTTTGTTCACGTGTGGTGAACGTAAAACTGTGAATATTTTCTTTTCTGTTGGCAACGGAATTGGTCCGCTAACCACTGCACCCGTAGGTTTAACAGTTTTTACGATTTTCTCAGCAGATTTATCTACCAAGTTGTAATCGTAAGATTTTAATTTAATTCTGATTCTTTGGCTCATCGTATTTATTTAATTAAGGCGCCGGTTAGAGCTATTAATAACCGGCAGCCAGTTTATTTTTTATTCTACAGATTTAATTCTGCCTTTTGATTTAGCAATAACTTCATCCTGAACGTTTTTCGGAGCTGGTTCGTAGTGATCAAACTCCATTGTAGAGGTTGCACGACCAGAAGTAATAGTACGTAACTGAGTTACATAACCAAACATCTCTGAAAGAGGTACAGTTGCTTTAATTACCTGAGCACCATTACGTGTATCCATTCCTAAAAGTTGACCACGACGACGGTTCATGTCACCGATAACATCTCCCATGTTTTCTTCAGGAGTAAGAATCTCGATTTTCATGATTGGCTCCATCAATACAGGGCTACATTTAGGTAATGCCTCGCGGTATGCCATTTTAGCAGCAAGCTCAAAAGATAAAGCATCTGAATCGACTGCGTGGAATGAACCATCAATTAAGCGAACTTTCATATCAGGTAGTGGGTAACCAGCCAATACTCCGTTAGCCATAGATGCAGCAAATCCTTTTTCTACAGATGGGATAAATTCACGAGGAATTGAACCACCGGTGATTTCGTTAACAAACTGCAATCCGCCTTTTTCCCAATCAGCATCAATAGGAGAGATAACAACTTGGATATCCGCGAATTTACCACGACCACCAGATTGTTTTTTATATGTCTCACGATGTTGAACGGTTCCATTAATTGCTTCTTTGTAAGCAACTTGTGGCGCACCTTGATTAACCTCAACCTTAAACTCACGTTTTAAACGGTCAATCAAAATATCTAAGTGAAGCTCACCCATACCAGAGATTACAGTCTGGCCAGTTTCCTGATCAGTTTGAACTCTAAAGGTAGGATCCTCTTCAGCCAATTTAGATAAGCCCATACCTAATTTATCAATATCAGCTTGAGTTTTAGGCTCAATTGCTAAACCGATAACCGGTTCTGGGAAATCCATTGATTCAAGGATAATTGGGTTTTTCTCATCACAAAGTGTATCACCTGTTTTAATATCTTTAAATCCAACTACAGCAGCAATATCACCAGCACCTACATTAGGAATTGGGTTTTGCTTGTTAGCATGCATTTGGAAGATACGAGAAATACGCTCTTTGCTTTCAGAACGTGCGTTATAAACGTACGAACCAGCTTCTAAGTTACCCGAATAAACACGGATAAAGCACAAACGACCTACGAAAGGATCTGTTGCAATTTTAAAAGCTAAAGCTGCAAAAGGCTCTTTTACATCTGGCTGACGAGTTACTTCTTTACCAGTTTCTGGGTCAGTACCTGTAATACCATCCACATCCATTGGCGAAGGCAATAATTCCATTACCAAATCAAGCATGGTCTGAACACCTTTGTTTTTGAAAGATGAACCACAAACCATAGGAACAATTTTTGCATCTAAGGTAGCTTTACGCAATGCATCAAGAATTTCACGCTCAGTGATTGAACTTGGATCTTCGAAGAATTTCTCCATCAAAGACTCATCATAATCAGCAACAGCTTCTAATAAATTCTCTCTCCATTCAGCAACCTCATCAATCATATCATCAGGAATTGGCACTTCAGTAAAGGTCATACCTTTATCATGCTCATTCCAAACAATACCACGGTTATTGATCAAATCAACAACACCTTTAAAGTTATCTTCAGCACCAATTGGTAACTGCAAAGGAACAGCGTGGCTACCCAGCATGTCTCTTACTTGTTTAACAACTTTTAAGAAATCAGCTCCTGAGCGGTCCATTTTGTTAACGAAACCAATACGTGGAACTGCATAGTTGTTAGCTAAACGCCAGTTAGTTTCAGATTGAGGTTCAACACCATCAACAGCTGAAAATAAAAACACTAATCCATCCAAAACACGTAATGAACGGTTTACCTCTACGGTAAAATCCACGTGTCCGGGAGTATCGATAACGTTTACCTGATATTTGTTACCGCGGTAAGGCCAGAATACAGTAGTTGCAGCAGACGTGATGGTTATCCCACGTTCAGCTTCCTGTACCATCCAGTCCATAGTTGATGCACCTTCGTGTACCTCACCAATTTTGTGGTTTACCCCAGCATAATAAAGGATACGCTCTGTTGTTGTAGTTTTACCTGCATCAATGTGAGCTGCAATCCCGATATTTCTAGTAAATTTTAAATCTCTTGACATTATAATAATTTCAAATATTAGAAACGGAAATGTGAGAACGCTTTGTTAGCCTCAGCCATTTTATGCGTATCTTCTTTCTTTTTCACTGCTGCACCTTCACCTTTAGCTGCTGAAACAATTTCACCTGCTAATTTCTCTTTCATTGTTTTTTCACCACGTTTACGAGCGTAAGAAATTAACCATTTCATGCCTAAAGCAATCTTACGGTCTGGTCTTACTTCTGTAGGCACCTGGAAGTTAGCACCACCAACACGGCGTGACTTAACCTCTACTGCAGGCATTACATTTGCTAAAGCACGTTTCCATACTTCTAAACCGTTCTCACCAGCTTTTTTCTCAGCTAATTCAACAGCATTATAAAAAATATCATATGCGATAGATTTTTTTCCATCGTACATCATATTATTTACAAATCTCGTCACCTGAACATCGTTAAATTTTGGATCAGGAAGGATAATTCTCTTTTTTGGTTTTGACTTTCTCATTTTTCTTTCCTCCTAATTATTTCTTTTTACCTTTTGTTGGTGCCGCTGCTACTTGTCCCGGTTTAGGGCGTTTAGTACCATATTTTGAACGACGTTGGTTACGACCAGCAACTCCTGAAGTATCTAATGCTCCACGGATGATGTGATAACGTACACCTGGTAAATCTTTAACACGTCCACCACGAATCAATACGATTGAGTGCTCCTGTAAATTGTGACCTTCTCCAGGGATGTAAGCGTTAACCTCTTTACCATTGGTTAAACGTACACGTGCAACTTTACGCATTGCTGAGTTTGGTTTTTTAGGGGTAGTGGTATATACACGTGTACATACACCTCTTCGCTGTGGACAGCTGTCCAACGCCGGAGACTTACTCTTGAACTCCAGTGCTACTCTACCTTTTCTAACTAATTGTTGAATGGTTGGCATTGTTCTTTTTTGTTTTTCTTATTTTATGTTTAAAAACTTTACCCCTCAATAAGGGACTGCAAAGGTAAGACAATACATTTTATAAATCAAGGGGTTAACTAATATTTCCATCAAGGATATATTATTTTTTCTAAAAACCACGATAACACGGCTTTTCATGTAAGAACAAAAACAACGGTTCTTCACAAGATTAGCATTTCTTCACACCTCCTTCACACCAAATACACAAACAGGTACCTTTTTGTGAAGGAGGTGTGTAGAATGTGTGAACCATGTGAGGACTTGACCCTAACAGGGTTAATGGAATGTATTTAGATATAATCTCTCAACTTTTTTCCTGGCCCAGTCGGTTTTCCTTAAAAATTTAAGACTCGAATTCATGGTGGGGTTATTATTAAAGCAGGCAATTTTTACGAGTATGCCCAATTCTTCCCAACCATAATGCCATACAAGTTGTTTTAGGATAAATTCGAGTGTTTTTCCGTGTAATGGATTATTTTTCTGTTCATCGATGGCCATGCCACAAAAATAATAAGAATAACTAAATTTGGACATAAATAAAAGTGTATGAATTTCAAACTAGGAGACTTTGTTCGTTTTGTTGACGAGAATTTAGAAGGGTACATTACCCGAATTATCGACAAAGACACCATTGGTGTTACTGATGCCAATGATTTTGAGATACCAGTTTTAGCATCTAAAGTAACATTGGTACACGGAGAGGTTACAGACAATGATGTTGTTACCAATCGCCCTGCACCAGTTACACCTCAAACAGAGTTTATAAAAAACGGTGTATTTCTTGCTATAGTAACCGATCAGCACAGTAATTCTGTAGCGCACTTTCATATCGTGAACGAAACATCATTCCAATTACTTATTAGTTTAACTACTGAAAAAGGAGGAGATTTTAAAGGGGAATTTGCTAACATTTTAGCTCCTCATTCAACAAAAAAAATCTATTCAGATCACTTGGGCGATATCCAGATCTGGCCTAAGTTTATTATTGAAGCCCTGTTTAATACAGTAGCTAATATAGAACCTAAGCCTCCAATAGTTATAAAAAGAAGCCTGAAAGGCAAAGATCTTTCTGTTGCTAAAGTAGATATTGCTTTGCTGAAGCAAAAAGGATGGCTAATTCGACTTGACGAAACTGAGGCATTAATAGATCCCCAGAAATTAAAGGAAAGCTTTTTTAAAAGCCACTAGCTAAAGCCAATTATGTTAAAAGAAGAAGGGGTATCATTAGATCATGATACCCCTTCTTCTTTTAATTTTTCTTCCATTTATTATTGTCGCTGTTTACATCGGGCAATAAATTCTCCGGATCTAAAACAACCGACACCACTTCCTCTGTTGTAGGATAAGGAACTGTCCATGTATTATTTCTCATCCAAACATCTACCGGAATTTTTACCTGATCGGTTTTGCCGCTTTTGGTTTTTATTTCCAAAATGATTGGCATTGGCATTTTTTCAAGATTTGCAACAACAATATTATAACCTTTAGGTTCATCTCGGTTAGATTCTGTTACAGAAACAATAGCCTGATCCATTTTCCAGTTATCCAGGAACC
Source organism: Pedobacter ginsengisoli (assembly GCF_002736205.1). NCBI lineage: Bacteria > Pseudomonadati > Bacteroidota > Sphingobacteriia > Sphingobacteriales > Sphingobacteriaceae > Pedobacter > Pedobacter ginsengisoli. The sequence continues at coordinate 5,036,909 of NZ_CP024091.1, read as the reverse complement.
AGCCTCTCCAAAACCACGAAAGATCCTCGCCAGCACCGTTTTCTATTGAACGGAAGAAATCTTGCGGTGTTGGATGTTTAAAGGCCCAATGATCTATATATTGCCTGAAAGCGTAATCAAAACGGCCGGCTCCTAATACTACGTTTCTAAGGATATTCAGGCCTTGAGCTGGCTTATAGTACAAGTTCTCTCCAATGTTACGCTCTTTCATAGCATCGGGGCTTAACATGATATATTCCAACTCCGGATTTTGTAGCTTCTCTGCAACTTTATGCATGTTATCGGGATCTTTCTTGTACTCTCCGTTGTTAAATTCCGAAGAAGATATTCTATTGATAAAGGTATTAAAACCTTCGTCCATCCAGCCGTATTTACGCTCATTACTACCCACAATCATCGGAAACCAGGTATGGCCAAATTCATGATCTATAACTCCCCATGCACTGCCTTTTTTAGCCTTCCAGCCACAAAAAACAATACCAGGGTACTCCATACCACCAACATTACTGGCAACATTAACTGCCATTGGGTAAGGATACTCGAACCATTTCTCTGAATAGTGTTCTATAGATGTTTTAACATATTCAACAGCGCGGCCGTAACCGTCATTCCCATTACTTTCAACCGGATGAACCGAAACTGCCAATGATTTTTTGCCGCTTGGTAAGTTAATACGAGCTGCATCTAAAACAAAGGCCTTTGATGAACCCCAGGCAACATCTCTGGCATTTTTCATTTTAAATTTCCAGGTAAGTTTATCCTTTTCAGGACGGGATTTAGGATCATTAACTTCAGATTCAGATCTAATTGAGATTGTTTTGTCGCTTGATTTTGCTTCATTCCATCGTTGCAATTGTACAGGAGTAAAAACCTCTTGTGGATTTACCAACTCGCCCGAGCCCATAACAATGTGGTTTGCCGGTGCTGTAACAGAGAAATCAAAATCGCCATATTCGCAATAGAATTCGCCAGCACCCCAATAAGGCAGGGTATTCCATCCTAATACATCATCGTAAACACACATCCGCGGAAACCATTGGGCTATTGAAAATATTTCGCCATTTTTTGTAGTTAAATGTCCCATCCTATCAGACCCGTTAATAGGAATGATAAATGAGAAATTCATTTTTATGGTAACCACGTCGCCTGCAGCAGCCATTGGTTCAGCCAATCTTATCTGCATACGGGTATCCTCTATTAAAGAAGTAAATTTAACTGCTTTCTGTTTTTGAGATACAGATAAGGCTTCTATTTTGTATCCACCAATTAGTTTTTCGCCTCTGGCGCCATATCTGCTTCCGGCAGCAATGAGTGAGTTCCCTCTGGATTCGGGTGCAAATAAATTCTGATCTAACTGCAGCCATAAATAAGGTAATTTATCGGGGCTGTTATTTTTATAGGTAATGGTAACTGAACCTGTAATTTTATTATTTGCTTCATCAAGATCTGCACTTATAATATAATCTGCATGATTTTGCCAGTATTTTGGGCCTGGATAACCACTTGCCGATCTGTATTCATTACCATTTTGAGTGTAAAAAAGCGGATTAAATGCTGCATGTGCATCATAATTACTTGATTTTGTATCCGTTTGCTGTGCCACTGTGGTCAATGCAAATACACACAACAATACCATCAGGATGGTTGACTTATAAGACATATAAAAGTTTAGTTTAAAGATTTCGAAATAAAGGTATAAAATCCAAGCAATCACCTGGTAATGTAACGACTTTATTAGTTTTTCTTTAACCTTGGTACCTGAGGCGGTTTTCTTTGAGAAGGTGGTAGTTTCAACCACTGATGATATGCCTGTACGGTATAATACTTGTAGTTGAATGGTCTGGCACTTTGCACAGTTGCAACAGGTGGCCTATATAAGGTCATAAAATCTTTTAAATCCTGACCTTTTAGCTTTACCAAATCCGAAACATAGGCTTCGGTAAAAACACTTTTTATTTCGTTTTCATATTGATCTTTCTCTTCCAAATCCTTTGCCTTGGCTTGCTGCTCTTTGTATTTGCCATATCCTAAGTTCAGCTTAATACCACCTGCTCTTGAAATATTTGGTTTCCCACGATAATCATCTGCCTCAACCCGCTTAGATTCTTTTGCCTCGGGATCGGGGCTTAAAATTGTAGGGTTTATTTTAGCACTTAATATCTTTACTTCTTTTAAGCTGGTAGAGCTTCCCGGGAGGAATATGGTTTTTGGAGAAAGGTTTGTAAGGTAAAGTGTATCTTTATGATACCCGTTTAATGAGAACTCTAATACATCGCCAACGTTGGCTGCAAGCGTGAATTTACCCGAAGCTTTTGTTGTTGTACTTTGATTATTATTAAAGTTTTTAACACTTACCTCTTGAAGTGGTAAAGTCTTTATTTCAAAATCATAGACAGTTCCTGAAACAACATCCTGTGCCCACAGTGTTGCAGGGGTCAATAAGATCAATGCCAACAAAAGTTTCTTAAGCATGCTCAAATATAACGCTGTTTAAATATTACGTTAGTTATTTAACAAATATTAACAGGAAAATGTTCGTGTACAGTACTAAATTTTTATGTATTGCTACTTTAAAATGCTTTGGTAGCTTTCTTCGCTAAAGCTAATTAAAACAGGCTTCCCATCAACCTCTATTATTGGACGTTTAATGGCACTTGTATAAGTCATTAAGACCTTAATTGCACTCTCTTTGCTATTTACTTCTTGCTGTTCCTCTGTGCTTAACTTTTTCCAAGTAGTTCCTTTTTTGTTCAGTACGGTTTCCCAACCAAATGTATCACACCAGGCATTTAATTTTTCGGCACTGATTCCTTTTTTCTTAAAGTCATGAAACTCTGGTTTAAACCCATTTTCAGTTAACCATGTCATGGCCTTTTTTACAGTATTGCAATTTGGTATTCCGTATACGATCATGCCCACAAACTTAAAAAAAAGAATTCAAATGATAATTCGTCACATTTTTTAACTGTTTCATCACATTTTAAATTTTGAGATCTTGCGTCGTTGTACTATTGCATTAACAAAGCATATCGAAAATTAATAAATAGCAAATGAAATTATCAGAATTAACGAAGGTTGAATTTTGGATAGCCACAAGCCTTTATGGGTTTGCAATCCTTTTACTTGTTTCAAATTCGGGCGATCGGACCCCTAGCCAGCTTGAATATTTGGCCAAAGGTGCAAATATGGAATATTCTTATGTTTCCAATTATCTTGTTCCTGAACTATTCCGTTTTTCAATACTCTACTTTAGTTTTCTCTTATTAAATTTCTGTATCATTCCGGCTCTTTTTAAGGCAAATAGCCGGGCATTGTCGCTGGTGATTTTAATTGGCCTGTTTCTGGGTATTGGATTAATTACAAGCGTCACATATACCTATAGCAAAGTTTATATGTTTCCTGATTTTAACAGCACTCAGGATGCCTATAATCACTTCTTTTTTAAAGGTTTTACCTATTCTGCGTGGTTGATGTTGGTTATAACCATATATGTATGTCTCAAAAAACTAATTATTAGTATTAAAGAGAATGAGAACACAGGTAATGATCCTTACAACCGCACTAAGCTAGAGGCTGTTTTTGGCGCAGCATTCTGGTTTGTGGGTCTGCTTTTACTAATAGCTACCTCATCGCCATTTGAGGTAATAGTATGCTGGACACTGGTGATCTGTTCAACAATAGCTATTGTTATCTTTTCTTTATACTATCTCATCCCACAAGTAAAAGAGTCGGGAAAGGGCTTTTGGAACTATTTCTGGAAGATATTTTTTATTACCCTAGCATCTTGTGTTCCTCTTTCTCTTATCGCATTAATGTTTAGTAATCATGGCGAAGTGGCAGCTGTTGTAATAGCTTTCCATATACCTACCCAACTTATCATAAGTGCTCCTTTATCGTGGTATATCTATAAAAAAAGAAATGAAAGTACTAATGAGCTTAACAACTTAAAAACTGAACTTGGAAAATCTGATGCAAGTTTAAGTTTCCTCAGGTCTCAAATTAACCCACACTTCTTGTTTAATGCTTTAAATACATTGTACGGGACCGCCTTACAAGAAAAAGCTGAACGTACGGGCGAAGGTATCCAGAAATTGGGCGATATGATGAGGTTTATGCTTCAGGAAAACCTGCAGGATAAAATTTCGCTAACCAGAGATGTAGATTACCTGAATAATTACATTGCTTTACAAAAATTAAGGACCTCCCGCTCTGCTTCAATTTCAATAGAAACACAAATTGAAGATCAGATTAATGGTCAACTGATAGCGCCAATGTTGCTTATTCCCTTTGTAGAAAATGCTTTTAAACATGGTGTTAGTTTACAACATCCATCACATATAAAAGTTACCCTCCAAACAAAGGAGAATACTTTATACTTTGATGTAAATAACAGTATTCATATTAAACCCGACAATGACCCAGAAAAACTTAAAAGTGGTATTGGCTTACAAAACGTAAAACAAAGACTTGCACTTTTATATCCGCGGAGGCATGAGTTAATTGTAAGGGAAAGTGCCAATGAATTCTTTATTCATTTAACACTGCAACTATAATAGTTATCGGGTTAACAAACTTACTTAAGTTATCTATATTTGAGCATAAAAGAAGATTCAACCATAACAAATGAGATTATAAAATGCTGGCAATAGCAATTGATGACGAGCCAATAGCCCTGGATATAATAGAGTCGCACGCGTCAAAAGTTCCATTTATTGAACTGAAGGCTACTTTCATAAATGCTTTTGAGGCCATAACTTATTTGCAAAACAATAAAATAGACTTAATTTTTCTGGATATCAAGATGCCTGATATCAGCGGTATTGACTTTTTAAATAGCTTAACAAACCCTCCGATGGTTATTTTTACAACCGCATATTCCGAACATGCGGTTAAGGGTTTTGAGCTCGATGCTGTAGATTACTTATTAAAACCATTTTCACTTGCCCGTTTTTTAAAGGGTTGCAACAAAGCACAGGAATTTTATACCCTCAGAAATAGTGCTGAAAGTGAGGAACAACCGGCTGCTATTTTTATAAAAGATGGCTATGAGCAGATAAAGGTTTATATTGATGATATATTATATGTAGAAGCTTCGGGCAATTATACACTGGTACACCTTGCAAACAAACCTCTTCTAAGTACCAGAATTCCAATAAGCGAAATGCTTTTACTGCTTCCGGCTAAAGCTTTTATTAGAACCCACCGTGCATTTATAGTTTCAAAAAACAAAATTAGTAAGTTCGATCGTTCTCAGATTTGGATTGGTGAGCAGGTTATCCCAATAGGAGTAACTTATTCTCAATGTTTAAGGGAATTACATTAAATTTATCTTGCAATAGTTAGTGAACTTGTCATAACAAGCACTATCATTGTATTTACTTTTAAAGGCTTCAATATTTATTAATTTACATATGTTTAAATTATCTTTTAAACAACAAGTGCTAACAGGATTTGCTATATCCTTATTATTTGTTCTGGTGTCTGCAATTACATCATATCTTAGCATTGACCAGCTAAGTAAAGACACAAAATGGCAAGGTCATACATATGATGTTATGAATTTAGCTAAGGATGTTGAATTCCAGGTTTTAAACTCAGAAACCAGCATCAGAGGGTTCGTTTTATCTGGAAACAAAGAATATCTAAATCCTTACCACACTAATGTTTCAAAGATTCTGCCTACAATAGCCGAGTTAAAAAGGTTAACAATTGATAATGCTGAACAGCAAATCAGAATTGATACCCTAAGTCAGTACGCGCATGCTAAAATTGAGGAGATGAAAGAAGTTCTCCGCATTTATGAATCGAAGGGAAAAGATGCGACATCAGCAAGGGTAATGGGAGGTTTGGGCCAATTTTATAAATCCCAAATATTAAAATCAGGAAACCAAATAATCCAGAATGAAGTTAAGCTGCTAGCCAAAAGAAAAGCTGCAATTGTAAGTAGCAGCAAGCAAAGCGAATGGGTAGTTCTGCTAAGTGCTATAATTATTTTCTGTTTGATATTGTTTCTCTTTTCTTACATCAAAAAAACTTTTGATCAGCAAAAATTAACAGAAAGACAAATCAGAGAATCTAATATTGAATTAGAACGGATTTCAGCTGAAAATGAACAAAAGAATTGGTTACTATCTGGTGTAACCGCTGTAAATGAAGCTATGCGGGGCGAACAGGACACAGAAGAGTTTTCTACAAAAGTATTGGCATCAATATGTAATTATATAAATGCCTCTGTTGGATCGCTATTTCTGGCTAATCGCTCAAAAAAAACAATAAAATTTGTGGGGGGCTATGCATTCGAAACAGCAAAAGGAGCCGTAAAGGAATATCAATTTGGGGAGGGGCTAGTTGGACAAACTGCGATTGAAAAACAAGCCAAACTTCTTAACAAGGTTCCTTCAGATTATATAAAAATACAATCGGGATTAGGAAGCATGATTCCGAGTCATATATTTCTACTTCCAATACTATTTGAAAATGAAACGCTGGCAGTGATAGAATTGGGTTTAAACAATGAACCAGATTCATCTACTTTGTTGTTTTTAAACACAATTGCCGAGAACATTGGTATTGGAATAAACAGTGCCGTAGCACGTGTTACATTACGGGCCTTATTTGAGCAAACTCAGCAACAGGCCGAGGAATTGGAAAGTCAGCAGGAAGAACTTCGTACAACAAACGAGGAACTTGTTTATAAATCTGAGCAGTTGCAGGCATCAGAAGAAGAACTTAGGGTACAGCAAGAGGAACTTCGCCAAACAAATGCAGAACTAGAAGAAAAGGCGCAACAGCTTGAAGAACGGAACATACTTGTAAATCAGGCCCGGGAAGCGATGAGTTTAAAAGCTGAAGAACTTGAGATTTCGAGTAAATATAAATCTGAGTTTTTGGCCAATATGAGTCATGAGTTAAGAACTCCATTAAATAGTATATTGATTCTGGCAAGAATTTTAAAAGAGAATAGACCTGAGAATTTAAACGAAGATCAAATTAAATATGCGGGTGTTATCCATAATGCGGGTTCCGATCTGTTAGCTCTTATTAATGATATTCTTGATCTTTCAAAAATTGAATCCGGCAAAATAGACCTAACTATTGAGCACATTCAGCCTAAAGTTGTTCAGCAAGATATGGATGCGTTATTCGGTGAATTGGCTAGGAGCAAGAAAATCACTTTTAAAACAACGCTTGAACAAAATTTACCAGATTCAATATTCACTGATCAGACCAGGCTGGAGCAAATAGTAAAAAACCTATTATCAAATGCCTTTAAATTTACTTCAGAGCATGGAGAGATTTCTTTAAATATAAGCAATGCAACAAAGGAATCGAGGTTTTATTCTGAGCAGCTAAGAAACTCTACTAAAAAAATTATAGCAATAGAAGTAAAAGATACGGGAATTGGAATACCAGAGGATAAGCAAAAGCTAATCTTTGAAGCATTTCAGCAAGCAGATGGATCTACGAGCAGGAAATACGGCGGAACCGGGCTGGGTCTGTCTATTAGCAAGGAGCTAGCGTACATATTAGGTGGCGAAATTCAGGTTAAGAGTGAGCCTGGCCATGGAAGCATATTTACGCTTTTTATTCCTGAGGAGAATACGACAAACAGCCCTAAAGAGGCAATTAACCATGTTGCGGAGGAGGCTAAAATTGTGCCGCTAATTCCAGAACCTGTATTGCTCCCGGTTAAGAATGGTACCGCTCAAACTTTATTAATAGTAGAAGATGATGTTGTTTTTGCGGATGTATTAAATGACTACGCTATAGAAAAGGGTTTTAAACCTCTTCTTGCTCATAGCGGAGATGTTGGACTGGAAATGGCGATATCTCAACTTCCCGATGCCATTGTGCTTGATATTATGCTGCCAGTAATGGATGGATGGACAATACTTAAAAAACTTAAAGAGAATCCGAAAACCAAACACATTCCTGTGCACATGATGTCGGCCGGCAATGAAAAGGAAAGTAAGGCCAAAAAAGAAGGTGCAATTGGGTTCCTTAAAAAGCCTATTGAAAAGGACAGGTTAGATGAAGCTTTTGAACTTCTAAGTTCTGCATATATAAAATATGATTTCAATACGGTTTTAGTAATTGAAGATCAGGAACTGCATAGTACACTCTTAACCCAGCAGCTTACTGAAAGTGGTGTTGAAGTAAAGCAAGCATTTAACGGAAAAGAGGCTCTGGAACTTTTAGAAAACCACACTTTTGATTGTATTATACTTGATTTAAAACTTCCGGATATTTCTGGGTTTGATTTATTGGACATGATTAAGTCTAAGCCGGAACTTGTACATGTGCCTGTAATTATAAATACGGCAATGGAATTGAGTGACGAAAAAATGGCTCACATTATGAGGTATACTGAGGCTATGGTTTTGAAATCGAACAAGTCAAACGATAGACTAATTGATGAGGTAAGTCTTTTCATGAATAAGCTTAAACAAGGTGACAAGTCGCCTACAGTTCAAAGTCAAAATAAAAGTAAGGGAACCTCTACTATTGAGAAGGCATTAAAGGACAAAACTATTTTAATTACGGATGATGATATGCGTAATATTTTTGCCCTTTCGAGTGCATTACAACTTTATGATATAAATATTATAATAGCAAATAATGGCAGAGAAGCACTTGAAAGACTGGCCGAGCATGAACAGATTGATCTTGTTTTAATGGATATTATGATGCCAGAAATGGATGGATATGAGGCAATGAAAGCAATTAGAACGGAGAAACGTTTTTCTAAGCTCCCAATTATTGCTTTAACTGCAAAAGCCATGAAAAATGACAGAGAGAAATGTATTGAAGCAGGTGCAAATGATTATATCTCTAAACCGGTGGATATGGACAAGTTGTTATCAATGTTAAGGGTTTGGTTGAGCTAATATGAATCAATCGGCAGATACAATAACATACGAGCAGCTAAAAGATCTGGTAGATTTCATCAGGAATGTGCATGGTTTTGACTTTGGAGATTATTCGGCCGCGTCTTTAAAAAGGAGGGTGACCAGAATTATGCAGTTACAAAGGCTCTCACTATTTGATTTACGTACACTATTAACAAATGACCCGGATTACTTTGAAACTTTTTTAGTTGAGGTTACAGTAAATGTGACTGAAATGTTTAGAGATCCGCAATTCTATAAGTCTGTTGCTACCAATATAATCCCCTATTTAAAGTCATACCAACGGATAAAAGTTTGGAATGCAGGTTGTTCGACAGGAGAAGAACTTTATTCGTATGCTATACTTTTCTCTGAAGAAAGCCTTTATGAAAGATGTTTTTTTTATGGGACAGACATCAATGTGGACGTTTTGGAATATGCCCGCAATGGAATATATGATTTGCAAAAGATGAAGCTATATTCCGAAAATTTCCATAAAACGGGCACAATACATACACTATCTGATTATTATACAGCAAAGTATGATGCTGCCAAGATTAATCATTCTTTAAAGAAAAATGTATTGTTCTCTGTTCATAACCTAGCCTCGGATGGAGTGTTTAATGAATTTCAGGTTATATCATGCCGCAATGTGCTAATCTATTTCAATACCGATTTACAAAAAAGAGTAATTGAACTATTTTACAATAGTTTAGCTAATTTTGGGTTTTTATGTTTAGGATCAAAAGAGACATTAAGGAGTACAGAAATAGGCAGGTTCAAAACAATAGACAAAAAAAACAACATCTACCAGAAAATAGGTTAACATTAACATTCAGACAAAGATAAACCATGGAGAAGATTAATATATTGATTGTTGATGACAGACCTGAAAATATAATAGCGCTTGAGGCACTATTACAAAGAAACGACATTAATTTAATCAGTACCACAAATCCGAACGAAGCACTTAGGATTTCCTGGGAAATGGACATTGCAATAGCTTTAGTTGATGTTCAAATGCCAGAAATGGACGGTTTTGAACTTGTAGAAATACTGAAAAGTAATCCTCGCACGAAAGACATACTTATCATATTTGTAACCGCAATTTCGAAAGAAACAAAATATGCTGTAAAAGGATTAAATACTGGTGCCATTGACTATTTATATAAACCGCTAGATCCGTTTATTACTTCTGCTAAAGTTGACTCGTTTATACAATTTGTAAGGAGCCAGCGCGAACTCCAGGCTAAAAACAGAGAGCTAGAGGCTTATCAGAGGGAGCTAATAAAAGCTAAAGAAGAAGCTGAACAAGGCAAAAGGATAAAAGAAAATTTTCTTGCCAACATGAGTCATGAAATCAGAACGCCTATAAATGGAATTATTGGCATTGCCCATCTCTTAGAGCGAACTGATTTAAACGACGAACAAAAGGAGATGATCTCATTACTTGAAATTTCTTCAAGTTCATTGCTGGGGGTTATTAATGATATACTGGATCTATCAAAAATTGAAGCTGGTAAATTCAAAATTAACAGAGCTCCCACAGATATAGTAAGTGTATGCAAGTCGGTCATTAACCTTTTAAGGATTAGAGCAAAAGAGAAAAAACTAGCCTTAGAATTAGAATTAGACTCTGCACTGCCAACTCATGTTCTTGCTGATTCATTGCGTTTAAACCAGATTTTAATGAATTTGATTGGGAATGCAATTAAGTTTACTTCGCAAGGTAGTGTTACATTAAGGGTAGATATTCTTGATAATAAAGGAAATAATATTAAGGTTAAATTTTCTGTAAGCGACACTGGAATAGGAATAGCCCCGGAAAATATTGAGAAAATATTTGAGACATTTGAACAGGCAGATGAGCAAACTACTGTAAAGTTTGGTGGTACTGGCCTTGGTTTATCTATAGTAAAAAACCTTGCCAAGCTTAAAGGCGGGCATCTGGAAGTATCAAGTGAAGAAAACAAAGGAAGCACTTTCAGTTTTACAAATTGGTATGAAATTGTAAAGGAGACAGCAACGACCCAGAAAATGACTAAAGAGAATTTCACCCCATTTAAGAATGTTAAAATTCTTGTAGCAGAGGATAATCCAATCAATAAGTTTCTTATTGTAAAAATATTAAAGGATTGGATGATTGATACAGATGTTGTTGAAAATGGTAAAGATGCAATTAATAAGCTAAAAGAAAACCACTATGACCTTATTCTAATGGATACCTTTATGCCTGTTTTAAATGGGCTTGATGCAATAAGAATGATTAGAGAAGGTTATGCTAAAGGAAAAGAAAATATCCCGATTATTACATTCTCTGCAGCAGTTATGGAAACAGATACCAAAACAGCTATGGATGCCGGGGCAAATGACGTAATAAGTAAGCCCTTTGAACTTGTAACTTTACATGAGAAAATAACCAAGTATACTAAGGTTACTTATTAAAAGCAGTCATAGTTTTTGCAGGACCAATAGTTACAAAGCTTTTAATTAATTCTACGCTGGTATCTATCAGTGCTGGTAATTCAGGTTGTTCGTCTTTATCAAAGTTCGAAAGAACATAATCGGCTTGTCTGCCTTTGGGAAAATCATCACCAATTCCAAAACGCAGACGAGGATAACCCTGACCTCCACACAAGCCTTCAATGCTTCTTAACCCGTTGTGTCCGGCACTGCTACCCTGCATTTTTAACCGTAGTTTACCAAGTGGTAGTGCAAGATCATCAACGATAACCAAAACGTTTTCTAAGGGAATACGTAGCTCCTGCATCCAATAATTTACGGCCTTACCACTTAAATTCATAAAAGTGGTGGGTTTTATTACGTGTAGCTTTTTTCCTTTAAATGAAACCTCGGAATAATAAGCAAGACGCAAATTTGAAAAAGAACCACCTAGTTGTTTCACCAGCTCATCTGCTATGTTAAATCCTATATTATGCCTGGTGTAAGCATATTCAGGCCCTATATTACCCAGACCGACTATTAAGTACTTCATTACTGCAAAGATAATGGTTTACACGACATCCATTTTTAGTTATTCGATTTTCATAAAAAAAGCAGCATTAATTATCTTAATGCTGCTTTTTTTATACTTAGCTAGTTCGAATTATTTCTTATTAGCTTCTTGTTCTGCTTGCTTTAATGCTCTTGACATACCTACAGAAACGATAGTATCTTCAGGAGTGTTAGTAATAACGTATTCACCTTTTTGAAGGTCACGAACACGGAATAGGTTACCAACCTCTAATTTCGCAATACTTACTTCAACAGTTTGTGGCATGTTTTTAGGCAATGCTTTAACGCGAAGTTTACGTAATTTTTGAACTAGTTTACCACCCATTTTAACACCTGGAGAAGTTCCGGTTAATTTAACAGGGATTTCCATAAGGATTTCTTTTTCATCAAATAACTGAAGAAAATCTACGTGTAGTAATAAATCAGTTAATGGGTGAAATTGTAATTCTTTGATAATAGCTTTGATTTTTTTACCACCTAAGGTAATCTCAACAAAGTTAGCTTCTGGCGTATAAATAGCATCTTTTAATTCAGTTGTTACTACAGCAAAATGTGCTTGTTCTTTACCACCATACAATACTGCAGGAACTTTACCTTCATAGCGAAGCTCTTTAGCATCGCGTTTCCCTACGTTCTCTCTTGGAGAACCGCTAATTGCGATTGTTTTCATTTTCTTGTTGTTTAAATGTTTTGAAACCTTAGCGGTTTCGTTATTATATAATTATTAAATACTAAACGTTAAAAAGATCACTGATTGATCCATGCTCATTTACATTGGCAATTGCCTTTGCAAATAACGGAGCTGTTGAAAGTACCCTTATTTTTGGGCTAACCTGCTTTAAAGGAATTGTATCTGTTACGATCAATTCTGTTAACATTGAATTTTCAACAGTTTCATATGCTTTACCAGATAATACAGGATGTGTACAAACTGCTCTTACACTTTTTGCGCCCTTTTCCATAATTAAAGCTGCAGCTTTAGCTAATGTACCTGCAGTATCGCAAATATCATCTATAAGTACAACATCTAAGCCTACTACGTCTCCAATTATAGACATTGATTCTATTTCATTAGCACGTTTACGGCGCTTATCGCAAATCACTACCTCAGCGTTAAAGAACTTAGCAAAGGTACGTGCACGGTAAGAACCACCCATATCTGGTGAGGCTATGGTTAAATTTTCAAGTCCTAAACTTTTTATGTAAGGAACAAAAATAACAGAACCATCAAGGTGATCAACCGGAATATCAAAAAATCCCTGAATCTGAGCTGCATGTAAGTCCATGGTCATGATTCTATGGATACCCGCCGATTTTAAAAGATTTGCTACTAATTTAGCACCTATTGCAACCCTTGGTTTATCTTTTCTATCTTGCCTTGCTAATCCATAGTAAGGTACTACCGCAGTTATATAATGTGCTGATGCTCTTTTTGCAGCATCAATCATTAATAACAATTCCATTAAATTATCGGAAGGCTGATAGGTGGACTGGATTAGAAATACGTCACATCCTCTTACTGTTTCATCGTATGAAGGCTGAAACTCACCATCGCTAAACTTACTTAAGGTTACACTCCCAAGAGGCTTGCCGTAACTTTCGGCAATTTTATGTGCTAAATCTTTAGTGCCGGATCCGGCAAAAAGCTTAACGGGGTTAAATTGCAATGGCATTATTGAAAAGTTTCAATATTGGTTAAAAAAAATCGGATTGTGTTTAATTCACAATCCGAATATTGTTTAGTTGTCCGACCTGGATTCGAACCAAGACAAACGGTACCAAAAACCGTTGTACTACCCTTATACTATCGGACAATCTTCCATCAAAAAGGTTCCTTTGAAATGGAATGCAAATCTACGCACATTTTTCAATTTTGCAAGGGGCAAATAAAAAAAATATAAAAAAAATCGCATCAGACAGTTCTCCATACTTATTACTGCCAATAAATCAATCAGTTAATCTCATAAAATTTTATAATTTATTTTTCGGCATTGCTACTTAATTTTAAAAGTGCTTCAATAATACTATTCAAACCAATCTACAAAGCTATTTTCAGGTGTAACTTAAAGTGTATTACATGAAATATTTACCTAAAATAAGAATGTTAAATTTGTTAAACACAGCTTTAGATTATACGATTATCAATCTTATTCTTTATTTTCGGACGCAATTAATTGCCTTTACATTAGTAACTACTTGATAACGAAATGAATTATTCAAAAATCAATAACATTACCGGTTGGTTTTGTTTTGCCATTGCTACCTTAACCTACATTTTAACGCTAGAGCCCTCAGTTAGCTTTTGGGATTGCGGTGAATTCATAGCCTCAGCTCTAAAAATGCAGGTGGTACATCAACCTGGAGCGCCTTTATTTTTAATGATCCAACGCTTTTTCTCTTTATTAGCTTTGGGTGATGCTACTAAAGTAGCATATTTCATGAATGTTGGATCAGCAGTTGCAAGTGGTGCTACTATTTTATTTTTGTTCTGGACAATTACTGCTCTTGCAAAAAAGATTCTAGTAAAAGATAAAGAAGAAATATCTAAAGCTAACCTAATCTCTATCATGGGAGCTGGTATTGTAGGGGCTCTTGCTTATACTTTCTCTGATAGCTTCTGGTTTTCGGCAGTTGAATCTGAGGTATATGCTTTATCTTCGTTATTTACTGCTATAGTTTTTTGGGCCATATTAAAATGGGAAGCTCATGCTGATGAGCCTCGTGCTGATAGATGGTTATTATTTATAGCTTACATTATGGGGCTTTCAATAGGTATACACTTATTAAACTTATTAACCATACCTGCTATTGCTTTCGTTTACTATTTTAAGAAAACTAAAAAGGCAACAACCGCAGGCATTGTAAAGACCGGACTAGTTGGTATTCTAATTTTAGCCTTTATCCAGTACGGAATTATCCAATATCTGGTTTCATTTGGGGCTTATTTTGATTTGTTCTTCGTGAACACACTAGGTCTTGGATTTGGATCTGGGGTTATTTTCTTTGCAATACTATTAATAGGAGGCCTTGTGTGGGGCATAAGATATTCTATAAAGCATCAAAAGAAAATTCTAAACCTGGCACTATTATCTACGGTATTAATAATATTTGGATACGGATCATTCGCGATGATCATTATTCGTGCAAAAGCTGACCCTAACCTTAACAATAGTGACCCTGATAATGCCTTCTCGTTTTTAGGGTACCTTAACAGGGAGCAATACGGTGATAGGCCATTGCTTTTTGGACCTAACTACAACTCACAAAAGGTTGATATTAAACAAGGCAAGACCCTTTACAGGAAAGGTGCGGACAAGTACGAAGTAGCAGGAAGAAAAACTGATTATGAATACGATAAAACTACTCTTTTCCCAAGAATGTATAGTGATGATCCACGACATGTAGGTTATTATAAAGATATGATGGGCTTTGATGATTCCCATTTTCCTAACCTTATTGATAATATTGGATTCTTTTTTGGCTATCAGACAGGCCAGATGTACATGAGATACTTTATGTGGAACTTTGTGGGGCGTCAAAATGACGATCAGGGACAGGGAAGTTTATACGAAGGTCAATGGCTAAGCGGAATTAAACCTATTGACGCCGCTCGCTTAGGCGATCAAAGTCATTTACCTCCAACTATTGTTGATAATAGTGCATACAATAGATTCTTCTTTTTACCACTCATACTAGGTTTATTAGGTGCTATATGGCATTTCCAACGTAATCAAAAAGATGCAGGTATAGTAGCGTTACTTTTTTTCTTTACTGGTATCGCAATTGTATTATATCTTAATCAAAAACCTATGGAGCCAAGAGAGCGGGACTATGCCTATGCCGGGTCTTTTTATGCTTTTGCAATATGGATTGGACTGGGGGCATTGGCTTTAAAGGAATGGCTATTCAAGAAGGTTTCCCCAGCTACCGGAGCAGTTCTGGCAACGGTTGCCGGATTATTTGCGGCTCCCGTAATCATGGCTGCACAAGGCTGGGATGATCATGATCGTTCTTCAAAGCTTGTAGCTCACGATATAGCAGTTGATTATTTAGAATCTTGCGCACCAAATGCAATTCTATTTACCTATGGAGATAATGACACCTATCCGCTTTGGTATATACAAGAAGTTGAAAACGTAAGACCAGATATTCGTTTGGTTAACCTTAGTTTATTTGATACCGATTGGTATATAAATGGCATGAAGCGTAAGCAAAATGAATCTGAGCCATTGCCGATAAGCATGAAAGAATCTCAATACGTTCAAGGCAATAGAGATGTAATGTACTATCAGGATTATAAAATTGCGGGTTCAATTGAACTAAGTAAGATTTTTGAGGTATTAACTTCGGATAATGATGAAGATAAACTTGCTTTAAATGATGGTTCAAAAGAGAATTTTATTCCAACTAAAAACTTCAAACTTACAGTTAACCGCGCTGATGTTATCAAAAACGGAGTAGTTAGTGCTGCAGATTCTGCCAAAATTGTTCCTGCTATTGAGTGGAAATTTAATAAGAATTATGTTACTAAAGGTACTTTAGCAATGTTTGACATCCTTGTGCACAACAACTGGAAAAGACCAATTTATTTTGCAAGCACGGTTCCTTCTGAGCAATACAATGGCTTAGACAATTATTTATATAATGAAGGACTGGCAATACGTTTAATGCCTTTAAAATTAGATAGTGCTGCCGGAAAAAGTGACCTGGTAAACACTCCTGTTCTATACAATAACCTGATGAATAAATTCAAATGGGGTAATGTAAAGAATGCCAGCTACCTTGACACACAATCTGCGGATGACATCTCTATTTTTACAAGCATGTTTAACAATGCAATTACAGGCCTTGTTAAAGAAGGAAAAATTGAAGATGCTAAAAAAGTTGCAAACCGTTATTTTGAGGTAATGCCTGATAAGTTCTATGGCATGCGTTCTATGATGGGAGCCTATTTTATGGCTGAAAACCTGTACACATTAAATGACAACAAAAGAGCTAATACTCTAATTGAAAAATCTGCAGATTACATACAAAAAGAACTCACTTATCTTGCTGATGTATCTAAGAGTAAAAACAAATTTATTGGTGGGCAGAATGTACAACTAGGCATGTCGTTCTTAAATCAAATGGCTAAAATAACTGAGTCTCATAAGGAAACGAAATTAAGTCAGAGTTTGACCAAACAGTTCAATGAGTTAGAAGGACGGTTTTCGCAGTATTTTGCACAGCAATAATAGGTAAGCTCGCATTCTGTTCATCGGCTGCATTAAATTGGCTCAGAAAAAGAGCCAAATGAACGCTAGGCCGGTTCACAGAAAACTCGCTTCTTAGCAAATAAAAACAAAAGCGAGAAAAAAAGGCCGAATTAATTAGCCAAACGGCAGGTCAAAAGATATATAAGTACAACAGAAAAAGGCCCCGATAAAATTTCGGGGCCTTTTTCTGTTATTATGATTTTAACTCTAGATATTTTAAGTTGTAGGAAGCGAGTTTTCTGTGAACCGGCCTAGCGTTCATTTGGCTCTTTTTCTGAGCCAATTTAATGCAGCCGATGAACAGAATGCGAGCTTATCCCTCTACAACAACTCCCATTTCACAGAATTTATCAATTCTGGCAGCAATCATTTTCTCTGTTTTTTCCTTAGTAAGTACTTTCAAATCATCCAGGATTTGTTTTTTAATTGTCCCTGCCATTTCTTCAGGATTTTGATGAGCACCACCAAGAGGTTCTTTTATAATACCGTCAATGAGTTTGTTTTTGAACATGTCGTCAGAAGTCAGCTTTAAACATTCAGCTGCTTTTTCTTTATAGTCCCAGCTTCTCCATAGAATTGAAGAACAAGACTCAGGTGAAATTACTGAATACCAAGTATGCTCCAACATGTATACCTTATCTCCAATACCAATACCCAAGGCACCACCAGAAGCACCTTCACCAACTACAAAGCAAAGAATCGGCACCTTTAATACAGACATTTCCAATAAGTTTCTGGCAATCGCTTCCCCCTGACCACGCTCTTCAGCTTCCAGTCCTGGATATGCTCCCATAGTATCTATAAAAGAAATTACAGGTTTATTAAATTTTTCAGCCAGCCTCATTAAACGAAGGGCTTTTCTATATCCTTCAGGATTAGCCATACCGAAATTACGGTATTGACGTTCTTTAGTATTCTTTCCTTTCTGATGCCCAATAACCATTACTGTTTGGCCATCAATAGTAGCAAAACCTCCAATAATAGCTTTATCATCCCCTACCGTTCTATCGCCATGCATCTCAATAAAGTCATCGCAAATCATGCTAATGTAATCTAAAGTCTGAGGTCTTTCAGGATGACGAGACATTTGAACTTTTTGCCAGCCAGTTAAGTGGGTGTAAAGAGTTTTCTGTGTTTGCTCCAATTTTTCTTCAAGCTCTGCTAAGGTGGCAGACATGTCTACTTTTGTCTTATCAGCAACCTGTTTAACCTTCTCTATTTGCTGAACAAGCTCAGCTAAAGGTTTTTCAAAATCAAATGATGTTTTTATCTGTTCCATAAGCGGGCTGTAAAAGTAGGTATTTTATTTTACCTGTTCAACTCCTTTTTATTGTAAAAGCCAAAACATATTCATCGCCTAAATAATCTTTACAAATCTGTTCCTATGTGCTTAATTACCTTTGGATCTGTAATCAAAAACTATCAAGATTCACTAATTCACAGTAAGTATAGATGAAAATCTAAACTCGCAATAACTATTTTCCTAGTTTCTATTTCACATAACCCTCATTTTTAAGAAAATCGCACCATATCTTATATCCTGCATCATTCAGGTGCAGGCCATCTTTGGTTAAATCTGCCCTGAGGTGATTTGCTCCATCAATAAACTGCGGATATAGATCAATTATTGTAAGCTGTTTGTCTTTAAAATTCCTTATCTGTTCATTTAGCCATAAAATATGCTCATCCTTGGCATAATGATTTTTAAACTTATTAAACTCACTATTTACCGGCAAAAGAGTATAAAAGTAAATCCTGGTTCTTTTTGATCCTTTACGAATTCTGCTGATTATCGTTTTATAATTTCTAAGAATAATACTATCAGGAATATTTCTCGAAATATCATTAATCCCTATCAAAATAAATACTTTAGCAGGCTTCCCTGATATTACTCCATTTAACCGCTCTAAAACACCAAATGTAATATCACCAGAGATACCTCTATTTTTTGCATTCGGCAAATCAAGCAACTTAGCCCAGTTACCTCCAGCCGTTATACTATTGCCCAAAAACACGAAGTCCTTCTCAGATTTCTTATCCGCATTAAACTTTTCTATCAACTCCTTATATTTAGCAGGTCTGTAGGTACTATCCCAGGCCATACTCTGTCCAGTAGATGACTTGATAGGAAAGGAGTCTGCAAACAAATTCGGATAGTCAGAAATAATTCCATCAACCCCCATCTTTTTTAGTCTATTGATATCCACCTTTGTATTTACTGTCCAAGGGATTACCTTGATATGCTTTTCGTGGCTCTTTTTCACCATGGCTTCATCAACCATTTTAAAAGCCGGACTTATTATAAAAGGATTAAAACCAAGGTCTGTTAAATTCTGTTCAACATCTTTCTTATTATCTACCAGAAAAGATGTCTTTACTTTTGGGTACTTCTTATTGAGGATTTGTAGTGTTCTTTTGTCAAAAGATTGAATAACTACATAAGGGGTTATACCTTTACTTTCTATTACACCCATTAATAGCTCTACGAATTTTTCTGGTTCAGGATTCAAAATATTATCACCTGCCACGCTGCATTTAGTTTCAATATTATAGAACATCTGTTTTTTACCTTTTGAATATTGCTGAACAGAATCTATTAAATCGGCCAAAAGTGGGATGTAGGATTTAACCTTCTTTTGATCAGGAAACCCTGTGTTAATTTTTGACCCCAAATCAAACGTTTTTAATACGTCGTAATTCATTTGATAAACCGCATATCTTTTTGAATCTCCAACTGGGATATCTTTGCCATCAGGAGTTAACATAAACCCCGGGCTTAAATAATCATCATGTGTAACCACAACTCTACCATCTTTAGTGATATGGGTGTCCATTTCCAAAGTAGTTACTCCAATATCTATTGCATTACGCATAGCAATAATTGTATTCTCCGGCATTAATCCTCTCCCCCCTCTATGCGCTTCAGTACTAAACAACGGAAACCCTGAATTATAATTGAAAGCATTATTTTTACTTGTTTTACAAGCGTATAGGCATAATAAAATCCCAACTCCTAAAATTATCAGTTTCTTCATTCTTATAATTGTTTAATGCGTTTTATGATTCAGCAACAGCTGTATACTTATTTCCAAAACGATCCGTCACATTCACTTCAACTTTTTTTATTGAGGCATTAAAATGAGCAATAAACAAATGTTCCGTTTTTCTAGGCTCAGCAAAAGTTCTTCCTATTGGCAGGTCATCGCCTTTGTATAATTCAACAGCCAATGGGTCATACCCCTTTAATTGTTCAAGTGCCCCCATAGGCTTATCATCAATGGCATATTCTACTTTCCATTCCGGATCCCAATTCCAAACATTTGCCACAAGCCTTTGTTGGTCACTTAGCTTATCTACGTAAATGTTCAACTGTTTTGTCCTATCCAATCCTGTAGATTTGTAATACCATTTCATTTTTGTTCCATCTACCTCATAAACACCGTAGCCCCTTGGCGTTCCATCCTCACATATTGGCCCTGTCCACCAGGCACCGCACACTGTTCCGTGATTATGCTCGTAAACTCCATTTTTGATTACGTTAGTATTATAATGGGTATGCCCCGACATAATGTGTACATTCTCAAACCCTTCCAAAGTGGCATAAAGTGCTTCATTATTTTTAACTGCATTATGAACAGGTATATGAAGACAAATTATGATCAGTTTACCCTTATCAACATACTGCAAATCCTTCGCCAACCACTCCAACTGGTTTTCAGTTATATAGCCATCATATAGTCTTTCACTACCCAGATATCTTACATCATCAAGAACCACATAATGCGCCTTTCCGCGATTAAAAGAATAATATGTTGGCCCATATACTTCTTTAAAGGTCTTGTCAGAAGTATCATCTCCACCTTGCCTGTAGTCCATATCATGATTCCCTAATGCCTGGAAAAATGGAATCCCCATCTGAGCTACTGCGGCATTATAGTCCGGAAAAAGCGCATGATTATCCCAAACTATATCACCCACACAAATACCATGAACCAAAGCATCAGACCCCATAGTTGCAATCTCCTTCTTAACATCAGGAACAGCTGTCTCCATCATTTGCTGAACATCCTTTTTGTTCTTTACCTGCGGGTCAGCCCATACAATAAAATTATGCTTGTCATCATTCTTTTTTAAACGTATCAGCTCAAAATCATATTGATTCCTACTTCCAAGCATTTCATACTGTTCTGCTATATTATGAGTTGTTTTAAATTCATAGCCTGAAGGTGTCGACATAAATATTTGAATAGCATTTTGATGTGGATTTATTATATACTCGCCTTTTGAATTTGTAATTACTACAGAGAATCCGTCAGAAATAGCTACCCCTGCCACACCTTTTCTGTTTGCTATTACCTTACCTTTAATGGTATCACCTCTCTTCAGGTTACCATAACCTTTGGTTTGTAAACTAATAAATGCGGCCCCTGTAAATAAGCCAAAACTTTGTATAAATGATCTTCTATTCATTCTTATTTAAATCTAAAAAAAGCTTGCAGAAACTAACTGCAAGCCTTTCTTGGTCAAATTACTTTTCCCACCATACTTTGGTCATCACATTATCGCCTCCAATACGATCAGCTGCGATTTTATAATTAGCAGGATTAAATCTGCGTACATCATTATGGTACATAAAACGGGTTGGCATTTCTCCATTATGAAGCATAAATTCCGTTTTAGGCAAAACAGGGAAGCCGGTTCTGCGATATTCAAACCATTGCTGATAATCACAAAAGAATAAGGCTAGATATTTTTGGTTCATAATCTGCTCAAATGTCCCATTAAAAGCAGCCTTTTGGTTTACAAAATAATTTGCAGGCATTACACCATTTGGCCATTGGGTTACTGCGGCCGTAACTCCCTTTTCATACGCAACTTTTGCCGCAGCCAAATCACCGGTTTTCAATGCAACCTCAGCTTTAATAAATTCTACCTCAGCATAACTCATTATAATTTCATTAATAAATGTCCCTACAGCACTTGGATACATCAAATCGCCATTTGGAGTACTTGGATTAAAATCAAATTGAGTAATATCACCAGAGTGACCTGCAGTAAATCCCTTATATCCTATACTTTCTGATTTATCGTTTACAATTCTTGAAGCCTTTGTCATAAATAAAGCTCTTCTTGGATCTTCCAGGTCATTCAACATATCAACAAAGAATGAGCCCATAGCGGTAAAGTTAACATAGTCCTGACGGCGGCCCCATGCATAATCATAAGGTGCTACACCGTTAACTTTTACAATTGCTGCCTCAGTATTGCTAGTAAATACGGGGTATTTAACAGGATCAGCAATTATTGCCGCCAATTTCTCATAACTCTTAAACTCAGCTTTTTTTGAAAGACGCAAGATCATGCGCATCAAAAGTGAGTTATTAAACTTACGCCAGTTGGCTTTTACGTTATTATACAAGAGATCATTTCCTGACATCACCTCAGTTCCACTATAAATGGTATTTGCCTCCTCTAATTGTTTTATTAAAGAAGTATAAATTTCTTCCTGAGTGTCAAACTTAGGTTGTGTGATCTTATCTTCTGCCTGCAATGCTTCCGAAAACGGAATATCACCAAAACTATCGGTCAAAATCCCTGTAATGTAAGCACGCAAGGTAATGGCCACAGCTTTATAAGCCGGCTGATTATATGTTACTGATGCAGCCTCCATCTCTCTAACATTCCGTAAATATTTGTAACAATTGTTCCAGGTTCCGTTTCCGGCACCTTCCTGAACGTCATAACGGTGTATTCCAAGAGCAACGCTTGGATTCGGGATTCCTACCTGCATCAGTTGCCAGGTAAAATCATAACTCCTAACTGTAAAATAAGTACTCATTCCATAAATGGTTGGAGTAATTAAACTTCCCGGCGTTACTTTATCTATTCGGTTAGGATCAACATTTAGTTCTTCAAAGTTTTTAGTACATGAAGAGGCTGCCATCAGACTAACTAAGGTAAAAATGGCGATTATCTTTTTTTTCATCTTTATTTCTTTTTTGGCCAAAGCCTTATTATCAATATTTTATCTGAAACCAATTACAGTTGCAGGCGAAGATTTAATCCAAAGGTCCTTGTACTTGGCAATTGGCCCATTTCCACACCCGGCATAATGGTTGATCCGTTCAACGCAGCCGTTTCAGGATCAAAAGCAGGGAACTTCGAAATCATCGCAAGGTCTCTTCCGTAAAGTGCCACCGTAATTCCCGATACCTTTAATCTATTTATCACTGATTTAGGCAAGCGATATTCAATACGAGCCTCCCTTAACTTTAAAAATGATGCATCAAAGCTATTGGTTTCCAAATTTGCGCGACGATAATAATCAGCATACCATGTGTTAACCGGTACTCTTGTAGTATTCGGAGAAAAAGTTCCATCAGCATTTTGTACAACACCATCACCTATAACCCCACCTTCTTCACGACCCACCAAAGTATGTTTTAATTTACCTTGCTCTGTCATTTTATGATGCGTTTGCGAATAAACTATCCCTCCATATTGTCCATCAATTAGCACGCTAAGTGTAAAATCTTTATATCTGAATTCATTCTGAAATCCACCTCTCCAGTCTGCATAAGCATTCCCAATTTTTTGTATATCGCTAGGGCGGGTTGCAAGGCCTGTAGCTTTATCAAAAATAACCTGGCCTTTATCGTTTCTTACCAATCCATAACCCCACAAATCACCTGTAGAACCTCCAACTGTGGCAATTATCGACGCTGCACCAGCACCACTCTGTGCAATAACCTGTTGCGAAGCAAGTACATCTTTACTTAATTCCAGAATTGTATTCTTATTCTTTGCCCAGGTAACTGTTGATGTCCACGTAAAATCCGTTGTGGCAACAGGCTTTCCACTCAGCATTACTTCAATACCTTTATTCCTAATTTTTCCACCATTTATAAAGGCACTGCTAAATCCGGTAGTTATATCTAAAGGAACAGATAATACCTGATTTGTAGTATTTGTTAAATACAAGTTCACATCGGCATTTATACGGTTCTTAAATAAAGATATGTTAGCTCCAGTTTCCCATGATCTTGACATTTCAGGTTTAAGATCTGCATTTTGCAAAGTGCTCGGAGCTTCCGAAGAACCAGGGAATGCCGAAACTCCGTAATATTTAATAGTTCTGTATGGTTCAGTATCAGATCCTATCTGAGCCCATGAAAGCCTAAGTTTTGCAAATGAAATCACTTCTGGCAATTTAAAAATCTCACTCAGAATATAACTTGAACTTACTGAAGGGTAGAAATAAGAATTATTATTTTCAGGCAAAGTAGAAGACCAGTCATTGCGGCCTGTAATATCCAGATAAATCTTTTTATCCCACGAGAAGTTCATTAATCCAAAAACACTATGCGTTTTTCTCTTATATATACCATTTTCCGCAACTGCTGAAGTTAAAGCATTTGAAAGTTTGTACACACCTGGAAGCAGTAACCCTCTTGCAATTGAATTAATTTGTTTCTCGTCCCTGTTCATCAAATTTCCTCCAATAGAGGCCCGAAACTCTAATTTTGGCAAAATCTCATTGTTATAACTTAACAATGCATCCGTATTGGACTCCATGAAATTAACATCTTGCTGCTTATAGTACCCTAGCGGGAAATTAGCTGTATCAAAAGTCCGGCGCTGTTCTCTTGCATCTACACGCATGTTAATGCCCGATCTAAACATTAATTCCCACCTGTCATTAAAAGTATAAACTCCCTGTAAATTCCCATCAAGATTAGTGCTATTCAAACTGTTTGTCATCTCATTGGCAATCAGAAAAGGATTCTCAATAAAAGAACTATATGGGTGAATCTGTTTCAATTGCTCCTGACCTTTTTTCCATCTTGGAGCATACCAATTGAGGTCAACGTTTGGATTTTGAAAAATCATAAAGTAAGCAATAGACTGCCCATTATATCCTGTACCAGGCAAATTATCACTGGTTTTATTTGTATAGTTAAATTTACCATTCAGCTTAAGCTTCTTTGAAAGTTGCAAACTCGTATTTAATGACCCGACAATTCTTTCAAAACCCGTATTAGGCATTATCCACTCATTCTTAGTATGTGTAATTGATGCCCTTGCGGTAAACACATCCGTACCACCATCTAGTGCCACGCTATTTTGCAATGTATATCCTGTCCTCCAAAATCCTTTAATATTATCCTTATAAGGAACCCACGGAGTTCTTGTAGCACCTTGTCCTTCTACATTCGGATCATATTGAAAATAACTTTGGCCATCAAATTTAGGCCCCCACGCACTTGATGTCGATCCCGTGTTTGGTCCATCCGCCGAAGCTGAATAAGAATAATAAAGCTCTCCTGCCTTATTCTTGTTCAAGTTACCTTGCCCATACTCATATTGATAATCTGGCCAGCGCAACACATCGTTAAAACTACTGTTTGAGTTAACAGTAACACCAATTCCCTTGTCTCTTTTGCTTCCTGATTTTGTAGTGATAATAAAAGCGCCATTTTGAGCCCTACTTCCGTAAAGTGCCGCAGCAGCAGCTCCTTTTAATACAGTTATAGATTCTATGTCGTCAGGATTTATATCCGAAATTCCATTTCCAAAATCTACCGGAATATCTTTATCCGCACCAGATGAACCTGCTCCGTAAGCATCATTAACACCGGAACTTGCAGCTCGGGTTATTAACGGAACTCCGTCTACAACTATTAATGCCTCATTATTTCCACTTAAAGATCTATCCCCTCTCAAATTTATTCTGGTGCTATTTATAGGCCCGGAACCAGTTTGTGTAAGCGTTAAACCCGGAACTTTTCCTTTCAAAGCGTCAGACCAGTTATTAGAAGGAGCATCTGAAATTTCCTTACCTCCAATTTTTGTGGCTCCAAAACCTAAAGAATTAGCCTCACGTTTTATACCCAATGCGGTAACAACAACTTCATTAAGTTCACTGCTTGAAGAAGCCAATTTAACCTCTACATTTGACTGATTTTCAGAGAAAATCATTTTAGCAGCAACATACCCAAGCATATTAAAAGACACTTCAGTACCTTTATTAACCGTTATAGTAAAAGCTCCTTCTCCATTCGTAACACCCAGAACTTTCTTTTGATTATCAGTTATTGTTACCCCTGGCATCAACTGGCCATCGGCAGCATCCTTTACCTTTCCTTTAACTGTGATAGTCTCCTGCTGAGACATTTTGCCCGAAACTGCAATAGGCGCAGCTGCAAGCATTTGAAGCGGATTCATAAAAGTAACAAAGAATGCAAAAAGCACACACTTTGAAACTTTTCGTAATCGCATTTGATTTGTAAAAGTTTTATTCATCATACTTGGGTTTGTTATTTGGTTTTCTTTTCTTTTTTTGCAACATTTCGTTTCATTTCGTTTTTTTCTTTTTGCTGCAAAGATGCCAGTTGTAGTTTTAAGTTAATATTAACACTATATTAAGTTCACGCCCATCACACTAGCTCAATAAATATTGTTTCACCAGGTTTTTGAATTCTTCAATCTGGCTTTCTACCCATTTAGCATCCTTCTCCAATTCATCAGCCATCATACTCGCTACCTCCGGAGCAAGCAATAAAGCTCCTTTTGCGTCAAGAAACAACAATCGCATTCTACGAGAAAGCACATCTTCTATGGAGCGGGCCATCTCATTCCTTACCATCCAAACCACCTCTGCCTTTAAATAATCATAGCCCGGGTATACAGAAGCATTCAATTCAGGCTCCTCAACCATCAACCTTCTTATTCCTTGTGCATCTGCACCATAAATCCCCAGCGGGCTTTCATCTATCCCTGGAGTATATCCATGAATCTTAACGTTTTCAGTAATACAACTGGCAGCAGGCAACTTACCAAGTTCAATAGCCTTGTCCACCACATCCATAGCCATTCTGCGATAAGTAGTCCATTTACCACCGGTTATGGTAATGAGTCCTGACTTGCTGGTTAACAGCTTATGACTTCTTGAAATCTCTTTAGTGCTATTGGTATCTTTACCGGGCGCGGCTAACGGGCGTAGACCGGCGAATGTTGCCAGCACATCAGATCGCGATGGTACTTTAGTTAAATATTTACCTGCCGTACTTAATATAAAATCAATCTCCTCATCCAATGGTTTTGGCTCCAAACTGTGCTCATCTAGTGGAGTATCTGTTGTGCCCACAAGTACTTTTCCATGCCATGGAACAGCAAACAGAACTCGCCCATCGGACGTTTTTGGAATCATTAAGGCACTATTACCTTGTAAAAACGACTTATCAAGTACCACATGCGCACCTTGACTTGGCCGCACTATTTGCTTGCCAGAAGGCAAATCCATCTTTAAAATCTCATCCACAAATACGCCTGTAGCATTCACAACCACCTTCGCTTTTAACGAATACAATTTCCCGCTCTCCAGATCAGTAAACGAAACACCATTAACCTGTCCTCCTTCTTTATTAAGGCCGGTCACCTTCATATAATTAAGCGTTACACCACCATACTCTGCAGTAGTCTGAGCTAAGTTTAATGCTAACCTCGCATCATCAAATTGACCATCGCTATAACTAATCCCACCAATCAATCCATCACGTTTTAAACCTGGAATTGCTTGTAAAACCTTATCAACAGATAAAAAAGACGATTTTTTAAACCCACTTTTCCCAGCCAGTAAATCATAAAATTTTAGCCCTATTAAATACTTGTATTTGGAAAACCACGAATAGCACGGTATAATAAAATCCTGATCCTTCACCAAATGCGCTGCGTTTTTAAGCAACAATCCACGCTCATGCAAAGCCTCATAAACCAGAGCAATATCACCCTGAGCCAAGTACCTTACTCCTCCATGAACAAGCTTCGTACTTCTGCTCGAAGTCCCCTTTGCAAAATCAGACTGTTCCAAAAGCAGAGTGCTATACCCTCGGGATGCAGCATCCACAGCTGTACCTAATCCCGTTGCGCCTCCACCTATAATTATAACATCCCAATCACTTTTCTTATCAATCCGTTCAATAAATGCTGTTCTATTAAATATCATTTCGTTTATTTACCATTTTAAGCCATTATTATTTCATAAACTTTCGTTTACAACAATAAAAGCAATAAAACGAAACTAAACATAATTATTATATAATAAAAACAAAATCATTAAAAAATTTAAACAACAATTCTTATTGCTTCGCTAACTTTACAGTTGAAAAATATCATTATATTAATAGATCTTAATATTTTAGCTCTAATGATTAACATTGCGGAAAGACACCAATATATTTTAAATAAGATTCAGGTTAACGGATCGCTCGATGTTCAAAGCCTGTGCAAAGAACTCGACGTTTCATCTGTTACAATACGGAAGGATCTGAAACTCCTCGAAGATAAAAACCTGCTGTTTAGAACACATGGAGGGGCAACTTTAAACAATCCGTACACAGTAGACAAGCCTGTTAATGAAAAAGAACACCTTCAATCTGCAGAAAAAGTAAGAATTGGAACCCTTGCTGCAGAACTGATAGAAGACAATGATTCTATCATTATAGCATCCGGAACTACTGTTCTGGCACTGGCAAGATGTATTAAGCCAAAAGGAGCTTTAACAGTAATTACATCGGCATTAAATGTTGCCCTTGAACTTGTACACCATTCTAACATAGAAGTAATTCAGCTAGGCGGATTGCTAAGAAAAAGCTCATCATCTGTTACCGGCCCCTATTCAGACAATGTATTGGGAAATGTATTTTGCAGCAAACTATTTTTAGGGGTAGATGGAATAGACCTTGAATTTGGCCTCACCACAACAAATGCCTTTGAAGCCCACCTAAACCGACAAATGATAGATTCATCTCAAAAAATAATTGTCCTGGCCGATTCAACTAAATTTGGCAAACGTGGTTTCGGCAGAATATGCGGTATCGAAGAAGTAGACCATATCATTACCGACAGCGGTATTTCCGAACATACAGTAAAACATCTTGAGAGTATGGGAATAAAAATATCTATAATTTAAAATATCTAATTTAAAGTTCACAATAGGTTAATATAGCTGATGTACATTTACTATATACATCCGTCATATGAACAACGTCCTCAAATTTTTCATTCCGCCCGACAAAAAATTCCAGCCTCTATTTGAACAATCTGGAAAAAATCTGATCAGCATATCCGAAACGTTATTACTTGCCCTAAGCACAAATGATCTCGATCAGAGAAATAAACATATAAAAAAGATAGAGCAGCTGGAACGTAATGTAAATAAAATAAGACATGCAGTTTTCCTTGGATTAAGCAAAAGTATCATCACCCCCTTTAGCCGGGAAGATATCCATACCCTTATTAGTGCGGTTTACGATATTTCCGATTATATAAGGGCCGCAGCTATCAGCATTGAAATGTATAACATCCTTCAGCTCGATAAAACCATGATCAAGCTAGCAAACTTACTCACAGAAATGTGTAAAGATCTGGATAGTGCACTTAAGGAGCTTAGGAGTTTCAAAAATAAAACCGTTATATCTGATGTTTGTCTCAGAATATACAAAGGTGAAAGCAAAGCAGATAAACTATGTAATCATGCCGTTGCCGGTCTCTTTAAAACCGAATTAAATCCAATCGAACTTATTAAACAGAAAGAACTTCTGCAGACATTAGAAATGGCTACCGACAGGTGTGACGATGCAGCCAATGCCCTGGAAGCTATACTGGTAAAAAACTCTTGATCAACCTCGTTCTACCATCTCCATTCACCCGCAATCTTCAAAGGAACTTCAAGATTATTCTGTTTTAAAAACTCTTTCAGCTCATCGTCGCCTTGTCTTTTAACCGGTAAAGCAGGGGTATTTGCAAGCCCATACACAAGCATAGTACTAAAGCGCACCGTATTTTTCAGTCCCTGCTCGTCAACCAATTTAAAAACATCTCCATCAGAATGATAGAATGGGCCCGAGTTATTTGGTAAATCCCCACCAGTTCCTCCGCCAATTGGAATTCCCTGTAACATAAAAGGTTGATGATCACTATGCAACCAAGCTCCAGAATAGAATATATTTTTAAACCCGGTATCTATTTTAGCTATCTGACTGCCCCATATACCAAACAGATCCTTCATCTCAGCCCTGCTTGTCGAAAAACCCTTAGGGTCATTAGTCATGTCATAGTTTAACATAAACTTAATCTGATCCAGAGCATTTAAATGCTTTGCCACCTCTACATAAGCTTTTGAGCCTAATAAACCTTGTTCCTCTCCCATAAATAGCACAAACTCAATTGTCCTTTTATTTTCAAGATTCAATGCCTTATAGGTTCTTGCCATATCTATTACTGCAAACGATCCGATACCATTATCAATTGCTCCCGTTGCCAAATCCCAACTATCCAAATGTCCTCCTACAACAATTTTATCACCTAGTGTATCTGTACCTTTCGTGGTGGCAATTACATTCCTTGCTTTAATCAGACCCGAGAAATTTGTCATATTTAAACTTGCAAACTGCTTCCTGGTCTTTAACTTTTCCTTAATTAGCATTCCATTTTCCAGGCCAATACAAACAGCCGGTATCGGAATTAATTTTCCTGTTACTGATGCAGTGCCGGTAAGCAGCACACCACCTTTTACCCCGTTAATAATAATTATGCCTGCGGCACCGTATTTTGTAGCTATTGCTGTTTTTTCTGAACGATGTAACGCAGGAGTACCCTCAGGTGACCCTGGAAGAACCCCCAAAAACACCAATGCTATTTTTCCCTTTACCTTTCCCGAATCCAGCTTATAATCATTTTCAAGCCCATTACCTAAGTCTACTAACTCTGCCTTTACATTTGCCTTTACAGGAGAATGCGCAAGCGTTACCGAGGTAATTTTAGCCAGGCTATCTTCCGAATCACCAATCCTGGTCTCATTAGTCAACCTACTCCAGCTTTCCACTTCAAAAGGCTGAAATTTAACATCATAACCATACGATCTAAGTAACTTAAATGCATACTCTTCTGCTTTTGCACCATTGGCAGATCCTGTTAACCTATGACCAATTGATTCGGTCACGTTCTTTAAATTAACATATGCTTTAGATCCTGTCTGTACTTCAGTATTAATTTTTTTAAAAGCAGCACTGAAATCATCTTGTGCCTGAACTTTAATCGTGCAAAAAATAAATAAAAAAAGAAAAATCCTCATAAACATATTTTATAGTTTCTGATTATATGATAACAGATAAAAACGAATATTATTTTTTCCGTTCGGTAGTATATCTTACCAGTTGTTCCAGTCCGGTTCTTGCTTCGCCCGGCTCAAAGCTATGCAGAATATCAAAAGCTTCCTGCTGATACTGTATCATTTTCTGATTGGCATAATGTACGCCATCTTTTGCGTTTACAAAATCAATAATCTCCTGTATTTTCACAGGGTCATCCTGATGGTTTTTTACAAGACTTACGATCCTTTTTTTCTCTGCTTTTTCGGCCCGGTTTAGGGCATAAATTAAAGGTAGTGTAACTTTTTTCTCCTTAATATCTATCCCTAACGGTTTTCCAACATCATCAGTTCCAAAATCAAAAGTATCATCCTTAATCTGAAAAGCGATTCCTACCTTCTCACCAAACAACCTCATCTTCTCTATCGTTTCATCATCGGCACCAGCAGATGCAGCCCCACATGCACAGCATGAAGCAATTAGCGATGCCGTCTTCTGCCTGATAACATCAAAATACAAGGTCTCACTAATATCCATCCGCCTTACCTTCTCAATTTGCAGCAGCTCACCTTCACTCATCTGTTTTACCGCCTCCGAAACGATCTGAAGTAATCGGAACTCATTATTATTTACTGATAACAGTAAACCTTTAGCAAGCAAATAATCACCCACTAAAACAGCTATCTTATTTTTCCATAATGCATTAATAGAAAAGAACCCTCTTCTTTCATAAGCATTATCAACCACATCATCATGAACAAGCGTAGCAGTATGTAGTAACTCTACCAAAGCAGCACCACGATGTGTTGATTCAATAATACCGCCACATAGCTTTGCAGCAAAAAAAACAAACATCGGACGGATTTGCTTACCCTTTCTTTTTACAATATAATGGGTAATACGATCTAACAATGGGGCATCGCTATGCATCGAGGCTTTGAATTTTTCTTCAAAGGCATCAATATCTTTTGCTATTGGTAATTTTATCTGATCTATTCCAGGCATTCAGGTAAAAAATGTGTGTGCAAACATAAATTAAATTCCTTTAAAACTGTACTTTTAGTAAAAAGTTTAAGGTGAAAATAACATTAATAGTACTATCTGCTGTGCTTGCCCTCGCAATTGTGGTCTATCTGTTAGGCCCAAAACCTCAGCACCCGCTCTACGCGACAGCTCTACCCCATGTTCCCGCAATAAATAAACTCGAAGGTTATATAAAAAGTATAGAAAACCGACATAAAATAAAACCAGATAATGAGGCCGAAATTGTTTGGGCGGACACCACTAAACAGCAAACAAACTATGCCATAGTCTATTTACATGGCTACTCAGCATCTAAAGAAGAGGGCAATCCTGTCCATATAAACCTCGCCAGAAAGATAAAAGCCAACCTCTATCTATCCCGACTGGCAGATCATGGTGTAGACACAGCTTCAGCAATGGAATATTCTACTGCCGATCGATTATGGGAAAGTGCCAAACAGGCTCTTGAAATAGGAAAAAGATTAGGCAAAAAAGTTATTCTGATCGGCACTTCTACAGGAGGCACGCTGGCATTAAAACTTGCAGCCACCTATCCAGATGTATACAGCGTTATTCTAATCTCACCTAACGTGGCCATTAACGATAAACTTGCCTTTCTAGCTAACAATCCATGGGGTCTGCAAATGTCGCGGCTAGTATCTGGAGGGAAAGAAAGAATAGTAGAAGGTAAAACTGAAGAATATAAAAAATACTGGTACACCAAATATCGTCTTGAATCAGTAGTACAACTCGAAGAACTGGTTGAAACAACCATGCTCAAAGAGACCTTTAACAAGATCAAGCAACCA
This sequence comes from Pedobacter ginsengisoli, assembly GCF_002736205.1. Classification (NCBI taxonomy): domain Bacteria; kingdom Pseudomonadati; phylum Bacteroidota; class Sphingobacteriia; order Sphingobacteriales; family Sphingobacteriaceae; genus Pedobacter; species Pedobacter ginsengisoli. The sequence continues at coordinate 5,003,769 of NZ_CP024091.1, read as the reverse complement.
TTACTACTTTTATACTATTACAAAAATGAACAGGAACAAGATCCCGTTGTCAGGGTTGATGCCATGTTAAAAATGTACGATGAACTGGGAACACCCTCAGATTTAAAAGCAAAGGTTGCTATACCAAACGGCGGCAGTCATGTTCTTGGCTCTCACATTACATCCAAAGATATCGAGGGTGTTCAAAAGGCAATCGACAACTTTATCACCGGCACCTTAAAGATCAAAGAAAACTAACTCTTTAACTTTTCATTGCTTTAGATGGGCATGCAAAATCTGTCCGTTTTAAACCGGTTGATTTAATAGCACCATAACCACCCGCAATATCAATTACATGATCTACCCCCCTCGCTTTAAGTATAGAAGCTGCTATCATAGATCTGTAACCGCCGGCGCAATGAATATAATAAGTTTGCTTAGTATCAATCTCCTTTGTCCAGTCATTAATATAATCCAAAGGACGGGTTAAGGTATTTGCTAAATGCTCCGCTTCATATTCTCCGGGCTTTCTTACATCAAGAGCATTTACATCAGGATTCTCATTTACTATATCTTCAAATGCCTCAGCAGAAATAGAAGTAATCGTGTCAATATCTTTACCGCTTGCTTTCCAGGCATCAATTCCGCCATCCAGATATCCAATGGTATTATCATAACCCACGCGCGATAAGCGTGTAATGGCTTCTTCCTCTTTTCCTTCCTCAACAATCAGCAATAAAGCTTGCTTCAAATCAGTAATTAAAGCTCCTACCCAAGGTGCAAATTGTCCGTTAAGTCCAATATTTACCGACGATGGGATGAAACCTTTAGCAAACACCTGTGGATCCCTCGTATCCACAATCACTGCTCCCGAATGATTCGCTGTAGCCTCAAATTCATCTGGCGACAAAGGATTTAGTCCCTTCTCATAAACATCATCAAAACTCTCATAGCCCTCTTTATTCATTGCAGCATTCTTTGCAAAATACTGCGGAGGTGGCAAAATACCATCAGTTACTTCTTTTATAAACTGTTCTTTTGTTTTTGCCTTAAGTGCATAGTTTACTTCCTTTTGATGACCTAAAGTATCAAAAGTCTCCTTACTCATGTTCTTACCACAGGCAGAACCTGCCCCATGTGCAGGGTACACAAGTACATCATCCGGCAATGTTAATATCTTATTCTGCAAAGAGTCATACAAAGTACCCGCCATATCCTCAACAGTTAAAGAACCCTGCTGAGCCAGGTCTGGCCTGCCCACATCACCAATAAATAAGGTATCACCGGTAAAAATACAATAGGCCTTACCATCTTTGTCTGCTAGTAAATAAGTTGTAGATTCGGGAGTATGCCCCGGTGTGTGCAATGTAGTAATTGTTAAATCACCAACTTTAAATTGCTCCCCATCTTTAGCAATATGCGATTTAAATGAGGTTGCAGCTGTTGGCCCATATACAATATCAGCTCCCGATTTCTCAGCTAAATCAATATGTCCGGATACAAAATCAGCATGAAAATGTGTTTCAAAAATATACTTAATCTTAGCTTTGTCCTTCACTGCCTTTTTTAAATAAGGCTCAACTTCGCGTAAAGGATCTATTATAGCAGCTTCGCCATTACTTTCAATATAATAAGCTGCTTCTGCTAAACAACCTGTATAAATCTGCTCAATATTCATTCCCATATACAAATTTAAGATTAAAATCGTCCAGCATAAAACCTACACTGCAAATTTACTTTAAACAGTTAATTCGCCTCTTAGAGGCAGTTCTATTAAACGCACCAGTTCATTTCTATCTAACCCCTGTCCCATCAAATACATCATTTTAGTAGTTGTGGCTTCAAATGTCATATCATACCCGCTAACCACACCCATTTGCTGAAGCTTTTTACTGGTCTGATACATCCCAAGCTCTACTGAGCCACGTTGGCACTGAGTAATATCTACTATCACCTTACCTTTATTAATTGCCTTTTGCAAACAATCAATAAACCATTGCGCCGTAGTTGTATTTCCAGAGCCAAAGGTTTCTAAGATAATAGCGTCTACTGGTGAGTCTGTTATGGCCTTAACGGCCTGAGGCGAAATCCCCGGATATAATTTTAACACGCCAATATTAGAGTTAAATTTCAAATTCAGCTTTAACGCCTTCCCTGGCTGAGGCAAAATATAATTCTTAAAAAAAGAAAGTGTTACCCCCGCCTCTGCCAGAATAGGGTAATTTGGCGACCTAAAAGCTTCAAACTTTTCGGCATTGTATTTTATTGACCTGTTTCCTCTAAACAACTGGTAATCAAAATAAATACATACTTCCGGAATCATTGCCGTCCCATCAGTTTTAGTAGCGGCTATTTCCAGGGCAGTAATTAAATTCTCCTTAGCATCCGTTCTAATTTCACCTATCGGGAGCTGGGAACCCGTAAGTACTACCGGCTTCCCAAGGTTTTCGAGCATAAAACTTAAGGCCGAAGCCGTAAAAGCCATCGTATCTGATCCATGCAAAATTACAAAACCATCAAACTCTTCATATTTATTGTAGATCAGTTGAGCAATATCAGCCCAGATCTCAGGCGTCATATTCGACGAATCGAGTATAGGATCAAAAGAATACACATCAAGATCGTAATTCAACCGCTTCAATTCAGGTACATTTTGCTGAATTTGCTTAAAATCAAAAGGAATTAAAGCCCCCGTTCCAGGGTCGTTAACCATCCCTATTGTACCGCCAGTGTATATAATAAGTATCTTGGTCATTATTAAATTTTAAAAATACTCCTGGAATTTGCTGTTGTAACTAAAGCAACCTCTTCTATACTTGTATTGTATATCTCAGCTACTTTCTCTGCAATATGAACAAGGTAACTGCTTTCATTAGGCTTTCCCCTAAAAGGAACCGGTGCCAGATAAGGAGAATCTGTTTCCAAAACAATATTTGCCAAAGGGATTTCTTTTAATACCTCATCCAATCCGGCTTTTTTATAAGTAACCACACCACCAATGCCTAAATAAAACCCAAGGTTTATGGCTTGTCTGGCTTGTTCAAGGTTACCTGTAAAACAGTGAAAAATCCCTCTCAGCTTTTCGTCCTTCTCCTGTTCCAAAACCTCAAAAACCTCATCAAAGGCTTCTCTACAGTGAATCACAATAGGCAAATCAAGATCTTTAGCCCAGTTAATCTGTTCTATAAAAGCTGTTTTCTGAATTTCCAAAGTCGCCTTGTCCCAGTACAAATCAATACCTATCTCTCCAATAGCATAAATTTCCCTATCTACAATACTCTCGCAAATCTCATCCAGTACCAGCTCATAGCCCTCCTTAACCTCGCAAGGATGAAGGCCTGCCATAGCAAAACAATTTTTAGGGTATTTCTTCAGCATCGCATCTATGCTGGCGATGGATGCAATATCAACATTAGGCAAAAACAGTCGCTCTACATTATTATCAAAGCAACGCTGCATCAGCAATGTTTGTTTTTCCTCGTCCGTTTCGTAATACAGGTGTGTGTGGGTATCTGTTAAAAGCATGAGCAAAGTTAACAAAAAACCATGGTAAGCCGATAATAACAAAAAAGGGAGCGATCTAGAATGATCACTCCCTTTTATTCAAGCTGTGTGTACAGCTAATAAGCTATATTATTTTACTGGAGCTGTTGGGGTAATTGGAGCAATAGTTGCACCAGCTGTTGGTTTTTTAATATCTACAACCTCAATTTCAAAGCAAAGAGGAGAGAAAGGACTGATTCCAGCTTGTGGCTGACCACCTTCTCCGTAACCTAATGCCGAAGGAATGATTACAGTGATTTTTCCACCTTTACCGATTAATTGATAAGCCTCATCAAATCCAGGGATTGCTGCACCGATAGTAAACGGACGTGGAGCATATTTTGCCATAGCATTATATTTTCCTGCTTCTTTAGCAACAGATTCTATTGAAGTATCAAAAATATTGTCTTTACCGTTAGCTTTTTTAGGAAGCAATTTACCGGTATAGTTCAACATAATTGTATCACCCGCAACTGGCTTTTGTGCACTACCTGGAGTATTAATTACATACTGTAAACCAGATGCAGTAGTTTGGGTTTTAAGGTTATTGTCTTCAACAAATTTCTTGATTTTTCCAGCTTCAGAATCTTTTAATTTAGCAATAGTAGCCTGGTAATCTTTTTGGAAAAACTCCTGAGCTTTTTTCTGGAAAGTTGTATCTGCTTCGCCAGCAGCTTTTTTCAATACTTTTTCAATTTTAACAGTAAACACCATATAGGTATCTTTTGCGTTTGCTGGTGGTTTTGGCTGGCCAGAGTGCTTAGCCATAGTATCAAGGTTTAACTTAAATGTTGCACTATCACCTTCGCCAAATAAGTAAAGTACATCGTTCATATCGCCATCATAAGCTTTTTTCCCAACAGGAAATACTTGTGGCTGACCTAAATCAAACGTGCTTACAATTGTTGAATCTTTTTCAGTTTTTTGGATAAAGTTAATCTTAACGATATCACCTTCTTTAATTTTTTCGTTTCCTCCCGATTTGTGTATCTGATACATCAAACCTCCCGGTCCTTTTTTGTAGTTGTTACAAGCAGCTAACCCAAGTGTTGCTGCGAAAAGAATTACTATACCTTTCTTCATGTGGTTGTTTATAAATTATTTTGGTTTTTTATTTATTGTAATAATTGTGTTTTATATTCTATCAATACCGATTTAAATTGCTCAATCGTATCCTCTAAATTCTTATCCGAAAATCCTCCTGCCGCATTCCTGTGCCCTCCTCCATTAAAGTATTTCTTACAAATCTCATTAGCAGGGAAATCGCCGGTAGAGCGCAAAGATAATTTAACTTTATCAGTTCTTTCAATAATAAATGCAGCAAGCCTTATTCCATTTACAGATAAAGCATAATTTACTATCCCCTCCGTATCACCTGTAACTATATTATACTGCTTTAATTCTTCTTTAGTAACAGAAATAATTGCCGTATTAAACTCCCTTAGTATCTCTAACTTGTTACTTATGCAATGTCCTAAAAATCTCAACCTGTTTTCAGTAGCATTATCATATACCAACTGATGAATCCTCCAGTGCTCTGCACCAAGATCAATCAGATCGGCCGCAATGCGGTATACTTCTGAAGTAGCTGATGGAAACCTGAAATTACCCGAATCAGTCATTATACCTGTATAAAGACAGGCAGCAATATCTTTATTCATTTTTGCTCCATCGCCAAGTTCATTTACAATAAAATCATAAACTAACTGAGCCGCAGCACAGGCATTAATACTCCAGTGGCGATAATCATCAAAATCTTCAGGCTCCAGATGATGGTCGATCATTAATTTATAAGCTCCAGATGCCCTTACCAACTCGCCAAGTTCGTTAATTCTAACAAGGCTATTAAAGTCAAGACAAAAGATCATTGCAGCCTCGGCAACCAATGCAGCCGATTGCTCAGGTTGTTCTGTATAAATAATTACATCAGAATTATTAGGCAGCCAATGCAAAAAATACGGATAATCTGTTGGTGTTATCACCTTAACATGATGCCCCAATTGAATCAAATAAGCATATAAGCCCAAAGAAGAGCCCATTGCATCCCCATCAGGTTTATGATGAGTAGTGATCACTATTTTTTGCGGCGTAGCCAGCAATGATTTTATTTCTGAAATAGATAACATAATTTTCGGTCGCAAAGCTAACGAATTAATATTTAATGATTAATTGAACCTATTATATTTCCTCTATAATCCAATTAATTTTGAAAACAGAGTCCCGAGCGACTTAATTTCTTTTACACAGCGGCAATTATATATAAATTTCAAACTTTAATATTAACAGTATTAAATGTAATTTTGCAAAAAATTTGAAATAAATGACAACGAACAGAACTTTTACCATGATTAAGCCTGATGCTGTTGCAAATGGGCATATTGGTGCAATTATTAATGATATAACTGCAGCTGGCTTTAAAATCATCGCATTAAAATACACTCAATTAACGCCTGAAACTGCTGGTAAATTTTACGAAGTACATAAAGAACGTCCTTTTTACGCTGATTTAGTAAGCTTTATGTCTTCAGGACCTATCATTGCTGCTATTTTAGAAAAAGATAATGCAATTGAAGATTTCAGGACTCTTATTGGTGCTACCAACCCTGCAGAAGCAGCTGAAGGTACTATCCGCAGAAAGTATGCAAAATCTATCGATGCAAATGCTGTTCACGGTTCAGACTCAAACGAAAACGCTGCTATTGAAGGCGATTTCTTCTTTACCGCTGCTGAGCGTTTCTAGAAAAAACTCCTAATTACCCTGCATGCTCAAAATTTTAATAACATGCAGGGTAATTATCATAAGTTTGTACCTTTCGGAACAAATTTATTAAAATGAAGAAGATCGCTATCGCACTTTTATTACCACTATGCTCAGTTGCAGCAATTGCACAGACAAGTAAAAAGCCTACCACTACCCCTAAAAAAACAACCGCTACTAAAAGCGTACAAAAACCAATCGCCAAGCCTGTATTTAAATCTACGTTAGACTCGGCAAGTTATTCGTTCGGAATAACAATGGCCAGCAACATGAAAAAAGATGGTTTAAATGCTATCAATTACGACTTAATGATGCAAGGCATGAAAGATGCTTTTAACGAAAAGCCTTTTGCCTTAACAACACAAGCATCACAATCAGCCATCAATAATCTATTCGTAACCCTTAGCAAAAAGAAGTTCGGGCCGGCTATTGCAGAAGGGACTGCATTCCTGGAAAACAACAAAAAACAACCCGGAGTTCAGGTTACTGCAAGCGGTTTGCAATATCAGGTAATTACAAAAGGCACAGGCGCTATGCCCAAAGCTACCGATTCAGTACTTGTACATTATAAAGGAACGCTGCTAAACGGCAAACAGTTTGATAGCTCGTATGATAGAAATGAACCTATATCGTTCCCGCTTAGCAATGTTATTCCTGGATGGACAGAAGGAGTACAACTAATGCCTGCAGGTTCAAAGTATAAATTCTTTATACCATACAACCTTGCCTATGGCGAGCGTGGCGCTGGTCAGGACATCCCTCCTTACAGCACACTAATATTTGAAATTGAACTACTTAAAGTAAACGGACAGTAAATCTAAAACTATTTGTCGTAAGATTTTGTTAGGTACATTAAAACACAAAGCTTATGATAACCAAAAGATTTTTCCCGCTTGCAATTATTGCATTTCTATCAACCACATTAGCCAGTTGCGACTTAATTCAAGGAATTTTTAAAGCAGGAGTTTGGACCGGAGTAATCGTTGTAGTACTGGTACTGGCGCTAATTATTTGGTTGATCAGCAAGATATTTTAAATAAGTAAAAATCACTACAGGAACACAATATCTGTAATCACTTCAGTGCCGGCATGTTCATTTATCTTTTGAATAATGCCGGCTCTAACCATCAGCAATTCATTTTTAACTACCGACGATTCAAGCCTTACAAACAATTTCTTGTGCGCAATGTAGATTTGAGTAGTCCTGTTTGCAACAGCCTTACCCATTAATTCGGGCCAAAAAGCAACAACAGACGTTTCATCAAACCGCCCTTTTAGCCTGTATACATTCAGTAATTTACCAATACCTTCCTTTAAGGTTATATCATTAGGTTTACGCATGATTTACTGATCCGTTATTTACTTCAAATAATGTTACCGGCACATTTATTTTATTAAACAATGCCAAAACTCTTTCTCTTCCTGTATCCGTTATAAAAATCTGTCCAAAGTCATGATGAGACACCATCTCCATCAGTTTATGCATTCTGTTATCATCAAGTTTATCAAAAATATCGTCTAACAGCAGCAAGGGCTTAAATCCTTTATACTTCTGAAGATAAGCATATTGCGCCAATTTTAATGCAATTAAAAACGATTTTTGCTGTCCTTGTGAGCCGAACTTCTTTAAAGGCATTTCTGTAATGGTAAATATCAGATCGTCTTTATGAATTCCTGTAGTTGTTCTTTCTAAAATCTTGTCCTTTTCTATAGACTGGGTAAGTAGCTGTTCAAAAGGAGTATCGCTTAGCTGACTCTGGTATTGTAAACTTACTTGCTCATTGTCATCAGTCAAAAACTGATAATACTTATCAAACAGAGGGATAAAATCCAACATAAATTGTTTCCGCTTAGCAAAAATCTTTTCGCCCGACTGAACCAGCTGTTCGTTATAAATTTCAAGCAACGTAGGGTCATAGCTTCTCGTTATGGCTATCTGCTTAAATAAAGCGTTACGGTTTAGCAGGTGACGGTTATAAAGAATAAGTTCATCCAGATAATGAGTGTCTGTTTGCGAAATCACATTATCCATAAAACGCCTGCGCTCCTCGCTCCCATCAATAATAATATTGGTATCATAAGGAGAAATCATCACCAATGGAAACAGCCCAATATGATCAGCTAACTTATCATACTCTTTCTTGTTTCTTTTAAACTGTTTCTTCTGGTTTCTTTTAACCCCGCAGGTTATTTTTTCATTTTTTTCCTTACGATCAAAATCACCTTGTATTAAAAAAAGATCCTCGGCAGTTTTAATCTGCTGACTATCTATCGGATTAAAATACCCCTTACACAAACATAAATAGTGTATTGCATCCAGCAAATTAGTTTTACCGGCACCATTGTTTCCCACAAACGCATTTACCGTTTTTGAAAAACTAATACTAGCATCTGCGTAGTTCTTAAAATTGAGGAGTGTAATATTTTTTAACCACATATTATCTGAAGCCAAAGTTACCGTTTAGCTTTGTTAAATCAGGCCGGTATACACCTATTTATTTACCACCAAACTTTCCCTATTTTGGCTACAGTTTAACAAGCATTGGCAAAATATTAAACCATTGGTCGGTTCTAATTAACGCTCAGTTCATTAAACTTTATTTAAATACTAAAAAAAGGGGTTGATACTTTAATGTAAAAATGTATTTTTGCAGTCCTTAATTTTTTTAAATAAAATGTCCACAACAGAAAAAGAAATAAATCAACAGGTAAGAAAGGGTTCTTTTTTACAAGAAAACTCAAAAAGCCTTTTGTTCATTGCAGGTGCTATTATTGTGCTAATTGGAATTTACATCTGGTATCAGAATGTTTATTTAAAAAACAGAGCTGAAGAGGCTTCTGCTAAAATGTATAAAGCAGAGCAATTTCTTGGTGTAGACTCATTGGCTAATAAAGCGATAAACGGTGAAGGTGGTTATCCTGGATTTGAAAAAATTGCTGATGAATATGCAAACACTAAATCAGCTAACCTTGCCAATCTTTATTTAGGTGGGATCTACTTGCGTAAAGGTGAGTACAAAAAAGCAATCGAGTCGTTAGGAAAATACTCTGATACTGGAAGCCCGGTTGCAGATCCTTTGGCTTTAGGTTTATTAGGTGATGCTTACAGTGAGTTGAAAGATTACAAACAAGCTATTACATATTATAAAAAAGCCGCTGATAAAGCAAGCAACAAATTCACATCTCCATTGTTTCTTAAAAAACTAGGTTTAGTTTACGAGTCTCAGAAAGACTACAAAGATGCTGCTGATGCTTATAATAAAATCAAAACTCAGTATCCTCAAAGTCAGGAAGCTCAAATGATAGACGAATACATTGCTCGTGCCGAAGCACAAGTAAAATAAGTTATTACAACATTATAGTAGAAAAGGCAAGTGCATATGTACTTGCCTTTTTTGTTTAAACACTTCCTTACTTTTCAATTAAAAAACTTTTACGATTTTTCCATAGCTTTGCCCCATGGCAACACAATTAAAGAACCTCTCTGATTTTTCTCATACAACAGTACCAAACGGAAGTGCTTATAAAATAGCAATTGCAGTAGCAGAATGGAATGCCGAAATTACCGGAAGCCTATACAATGGCGCTCTTGAAACATTAACCAAATATGGTGTTGCTCAAGAGAATATCCTTTCTATTGCAGTTCCGGGTAGCTTTGAGTTAACATCCGCAGCTGATCTGCTTTTACAAAAACATCAGGATCTTGATGCAGTTATCTGCCTTGGTTGTGTAATTCAAGGCGACACCAAACACTTTGATTTCATTTGCGATGCGGTTGCAAATGGCATTACCCAGGTAAGTGTTAAACACAGTAAACCTGTAATATTTGGTGTGTTAACTACCAACAACCAGCAGCAAGCAATAGACAGAGCAGGAGGTAAACACGGGAATAAAGGTGATGAGGCGGCAATTACCGCTTTAAAAATGGCTGAGCTTAAGGCAACAGTCTAAAATTACTTTGATACTTTCTTCTAAAAGATGTAGATTAGAAGAATATATCAATTAAAGACTTACACAGATGAAGAAAGTAGCTATTTTATTACTCGGCGTATTTTTTGCCATATCTGTTTTAGAAGCATGTTCTAACAGGATTTGCCCGGCCTACAATTCCTATCCGGAAGGCAAAAGAAGAAGATGATAACTAAGGCTAAACTTTAGAAAGATATTAGATGCAGTGGAAAAACATTACTGATTTAACTCAAATCAGCGAAATAAAACAAAAAGAAGGTTACAGTTTAATCTTTAAACACAGTACCAGATGTTCTGTTAGCTCTATGGCTAAAAGACGTTTCGAATTAGACTGGGAAGTATTACCAGCCGATACTTCATTATATTTTCTGGATCTGATCAGCTATCGCGACATCTCTGCAGAAATAGCTGAAATTTTTCAGGTTCACCATGAATCTCCTCAAATCCTTTTGATTAAAGACGGCGATTGTATCCTGGACGCTTCTCATAGCGACATCTCTGCAGATGAAGTTGCAGAAGTGATCAACAATTAGCAAATCTACCTTAAAAGTTAAAAGAAATCCTTTGTCAGGGTGCGCTAAACGCGTGCCCTAAACTATCGTTATGCGCTGTTTACCAGAACATTAAGCAATGTTCACACAGTATTTAATTGCGTAAGCATTGTTTAACGATTGTATGATCATTGTTTAAACATTGTATAAACCCCAATACATAACTCATTATCAGTAACTTACAAGGGGGTAAAAAATAACATTACATCAGGTAAACATTTCATTTTTATAACAATTCAAACCTATTGCTTAACTTTGTGCCATGATCGCACTTCCGGTTGTTTCAGAAAACCCAGTACAACGTAAACCAGATTGGCTTAGAGTAAAGCTTCCTGTTGGTAAAGAATATGCACAAGTCCGCAGTCTTGTAGATACTCATAAACTTCATACCATATGCGAAAGCGGCAATTGCCCTAATATGGGCGAATGCTGGGGAGCAGGTACAGCTACCTTCATGATTCTGGGAAATATCTGTACACGCTCATGCTCTTTCTGCGCAGTAGCTACAGGCAGGCCTTTAGCTGTTGATTTGGATGAACCAAACAGGGTAGCTAATTCTGTTAAGCTAATGCAGGTAAAGCATTGTGTTATTACTTCGGTAGACAGAGATGATTTAAAGGATGGTGGCTCAATTATCTGGGCAGAAACATTACAGGCCATCAGAAGAGAAAGCCCTGAAACTACTCTTGAAACACTTATTCCTGATTTCAGAGGTGTATGGGATAACTTATACCGAGTGCTGGAAGAAAGACCTGAAGTGATGTCACACAATGTTGAAACGGTTAAACGTTTAACCAAACAAGTACGTATCCAGGCAAAATACGACAGAAGTTTAGAGTGTTTAAAACGCATTTCAGAATTTGGCTTAAGAACTAAAACAGGTATTATGCTTGGCTTAGGCGAAACAGAAGATGATGTTTTGGAGGCAATGGATGACCTGGTAGCTAATGGGGTTCATATATTAACACTTGGCCAGTACTTGCAGCCTACACGCAACCATCACCCTGTGGTAGACTGGATTCATCCTGATCAGTTTGCAAAATACAAGGAAATAGGATTAGCAAAAGGATTGAGGTATGTAGAAAGCGGTCCGTTGGTACGCTCATCTTATCATGCCGAGAAACACTTGTTTGATTTTTAACCTTCGGTTAATAAAAAACAAATTCTCCTTTGTTCTTGTTGTAGTTTCTGTATATTAGCCAAACCCTTGGGAACTATAAAGAAAATATCGCTATCTGAAGAAGATCTTGTTAGTAAACTGAAAAGTCAGGATACTATAGCTATTCAGGCATTATATGATATGTACTCTGGTGCACTGCTAGGTGTTATCTCAAGAATTATTCAACAAACTGAAGTTGCCGAAGATCTGTTACAAGAAACCTTTGTAAAAATATGGAACTCTGCAGGCAGCTATGACAGTTCAAAAGGCCGACTATTTACCTGGATGATGAACATTGCACGTAACCTTTCTATAGACAAGTTACGCTCAAAAGATTTTAAAAATGCAGGTAAAAACCAAGATATAGAAAATAACGTAGATTTCATTGACGCACAAAAAGAAGTTACCTTTAATGCGGATATTCTGGGAATTAAAGATATGGTTACCGCGCTTAAGCCAGAATTTAATGAAGTATTAAACATGGTGTATTTTAAGGGATATACACATATAGAAACGGCAGAAGAATTAAATTTACCATTAGGTACTGTAAAAACACGTATCAGAATGGCTATTATGGAATTAAGAAAGCATTTTAACTGAAGTGGAAGAAGTAAAAGCATATATTGAATCAGGCATACTTGAACTTTACGTTCTGGGGCAATTGAATGCTCAGGAACATGCTGAAGTTGAAGCAATGGCATCAAAATATCCTGAAATAAAACAGGAAATTGAAGCTATTGAAATTGCTATGGAACAGTATGCGTTACAAAATGCCATACAACCTTCTGCTGACCTGGAACGCAAAATTCTTGATAAAATAGGTGCTACTGAAAGTCGTGAAGAAACCATCCCGGTAGCTGAGCCAATTAAAGCAAGTGAACGTGTTAAGGAAACAGTAATTGTACCTTTGAATACGGCACCTTACGAATCCAAAATAAAATCGTTGCGAATTGCGCTGGTAGCATGTATTGCACTTCTGGTAATGAGTATTGTTGCGCTTTATTCTGCGCACAATCAACTAGGTGATGCAAAAGAGCAGATTGCCGCTCTAAACCTTAATAACGAGAAGTTTACAAGTACGGTTAATTTCATGAAGCAAAGCAATGCCGACCTGCAAAAGATTATTGACATGAACAATGATCCGGATTGGAAAACTGTGAAACTAGCAGGAACTGTGATGGATCCTAACGCCAAAATGACGGTATATTGGCACGCAAAAGGTAAACATGTGATGGTAGACAATTCAAAAATGGATTTACCCGCCAATGATCAGCAACATCAATATCAGCTTTGGGCTATTGTAAATGGCAAGCCTGTTGATTTAGGGGTATTTGATGTTAAAGCCGACTCTACGCATATTCTTGTAGCTATGAAAGAAATTGGCTCTGCTGCAGCATTTGCGGTAACTCTGGAGAAAAAAGGTGGCAGTGCAAGCCCTACCATGAATCAAATGATCGTGATGGGGAACGTTTCTATCTAATAATCTCTAACCCAGAAAATCTTTTACAGTTTTTGGAATCTGCATAGCAACCTGAGATGCAGTAACATTAAAAAAGCTGTTGGCCAAATCATCACCAGCCTTGCCATGAAAATAACAACCTAATATTGAAGCATCCTTTGCGGGATAACCCTGGGCAACATAAGCAGTAATTATACCCGTAAGCACATCGCCCATCCCCCCCTGTGCCATGGCCGGATTGCCCGTAGAATTGATAAGCACCTCTCCGCGTTGGCTTACAATAAACGTATATTGATTTTTAAGGACAATGACTATTCCAAGTTGTATGGCCTTTTTTCGTGCAGTCTGCAACCTGTCCCACCAATTTGTATGCTTGCCAAACAAATTATCAAATTCTTTTACATGGGGTGTTATTATAGAATGTTTTTCAATTACCGCCAGCAGGTCTGGTCTTGATGCCAGTATATTTAATGCATCTGCATCTGCAATAAAGTCTCTTTTTAAGGCAAACAACTGCGCTAAGGTTTGCTCAGCTTTTGCTCCTTTGCCCAAACCCGGGCCTATTGATATGGCATTATATTTAGTTAATGCATCGCTTTTTAAAAGCGCCTTCCTTTTTACGAACATTACTTCGGGCAGGGATGTGTTCAAAGCCACCAGACCGCTTTCGGGCATTGAAGTGGTAGTTAATCCTGCTCCGGCATAAAGACAACCTTTAGAAGCCAGCAATGCGGCTCCCATAGTTTGCGGGGCACCTGCTATAATTAATGCATGACCATAAGTGCCTTTATAAGAAAAAGCAGTCCTTGTTTTAAACAGTTTTTTGATATCCTCAGATTCTATGAGCCGATATGGGGATGTTTCTTCTTCTTTAGTATTCTGCTTACCCAAACCTTTCCCTACAACCTGTACTTTGCTGTACGGATCTGAATCCGGAATAAAAGAATTTAAAAAAGCTGTCATATATTAAAGTCCCATTTCTTTTTTCAAAAACTTACCTGTAAGGCTTATTGGATTTTGAATTAGACCCTCTGGTGTACCTTCAAAGATAATCCTGCCCCCTCCTGCACCGCCTTCTTCACCAAGATCAATAATCCAATCAGCAACTTTTACCACATCAAGGTTATGCTCAATAACCAGCACAGTATTCCCTTTTTCAACCAATTCATTTAATACCCCAAGCAATACATTTATATCTTCAAAATGCAAACCTGTAGTTGGTTCATCCAGAATATAAAAAGTTCTTCCTGTATCCTTTTTAGAAAGTTCAGTAGCCAGTTTTACGCGCTGCGCTTCTCCACCCGATAAGGTTGTTGATGATTGACCTAAGGTGATATACCCAAGCCCAACATCTTTAAGTGTCTTTATTTTACGATAGATGGCAGGCATATTTTCAAAGAAATCACACGCTTCTTCTATACTCATGTCAAGCACATCACTAATCGATTTACTTCTATAACGTACCTCCAGGGTTTCCCGGTTATACCTTTTTCCACCACACTCTTCACAAGGCACCTGTACATCCGGCAGGAAATTCATTTCAATTACCTTCATTCCTCCACCCTGACAGGTTTCGCAGCGGCCTCCCTTTACATTAAAGGAGAAGCGCCCTGGCTTATAGCCTCTTATCTTTGCTTCGGGCAGCTGTACGTATAAGTTCCGGATATCTGAAAATACACCGGTATAAGTAGATGGATTAGACCTTGGTGTACGGCCAATTGGTGCCTGATCTATTTCAATTACTTTATCTATTTCTTTTAAGCCATTGATCTTTTCGTACGGAAGCGGATGTTTTTTGGCCCTAAAGAAATGATGATTCAATATAGGGTAAAGCGTTTCGGTAATTAAGCTTGATTTACCACTGCCCGAAACTCCGGTAACGGCAATAAACTTGCCTAATGGGAAATCAACCGAAACATCCTTTAAGTTATGGCCGCTAGCTTTAATTATTGAAAGTTTATGCCCATTCCCTTTTCTACGTTTGGCAGGTATTTCTATGCCTTTTTTGCCATTAAGATATGCAGCGGTTAAGGTATCTGATTTTAGGATCTGAGCTGGATTACCCTGAGCTACAATTTCTCCGCCATGGGCACCTGCAGCAGGCCCTACATCAATAACGTGATCTGCTTCCAGTATCATGTCCTTATCGTGTTCAACAACAAGCACCGTATTACCTAAATCCCTAAGATTTTTAAGGGCTCCTATTAAACGTTCATTGTCGCGCTGATGTAAACCAATGCTCGGCTCATCCAGAATATACATTACGTTCATAAGCTGCGACCCGATCTGGGTAGCCAGCCTTATCCTTTGAGCCTCGCCACCAGAAAGAGTACGTGCAGTACGATCTAGTGACAGGTAATTTAAACCAACATCGGTAAGGAAGCCCAATCTGGCACGGATCTCTTTAAGAATTTCTTTGGCAATAATATTTTGACGCTCACTAAGTCTGCTCTCTACATCTACATACCAGTTTTTAAGACTGATGATGTCCATCTCGGCAAGTTCAAATATATTCTTGCCATCTATTTTAAAATTCAGGCTTTCTTTCTTTAAACGAGCGCCATTACATACCGGACAGGTTTTAAGCTTACGGAAGCTCTCCATATCATCAACGGCTCCTTCGCCTTTGCGCTCCTGTTGCTCTTCAAGTAGTTTAATAATTCCGTCGAACGTAATCTGATAGTTCTGAACGTTCCACTTATTATACTCAACAGCTACACTTAATAATTCATGAGTACCATTAAGAATGATATTAATATTATCCTCTCCCAGTTTTTCGAGCGGGGTTGAAAGTGAAAAGTTATATTTTTTTGCAAGTGCTTTTAAAACCTGAAATACCCATACTTCACGATATTCGCCTAAGGGGGCCAATCCTCCATTAAGGATACTAAGTTTAGGATTCGGGATTACTGACTCCCTGTCGATTACAAAGATGTAACCCAAGCCATCGCAGTTCTCGCAAGCTCCGTATGGCGAGTTAAAAGAAAAACTGTTTGGCTGCGGCTCGTCGTAAGAGATACCCGTTGTAGGGCACATTAAAAACCGGCTAAAGTGCGATACATTATTTGCCTTATCACTTATTTTAATAATTCCCTTACCTAAACGCATTGCGGTTTGGAGTGAATCTTGAAGCCGTTTTATGTCTTTTCTATCTATTACAAGTCTATCAACAACAATTTCAATGTCATGAATTTTGTACCGGTCTACCTGCATTTTAGGTGTGATATCCTGTATATCACCATCAATACGCACTTTTACATACCCTTGTTTACGAATTTGCTCAAAAAGCTCACGATAATGACCTTTACGGCCTTTAACTACAGGTGCCAGTATGTTTACCGGCATATCACCAAACTTGTTAAATATATTATTAAGAATCTGGTCTTCGCTCATACGCTCCATTTTCTCACCTGTGTTGTAAGAAAAGGCATCAGCAGCACGGGCATAAAGTAAGCGCATAAAATCGTAGATCTCGGTAATTGTTCCTACGGTTGATCTTGGATTTTTACTGGTTGTTTTTTGTTCTATTGCAATAACCGGGCTTAAGCCCGAAACTTTATCTACATCAGGCCTTTCCATTCCGCCCATAAACTGACGCGAATAGGCACTAAAAGTTTCCATATACCTGCGCTGTCCCTCGGCATAAATGGTATCAAAAGCAAGAGACGATTTACCACTTCCGCTTAAACCTGTAATTACAACAAGCTTATTTCTGGGAAAGGAAACGTCTATATTTTTTAGGTTATGCACCCTTGCCCCATACACTTCTACATCTTTTTGCTCTCCAAGGTCGATGGTATTTTTGCTCATATATATATTAAAAACAATATGGATATCTGATAATTAAGATAACAATTTTAAAGGCACAAAGGTACGCCATAATAAGGAAAGATTATCTATTTACCAAACTATGGTTGTGTCATTTTCTGTAGGATGACCTGTACAAACCAGCACACGACCGGCTGCAATTTCATCATCCATCAGGATTTCATTATAGTCCATCCGCACGCCACCCTTAACACAATTTGCAGTACAGGTACTGCAAATTCCAGCCTTACAGCTATACGGAACATCAATATGCTGCTCAAGGGCCGCATTAAGAATAGTTTTATTATATGGAACAGAAAGCCGGTACTGCTGCCCCCGTAGCTTTAGTACTACAGAATAAGTATTGGTATCTTTTACTTCTTTTTCAGTAGTATCATCCTCGTCAACCTCGTCCTCAGGCATTACAAAAGTCTCCCTTTTGATCTGCATTATATCGAACCCTAAATTAAGTAGGGTTATTCGGCAGGTAACCATATAATCAATAGGTCCGCACGTATAGAACAAGGCATCATTTTTATCGAACTCCAAGTAGTCCTTAACTATTTTTTCTATAAGGAACACATTTAACCTGGCCATTAATAGATTTTGCGACTGGCTGGATACATAGATGATCTTAAATCTATCAGGGTGGTTTTTCTGGAGTTCATTAAGCTCATCATTGAAAAGTGCTTCTGTTGGTGAGCGGACACTGTATACAAGTATGATTTTTGATTGGCTTTCTCTTACCAACGCTGTTTTAATAATAGAGAAAAGAGGGGTAATGCCTACGCCTGCACCAAAAAGAAAAACAGTTCTTTTTAGATCTGACTGTGGCGGGTAGGTAAACAAACCATTGGGCTGCAGGGCATACATAATATCACCTATTGCGGTTCTATGATGCAGCAGTCTGGATATTTCGCCATTTTCGACCCGTTTTATAGCAATAGCAAGCGGCTCATCAACATCGGGAGAACTGCATAAAGAATATGACCTTCTAAGTTCTCTTCCTTGAATATCAAATACTAATGTTAAAAATTGGCCGGCCTGGTAATTTGGTTTCGGTTCATCCAAAACATCAAATATGAGAACAAGTATTTCTCCCGAGCCGTACTTCATATCTTGTATACGCAGTTTCATCAGTCCCATCATAGGGCAGTAAATTAGTAATTTTCAAATAAAACAAAAAGCCGTTCCAATAATTTGGAACGGCTCCCCCCATTTGCACGTGTCTTTTCTTTCTAATTTATAGAACTTTGGGCATTACCCGCGTTCCAAGCTAATAATGCTCTAGGAGCAGTATAACCATGACGAACAGGATCTTCCACTATCTCTTTCATGGAAATCAATTTGTAAACATAACCACCTGTTTCGCGATTTAGTTTCATTTTGAAATAATTGTCCTGATTTTGTCTGTCTATCTGTCTCCTCATATGTCCATCACCTACATTATAGGCGGCGGCAACTAGCGTCCAGCTATCAAAAATACCGTAAAGTTCTTTAATGTATTTAGCGGCAGCTATTGTTGATTTACGTAAATTCTTACGCTCATCTACTTTTGAATTGACTTTTAAACCATATGTACGGGCAGTTGCAGGCATAAATTGCCAAAACCCTGCAGCACCTTTTGGTGATACACCCGCTTTTAATCCTGATTCTACTAATGGAACATACTTAAAATCCTCTGGAATACCGTAAGCGGCAAGGATTGGTTCTATCACAGGAAACCATTCTGCCGCTTTTTTATGCAGGCGATTGGTTTGTAAATTATTGAAGCTGAATTCAGCAAGAATTCTCTTCATTTTACGTTCCACTTTGGCATCCCCTAGTGGTAGTGTTTCTTCTGCGAAACTCAATTTAGCCATCTGAGATAATGGCTTTTCAACTGGTGTTACTGTTGTATCTTTTTTTGTTGTTTTTTCTTCTTTTAAAAGACTTTTTGATGCTTGGGGCATGTGGTAAGCAAACACTTTTGCCATAACCAGTAATGAAATTATTACCGTACATGTTATTATGTGTTTCTTTATCATTTTCCTCCTTTTTTTGGTGAATAATATAAAACGCCTGCAAACATACGATATATTAACCTAATTATCAAGCTTTTACAAAAAACACTTCCAAAATCAACGTTTAAAGGTATCTGAGGACTGATTTTTTTACTTGTGGCCCAACAAAAAAATAAGCACCTCAAATCAAGTGTTTTTAACAATAAATCTCCTCTTTAAAAGTCACAAAATGCTCCCATTGAAAGCACATAGAAATTACGCTTTATCTACACTTAAAATTGTGAATTAGAGCAATTTTAAGTAAGTTTGCACCCGCATAAATTATGCGGTTAAAAGCGTATCATGATAAAAAACAACAACAGGAACAGTCGGGATGACAAGTCCAAACCGGGAAACCGAAGCACAACTGGCAGAAGGCCAAGTGGAACAGAGAGTTCTTACAAAGGAAAAAGCAAGTTTGACGATAAAGAAGGAAAAGATAATAAATTTGGTGCATCCAAAGACTTTAAGCCAAGAACCCCACGTGAGGGTGACAAAAAGGATTTCAAATCCAAGGGAGGCAGAGATGGTGATTCAAAAGGCTTTAGCCCAAGAGGTTCAGCTGGCAAAGACTTTAAACCAAGGACACCAAGGGATGGGGACTTCAATAAAGAATACAAGCCAAGAGCTTATAAAGAAGGTAGCTCAAGAGAGACTCCTCCAGGCGAAAAAACCCGCAGCTATATAAAGAAAGACCATTTTAGCCAATCAGGCGACAAGCCTTTCAGGAAATTCGATGATAAAAAAGGTCAGAACGCAAGAAGTACTGACAACAGACCTTTCAGAAAAAGAGAGGGAGACACACAGAGACCTGATTTTCAATCCCGCCCTGATCGTGGAGCACGCGGCGGACGCAACGAACGTTTTGAGAAAGAACCTGTGATGCGTAGCAGGAAAAACCCTGTTGTTAAAGATGACGGACTAATTCGTTTAAACAGATATATTGCAAATTCAGGAATTTGCTCTCGCCGTAAAGCCGACGAGCTAATTACAGCAGGTGTTGTGTCTGTTAATGGAGTGATTGTTTCTGAATTGGGACAGAAAGTTGACCCTGCAAAAGATGAAATCCGTTATAACGGTGAATTGTTAAAACGTGAGAAAAAGATTTATGTTCTGTTAAACAAACCTAAAGATTATATCACTACTACTGATGATCCACAAGAGCGTAAGACTGTTATGCAGCTTGTTGAAAAAGCAAGCAGAGAACGTATTTACCCTGTTGGAAGATTAGACCGTAACACTACTGGTTTGCTATTGATGACGAATGATGGTGATTTGGCCGACAAATTATCTCACCCTAAAAACGGAATTACAAAGATCTATCATGTTGAATTAAGCAGAAGTTTAACCCAGGGTGATTTGAATAAAATTCAGTTTGGTCTTGAACTTGAAGATGGTATAATTAAACCAGATTCAGTATCTTACGTTACCGGTGGTACCAAGCGTGAGGTAGGTATCCAGATCCATAGTGGTAAAAACAGGATTGTGCGTAGGATTTTTGAGCATCTGGGTTATGATGTAGTTAAGCTTGACAGAGTAGTGTATGGCAATTTAACTAAAAAAGATCTTCCAAGAGGTAAATGGCGATTCCTTGAAGAGCACGAATTAATACAGATCAAACATCTGATTAAATAATTTTAAACATGAAAAAATCCTTCCTTTTCCCAATTATCCTTCTAGCAATGCAAAGTTGTGCACAGAAAAATGATTATAATTTAATTATAGGAACATATACTAATACGGGTAAAAGTGAAGGGATTTACACTTATAGTTTTGATGCCAATAATGGTGATTCTAAACAATTAAGCGTTGCAAAAGGTGTAGAGAACCCAAGTTATGTTACTTTAAGCCCCGACAATAAATTTGTATATGCTGTAAATGAAACTGGCAAAACCAGTTCTGTAAGTGCATTTGAATTTCATGCTGCAAAAGGTGAGCTTAAGTTCCTGAACAAGCAAGCTACAAATGGTGATGACCCTTGCTATGTGATTGCTGATGAGAAAAATGTTATTTCTGCCAATTATTCGGGAGGGAATGCTTCAGTTTTTGGCATAGAAGGCAATGGATCTGTAGGCGCATTAAAACAAGTTGTTCAGCATTATGGGAAAAGTGTAAATAAAGACAGGCAAAATGAACCTCATGTGCACATGGTGTTTTTTACACCAGACCACAAATATCTGATCATTAATGATCTTGGGACAGATAAAGTTTACTTGTATAATTACAATCCTAATGGAAGTAATGATGTACTTACACCTCACGATAGTGTTGCTGTAACACCTGGCGCAGGACCAAGACACATTACCTTTAGTAAAGATGGTAAATATGCTTATCTGATTCATGAAATGGACGGTGGGATAACGGTTTTTAGCTATTCAAATGGTTCATTAGAAAAAATACAGGAAACTAAAATTACTGCAGACGGATTTAAAGGAGAGAACGGTGCAGCAGACATTCATATTTCTCCTGATGGCAAGTTCTTATATGCCACTAACAGAGGAAGCGAAAACAACATCACTTTCTTTGCTATTGAAAAAGGAGGCTTGCTTAGTAAAAGAGGCCAGATCAGCACATTAGGTAAAGGACCAAGAAATTTTGCAATTGATCCTAGCGGGAAGTATCTGTTGGTTGCCCATCAGTACACAAATGATGTGGTGGTATTTGAACGTGATACACAAACCGGCGAGTTAAAGGATACAGGCAAAAGAATTGAAGTAGGAGCTCCTGTTTGCCTTCTTTTTGCCCCTAAGAAATAACAGGAAATAAGGAATCATAAAAAAGGCTTGTATCTATGGATACAAGCCTTTTTTATGATCGTTTATACAGCTTTTAACTTATGCTGTGCTTCAATAACCTTGTTATAATAATTAATATAGAATGGTAATATTTTCTTGAGGTCAAAGTCTTTTGCTCTTGTTAAGGCATTCTCTTTAAACTGCTTTAATATGGCATCATTTTCAAGAATATGAATTGCTTTTGCAGCCATGTCATCAACATCGCCAACATTACTCATATATCCACAAAAGCCGTCAACATTTAATTCAGGCAATCCACCGGCATTTGAGGTAATAGCCGGCACTTTACATGCCATTGCCTCAAGAGCTGCCAAACCAAAGCTCTCAGACTCTGATGGCATTAAAAACAAATCAGATACTGATAAAATTTCTTCTATTGCGTCTTGTTTCCCCAAGAAACGAACGTGCTCACAAATGCCCAGGCTTCTGCAAAGTTGCTCATCATATGCGCGTTCCGGACCATCACCAACCATTAGTAATTTAGATGGGATTTTTGCCTGAATCTTTTGAAACATCCTGATTACATCGGCAGTACGCTTTACTTTTCTAAAGTTTGAGGTATGAATTAATATCCGCTCATTATTTGGCGCAATAGCCTTTTTAAAATGATCTTTTGGCTTTAAGCTAAATCTCGAAAAATCAATAAAGTTCGGAATAACCTGAATCTCATTGGTAATTTCGAAATGTTTCTCTGTATCGTCTTTTAGACTTTGAGAAACAGTCGTAACACCATCCGATTTGTTAATAGAAAAAGTAACTACCGGTTTATAGGTTGGATCTTTACCAACCAATGTAATATCTGTACCATGCAATGTGGTTACAAATGGTATATTGATACCATAAGTTTCAAGAATCTGCTTCGCCATAAATGCTGCAGAAGCATGTGGTATTGCATAATGAACATGCAAAATATCCAGTTTCTCAAAACGTACCACATCTACCAGCTTACTGGCTAGCGCAGATTCGTAAGGGGCATAATCAAATAATGGATAATCTCTTACTGATACTTCGTGATAGAATAAGTTTTCAGAGAAAAAATCTAGCCTTGCAGGCTGACTATATGTGATGAAATGTACCTGGTGACCTTCGTCGGCAAGTGCCTTACCTAATTCAGTGGCAACTACTCCACTACCTCCAAAAGTCGGGTAACAAACAATACCTATTTTCATGAATATTTTTTTACGTTGCAAAGTACACTACTTAAATTGAGCTTTGTGTTAAACAATTGCAATTATTTAAGATTTCATCTCTGCCTGTATCACCAGATACATTTCATTAGGCCTTTGTGTACCAATGTAATATTCAAATCCGTCAGTATCTGTAAGTACAACAGCATCTTTCCCGGATGAATAAAACCTTATGCTTCCCTTACGGTGAAGGTTATATACCGGATTATTGAACAAGTAATTGCTATAAGTGTCCTTTCTTACTTTTACAATTGAATTAAGGTCTATTTCTACTCTTTTAGCCGACCACAATCCATCTATTACGATCTTTTTATTATCAATAATAGTTTTGTACTGAATCAGAAAAAGTAAAGCTATTGAAACCCCTATGATACCAAATCCAACTACAAGAAACAGATCCTGGGTATTGTCTCTGTCTCGCTCATATACATAGGCCGCAAAGCAAAACGCAGCCATAACAAGTCTTATACAGATCCTGATATAGTCTCGTCCTATGTATTGTTTTTCAAAAAAAGCGTAGCGGTTGCTCATTTGTGTAAATTTCAATAAAGTTACTTTTTTTTTATCTCTTGAGTATCCCTATCTATGTTAAGATTGTTTAAAAAATGTAATATGATTATTTTAGACTGAATATGGCCACCTTTTTTGTGGAAGGCGTTACCTTATATCTTTCATCTTGCCTCATTCCGCCCAGCCAAATTACTTCGCCATTTCCATTTATAAGAATAGGGACACTTCCTTTTTCTACAAGGGGTATTTTATTATCAATAAAAAAATCACTTAGCTTTTTAAAGAACTTCATGCCCAATGGGATAAACTTATCGCCCGACTGCCAGGTTCTTAACACCAAAGGAAATATAAGCTTGTCTGCATCTACAAATGCTCGTTCGCTCCCTCTTTCGAAATATGGTTCATCTGTAAAAGACATCGATAATTTATGCTGTAATATGTTTACAGTTTGATCATTAATATGGATAAATGCCAATTGCTGGTTTTCTGTTACCACAGGACTTAATATCAAATTCTTTCTATCAATGGTAATTCTGTGAGAATTACTGTAAAAAGATGTACCGCTTTGTTTATCCAAGGCCTGCAACAACTCTATAACCACAAGTTCCGAAAACCCATAAGGCCTAAGCAATTCAAACATCAACAGTCTTTGTGGTTTTAAGGTCTTTACTTTAGCTACTTCCAAGTACAGATTATTCTGCTTTTCAGTTATCAGGTGCCCCCTTAATTCCGACACCACATTCTGCAACACAAGCTCGGTTTCAGAAAACCGCTGAATATTTTGTTCAAATGTTTGCTCCAGATTGGGGTTAATCTCTTTAAGGTGAGGGATTACCTTTAACCGGATTTTATTTCGGGCATAATCGACAGATAAATTCGAGCTGTCTTCTACAAAGTCAATATCATTCTTTACTATCAGTTCATTGATTTGTTCACGTGAAAGAAATAGAAGTGGCCTGATAAGTTTATCTCTTTTAGGTAAAATACCATGTAAGCCGGCTATTCCGGTACCTCTTGTTAAATTTAATAATATGGTTTCCATAGCATCATCCTGATGCTGAGCAAGGGCAATGAAATCATAGTTTTCAGATTGCCGAATTTCCTCGAACCAATTGTATCGCAAATCTCTTGCAGCCATTTGGGTGGATATTTTATGAATTGCTGCATAACTTTTAGTTTTAAAATGCGTTACATAAAACGGAACTTCAAGGGAATTGGCTAGCATTCTGACAAAGTTTTCGTCTCTCTGAGATTCATCAGCCCGTAAATTAAAATTGCAGTGTGCTATACCAAAATCAAAACCTGCGAGTTTAAAGAAGTGAACCATTAAAACAGAATCCTTCCCTCCGCTTACGGCAAGTAATATTTTGTTGCTTTGAGCAAAGAGTGAATTATGGTTGATAAAATCTTTAAAGTTTTGAATGGGCAACATCTTTCAAAAATATTTAATTAAAATGGTAAGCAAAAAACTAACTTTGTAAAGTGCAGAAAATACGCTTTTTCATTATCTTTTTCATGTTTCCTTTCTCTTTGCTAGCGCAACAGAGGACAAAGATTATTTTGAAGGATGCCAGAGTAGGAAATACAGATGGGAAAAAAAACATCTCCTATCTGAAATTTCCGGTATTTAGTCATGAAAATGCCACCTTAACTTGCGACAGTGCAGTTTTTTATCAAAACGACAATGTTTTTGAAGCATTTAAGAATGTTCACATCAATCAGGGTGACACCATAAATATTTATTCTGACCACCTAACTTATAATGGAAATACTAAAATTGCGCATTTAACTAGTAATGTGCGCATGGTTGACAAGGAATCTGTCCTCACTACCAATACATTGGATTATAATATGGCCACCAAAGTTGGAACTTATGTAGAAGGAGGTAAAATTGTTAATAAAGATGTAACCTTAACCAGTAAAAATGGATACTACTTTTCTAACAGTCGCGATTCGTACTTCCGTTACAATGTAGTAGTGGTAACGCCGCAAACCACCATTAAATCAGACACTCTAAGATATAACACCCTTACCAACTGGGCATATTTTTATGGTCCTACAAATATTAAAGGCAAAGAAGATAATTTGTACACCGAAAATGGCGCATACAATACCAAAACTGAATATGCCTATTTTGGAAAGAAAAATCTATATACCAACGGGACCAAATCTTTAAAGGGTGACAGCTTATATTATGATGGTATTGCAGGATATGGTAAAGCTGTTAGGAATATCATTTTTAAAGATACTGCAGATAAAACTGTTCTTTATGGACAATTAGGTTATTATTACAAAATTGATGAACGCGCCGTTGTAACCAAAAATGCATATGTGGGAATGGGTACAAAAGATTCTATAACAGTTAACAAAAAGTTGCAGCCAGATACTTTATGGCTAGGTTCTGATACTTTGGAAACACAAATGGTGCTTCAAAAAACGCTGAAGTTAATTGAATCGCCGGTACTCAAAAAGAATAATGAACTGGGCGACCCTGAAAAACCACAAAAGAATAATGGCGCGCAAGTACCCGGCATGACAGCAGAAGAAATTGGTATAACAAAGAAGCCGGAAAAAATAGATCCTAAAGGCAAGGCAAAACCGGAGAAAAAAGGCAATAAAAATGTGCTTCCTATTGATTCAACAGCACTGAAGGTTGCAAAGGATAGTTTGCTAACAAAGGTTACTTTGCCTAAAGACAGCCTTGCTAAGGATACCATTCTTCAAAAGAAACCCGATATCCCTTTAATTAAGGACTCTTTAAAAGTAACCAAAGACCCTGTTAAAGCGATAAAAACGGAAATAGCAGGTAAAAAACCAGATAGCTTAAGTAAAAAAGCAGATAGTCTGGTTAAACCGGGAAATGTGGTAAAAAAGATTGATGCAGCCGTTAAAACTACAGATAGTTTATTAAAGAAAAATGCAAAGGACTCATTACCTGTTAACCCTTTAGACACGGTAAAAACACGGTCCATTAAAGCTTACCATAATGTGAGAGTTTACAAGTCTAATATGCAGGCTAAGGCAGACTCTCTGTTCTATACAAGTGCCGATTCGACTTTAAGATGGTATGGAAATCCTATTTTATGGTCTCAGAACTCTCAGCAAACGGGAGATACCATTTATCTGCGATTAAAAAACAATAAGCTTAATACGCTGCAGGTAATTGACAATGCATTTCAGGTTAATGTGAATGCGGACTCTGCAAAGTTTAATCAGATAAAAGGAAAACTCATTACAGCTTTCTTTAAAGATGGAGAATTAAGCACCATGTTTGTGGACGGGAATGCGGAAAGCGTGTACTATAACAGAGGGAACGATAGTGCATACACCGACATGAACCAAACTGTAAGCAGCAGGATAAAAATTATATTTCAAAACAAGGAGATACGTCATATACTCACCGTTAAAGAACCAGAAGGTATAAGGGTACCTATTGCTGAATTAAAGGAGGATGTTTTATTAACAGGATTTACCTGGAAACCCGAACAAAGACCACTTTCTAAAAAGGAGGTGATTAATGGAAAACCTAAAGCAAAAGCTGTCACACCTAAAAAATCTACTGTGGCTGCAAAAAAAACTGCAGGTCCGAAGGGCAAAATAACTAATAAAGCGGATGTAAACAAAAAAGGACTAATAAAGGAAGCCGCAAAAGAAATTACAAAGGTCGCATCTAAAATTGACTCAGCGGCAATAGATTCTGCAAAAGCACTGATAGCGCCTGTTAAAAACTTACCTTTAAAACCTGATACGAGTAAAAAAACTATACCTGTTCCTTTAAAAAAGCAATAAGCTTTTTCATAGCAATAGCCCTGTGACTGATCTCGTTCTTTTCGGCCATGCTCATTTGCGCAAATGTCCTGTCGTAACCAAGCGGCATAAAAATCGGATCATAACCAAATCCATCCTGTCCAATTGGAGCTTGAATAATATTGCCATAAACAATCCCCTCAAAAAGGTAATTTTTATTGCCCTTATTTAAAGAAATGACTGTTTTAAAATGAGCCTTTCTGTTTGTTTCCCCTTCCATTTTTTTTAATACCAGATTAAGGTTTTTCAGATCATCCCTAACTCCTGAATATCTTGCCGAATAGATACCAGGCTCATTATTTAATGCTTCAATCTCTAAACCACTATCATCAGCGAAACAATCCAGGTCAAAGTTATCCGTCACATAACTGGTTTTAAGCTTTGCATTTTCAGCAAAAGAGTCTCCTGTTTCAGGGATATCTACATCGCAGCCAATATCTTTAAGGTTTAAAACTTTGTACTGATTAACAAGAAGATTACCTATTTCTTCTGTTTTATGCTTATTGTTGGTAGCAAATACCAATTCAGGTAACATCATAATCCAAGTTGTTTCAAGCTGCCCCACAGAATCTTTTTCCCATTAGGATCTTCATCTAGTTGCTGCAAAGTAGACGAGAAGATAAGTTTTACAGTACCTTCATTTACAACTGTGTTTTGACCCTGGTGTTTTAACCCTAGTTGTTCAGGTGAAACGCCAAAGGCAAATACAATAACACTCGAAAATCGGGCTTTCAATTGCTCATAGCTAGTTTGTTTATATTTAGCATAATTTAGCAGAGCGAAATCATTAGCTGTAAGATTTATTGATTTTACGATTTTTCTTAGCAGCTCTCTCCCTTTTTCATCACTTACATCATTCTGATCATCGTATACTAAAATCAGAATATTGCGATTATTATTTCCCAGAAATTTAAACTCAGGTTGCTCTTTAACTAATGTAATTATTGGTTCAGCAACAGTTGAAGGTGGTGCAATTGATGGGACATCGTCTTTAACATAAGCTTCAACATTTGCGTTTACCACCCTTTCAGGCTCATTTACCAGGTAAACATCATCTGTAAAAAATAAACGCAGACCTTCTTCTGTTGTTGTAAGTTGGCTAACCATTAATGATAATTTTATTGAAAATCTTTTTTCTGTTAAAATTAGTTAAATATCTCATTATAGTACCTTTATTTATTACTTTTATGCCTTAAAATTATATACCTTAAGTCTTTTGTGAGAAAAGTTTACTGTGCCATTATCATCAGTCTTTTTATTACCGGTGCATTTGCTCAAAATGTGGCTGTTGTTAATGGAAAACCAATAACCAATAAAGAGTTTATGTGGGTCTATAAAAAAAACCACTCTAGCTATAGAAATGTAACACCTGAGGATTTAGAAGCATATTTATCACTGTATATTAATTTCAAACTTAAGGTGCTTGAGGCGAAAGAGATGGGTTTGGATAAAGACACAGCCTACCTTGCCGAAGTAAAAAATTATGAACATGCATTGCGTACGCAAAAGAGAATATCGAAAACAAAGCCTGAATATGTTTTCATAATGAACGAGTATAAAGAAGCGGTTTTAATGTTCAATATCTCTGAAATTAAAGTTTGGAACCAGGCGCAGAATGATGAAAATCAGCTCCGCATTTTTTATGATAAAAACAAAAGCGTTTATTTGCAAAGTTCTTTTGACGAGGTTAGAGGGCAGGTAGTAACCGATTACCAGCAGGAACTGGAGAATGAATGGATAAAAGCATTAAGAAATAAATACCCTGTAAAGATTAATCAGGATGAGATAAGAAAGTTGGCGAGGTTATAGACCGTAAGCCAATAGCATAGATAATATTAGATTTGCACAAAAAGAATATAATTGAACAACCATAGGATGAGGAAATTTTTAGTAACAGCAAGCGCATTAATTTGCTTGTTTTTTAACGTAAAGGCTCAAAAGAAAAATATAGATAAAGTTGTTGCTGTATTGGGTAATAACATCATTTTATTATCAGACTTAAATCAGCAATATGCGCAATACTTAAATTCAGGTAATCCTGATGATGAAAAAGTAAAGTGCTATATATTACAACAAATGCTTGCCCAGAAGCTACTTAAACAACAGGCAGAGATTGACTCTGTTGTAGTTGAAGAAGCACAGGTTGATGAAGAGGTTGAAAAACGTATGCGTTATCAGATTCAGCGTGCAGGCGGACAAGAAAGACTTGAGCAGTTTTTAAATCGTTCAGTACTTCAATACAAAGATGAAATCAGACCAGACATTAAAGAGCAGCTGATTTCTAATAAAATGCAGCAAAAAATAACACAGGATGTAAACATTACACCTATTGAAGTTAAACGTTATTTCGATTCTTACCAAAAAGATAGTCTTCCCGATATTCCTACTGAGTTTGAAGTTGGAGAAATTGTATTGCATCCGAAACTTACAAAGGCAGAAAAGCAAAAATTCTATGATAAAATTGATGCACTTAGATTAAGAGTGAAAAGCGGTGAAGATTTTGCTTTCCTTGCAAAATCTTACTCTGAGGACTCTGGTTCTGCCCCTGATGGCGGTGATCTTGGATTCTTTGATCGTACCAGAATGGTAAAAGAATTTACAGCATGGGCTTTTAAATTAAAACCAGGAGAGATGTCGCCAGTTTTTGAAACAGAACATGGCTTTCATATTCTTCAGGTTATTGAACGTCGCGGAGAGCAGGTTCAGGCACGTCATATCCTTATACGTCCGGAAACTACGCCAGCCAGTTTAGAAAGAACTAAATTACAGGCTGATACTATTTACAGGAACATTTTATCTAAAAAACTTCCTTTCTCAACCGCAGCTTCATTGTACTCAGACAACAAAGAGTCGCAGTACAATGGCGGAATGATTTTATATGCCGACAATGTTACCGCCAGAACTACATTTATACCTGCTGATAAACTTGATCCAAAAGTATTTATTGTTGTGGATACCATGAAGGTGGGCGAGATCTCTCAGCCTGTTGCTTTTACAGATCCTGATGGAAAACAAGGATATAAGATTCTTTATTTGAAATCTAAAATCCCTCCGCACAAAGGAAACCTGGATCAGGATTACGCAAAATTCAAAGAGAAAGCACAACAGAATAAAATTGATAGAATGCTGAGCGAGTGGTTCGAAAAAAGAAGGGAAAACACTTATATCAGGATTGATGAAGATTATGATACTTGTGATGAATTAAAAATATGGACTAAAGGTACAACTGCTAAAAAATAATGCTAATGCAGTTTGAAAATGATATAAAAGCAGTGGATGCATTGCATCAGGCATATAATAACATTAAAGCCGAAATAGGGAAAGTTGTTATTGGTCAGGAAGAGGTAGTAAAATCTGTTTTAATCTCCATCTTCAGTAATGGGCACTGCTTATTGGTTGGTGTTCCTGGTCTTGCAAAAACACTGCTTGTTCAAACTATTGCAGATGTAATGGATCTTAACTTTAACAGGATCCAGTTTACCCCTGATCTAATGCCAAGCGATATTATCGGGGCTGAGATCTTAGGAGAAGACAGAACATTTAAATTTATAACCGGTCCAATTTTCTCGAACATTGTTCTTGCAGATGAGATCAATAGAACGCCTCCTAAAACTCAGGCTGCATTACTTGAAGCAATGCAGGAAAAGGCAGTAACAGCTGCTGGACAAAGACATGCATTACCAAATCCTTTCTTTGTACTGGCCACTCAGAATCCTATTGAACAAGAAGGGACATATCCATTGCCTGAAGCACAATTGGATAGGTTTATGTTTAATGTGCTGCTAAGTTATCCTACTTTTGCTGATGAGCTTGAAATAGTAAAAAGCACAACCAGCAACAATGAGGTTAAGCTTAAAAAAATAATAGATGCTAAGCAGATTCAGTATTTTCAGAAATTGGTACGCAATATTCCTGTTGCCGACAATGTGATTGAATATGCTGTTAAGCTGGCAAGCAAAACCCGCCCCCATACCCCGTTAGCTACCGAAGATATTAATAAGTATATAAGCTGGGGTGCCGGACCAAGGGCTTCTCAGTTCCTTGTTATTGGTGCAAAATGTCATGCAGCTATATCAGGAAAGTATTCACCGGATATAGAAGATGTTCAAGCTGTTGCCGAAGCGATTTTACGCCACCGTATTGTTCGAAATTACAGAGCTGAGGCTGAAGGATTATCGATTGAACAGATCATTAAAAACCTGTTCTAAATTAATTGTCATCCATAACCTTTTTGTAAATATTAGGGTAATCTGTAACTACACCATCAACGCCCAAACCTATCAGGTACTTCATATCTTTAATTGAGTTTACTGTCCACGGTATAATCTTAACGCCTGCTTCGTGGCAACGCTCTACCAATCCTTTACCAACCAGAACTGAATAAGGACTATAAACTGTTGGTTTGAAACCAAGATCAGCAATATTTACCTCAAAATCGATCTTCTCATCAATAAGCAAAGCCGTCTTTATTTTTGGATAGTTTTCGTGCAGGTATTGCAAAGTTCTTACATCGAATGACTGTATAGTTACTCGTTTGGTAAGCTTTTTCCGAATCACAATTTCCATAATCAGATCAACAAACTCAGCAGGTTCCGGATGGAATTCGTTATCTCCTTTGGGGATAGTTTTTGTTTCAATGCTGTAATTTGGTTTTGGTAATTTTCTTCTTTTAACATAGTTCTCTACAGAATCTATTGTCTCTTCCAAAAGCGGCTTATATGTTTCTATCTTTTCCTGATAAGGGAACCTGCTATGAACCTTGCTACCCACATCAAATTTCCTGATGTCAGCATAATCCATTTTATACATATTATAGTTCTTTTGATTTTTAAGCGTTATGGGTTTGCCATCGGGAGCAATACTAATCTCAAAATTAAAGTAAGGCTCTTGTGAGAGTACAACCCGTTTATCTTTAGAAATTACAGCATTCATGTTTAGTGTATTTACGCCCAGATCCAGTGCTCTAAGCATCCCTGGAATTGTGTTTTCAGGCATTATTCCACGAGCACCACGATTTCCTTGCAGATCGAATTTCTGTGCAATTGATTGAAGGGTGGTAATAAATATTGCTGCTGTAAGTATAATTTTTCTCATTTGCTTTACTGTATAAAAGAAAGGGGTTCTTAAATCAACTCTTTAAGAAACCCCTTCATAATAATATGATTTATAAAATAACGCTTTCTGGCCCTACATGTTGTTAACGTTCTGCGGGTGCAAATACTAATGCAATAAGGTTCCAGTTAAAATCAGGTTGGCGTTCATAAATAAACACATAATTAAAACTCTCTCTCAGATCAGCTTTATAGTCTACAGTTGCAACACCATAAGTATAGGCCAAATCACCACCATCCGCTTTGTCTACTTTGGTGGTCTTTAAAGATACCTTACTCATCATGCCATTTATAAAGGCTATTGCTTTATCCTTGCCAATAATAGGCTCGTACCCTGGAAATAATACTCTTGCATCAGGGTTTAAAAACCCTGCAAACGCCGGAACCCCATAAGATTTAAGGGTAGCATTTAAAGTTTTTTCTGTAGTAGCAATTATATTAGCACCCGTTGCACGTTCCTTATCATTTAAAAACTTAGGTTTATGAAAATCCTTTGGTTCTATAAACTCTTCTTTTACTTTATTTAATGGCTTATTATGTGATGTACCAAGGTCTAATGCAAGCTCCCATTTACCATTAACTGCCTTCCATACAGAAAGGTACTGTCCGTAATGAGTTTCATTGCCCCCTAAAGTATAAGGCCCGGTAGTAAATCCCCAATCTCCGCTTCTTGATACTTTTGCATATACCGGAGTCCAACTTAAATCTTTAGTATCGTCTTCAGTCGCATAAAATGTTTTGGCGTTAACTGGGTTTGGTCTAAAAACTAAACCATCAGCTGCCGAATAGGTAGTAAATGCAGTTTTGGCACCATTTTTTGCCAGGTTCGCAGCAAAATCTTTCTCCGCTTTAACAAGTGATTTAGTGCTTCCATCTGATTTTTGAGCGTAAGCACCAATCGTCATAGATGCAACAGCAATTGTATAAAGAAATTTATTCATCATTGTTTTTAAATAGTTTCTGCGCTAAGATAAGGGTTGAGTAATTTTTTCCTTTAAAAAGTAATTAACAATTACACATAATTAGATTTTATTCCAGGTTGTGCCATCTTTGCTGTCTTTCAGCTGAATACCCATGCTTTGTAAACCCAATCTTATTTTATCTGAGGTGGCATAATCTTTATTCTCTTTAGCTCCTTTTCTTATGTCTATAACCAGATCAAGCACTGAGTTTAATTCAGTATTTGAAGTCTCTTCATCCTTTAACCCAAAAACATCAAATACGAAGTCATTCATGAGTTTTTTTAATCTCTCAAGCTCCACTTCAGATATACTGCCCTTTCCATCATGAATTGTGTTAATAATCCGGACTGCTTCAAATAATTCGGCAATTACAACCGGGCTATTAAAATCATCATTCATTGCTTTTACGCAATTATTGGCAATAGGTTCAATTTCAAAATCGCTATTAGCCGAAGGCGTTAACTTTTCTATTAAGTTTACCGCATTCATAAGTCTTCTGAAACCTTTTTCAGATGCATCCAAAGCCTCATTAGAAAAATCTAAAGTACTTCTGTAATGCGCCTGCAGCATAAAAAACTTAACAGTCATGGGGCTAAATCCTCTTTCAAGTAAAGGATGATTTCCGGTGAATAACTCTTCGGGTAAGAATCCATTACCTGCGCTCTTAGACATCCGCGTTCCATTTACGGTAAGCATATTGGTATGCATCCAATATTTTGCGGGTTGCTTATGGCTGCAGGCTTCCGACTGTGCAATTTCGTTAGTATGATGTGTTGCTGCAAGGTCCATACCTCCGCCATGAATATCAAATTCTTCACCAAGATATTTGGCACTCATCGCAGAACATTCTATATGCCAGCCAGGAAATCCAACTCCCCAGGGAGATGCCCAGCGCATCAGCGTTTCAGGTTTGGCTTTAATCCATAATGCAAAATCCAATCTTCCATGCTTTTCATCCTGCCCACCTAATTCCCTTGTATTGGCAAGCAGATCCTCAAGATTCCTATTGGTTAATATGGTATAATTATATTTCTCACTATATTTTTCTACATCAAAATAAACTGTTCCGTTTATCTCATAAGCATAACCATTCTTAATGATCTCTTTAATCATTTCAATTTGCTCAATAATATGTCCTGTAGCAGTCGGTTCAATACTTGGAGGCAGTGTATTAAACATTCTTAATACCTCATGGAAACCCAGAGTATACTTCTGAACAATCTCCATAGGTTCTAACTGTTCAAGTTTAGCTCTTTTAGCAAATTTATCATCTCCCTCATCCCTATCACCCTCCAAATGGCCTGCATCGGTAATATTCCGAACGTAGCGCACCTTATAACCAGTATATTTTAGATACCTGAATATAAGGTCGAACGATATGAAAGTACGACAGTTACCCAAATGAACATCACTGTAAACGGTGGGGCCGCAAACATACATTCCTACATTAGGAGCATTAAGCGGTTCAAAAAGTTCTTTCTTACGTGTTAGGGTATTGTAGAGCTGTAAGCCTGTATTCATTTTGCAAATGTAAAAATTTTAGGGATTTAATCTCAAATCGCTGCGGACCGGAAAGTGATCAGATAATTTAGCATCAATAATTCGATAATTGATCACTTTTATATCCTTGGTTGTAGCAATATAGTCAATCTGAAAATTAGGAAATTTACCATTATATGTTCTTCCAAGGCCTGTGCCCTGTTCCTTAAAGGTATTATTTAACGACTTGGTAAGCTGCGTTACTGCATAAGATGCCGGGGTATCATTAAAATCTCCCGCAATCAGAAAAGGTGTTTTACATGTTTCCATGTGATTCTTCATAATATCAACCTGACCGCTCCGCTTCACAAAGGCATTTTTAAGAAGCGTTATAATTCGTTTTGAAGGAACAAGATCAGCATCCATCTTTTTAGTAACCTTATCAATATAACTGTAATCCTGTTTATCGAATGAGATGGATTGCAAATGGACATTGTAAACCCGTAATTTCTGCTTCTTAATCATTATATCTACAAAAATACTTGCGTTTCCGCCGAAATTCTCTCCAAATGCAATTATGCCTTTATCTTTTATAGGATACTTTGAGAAAATAGCCAGGCCTGTTGCCTCATAGTCGTTTTCAGAAGAAGGTACAAAGTAATAATAGGGTGTTTTTAATATTAGTTTTAAGCTATCAGTAATATCATAGGGGCCTTTACGACGGGTAAAATACTCCTGAAAACAAATAATGTCCGGGTTTTCATTTTTTATAAGTTCCAGCATCTGTTGTTTCACCGACTCAATATTTTCGAACCCATAAGGTTTAAAACTATGAACATTATAAGTCATCATTCGTACATGCTCAGGATGTTCTTTGACTTGCTTACCTGATTCTCCAAATATTCCAATAGTAGCAGTTAAAGCTCCCCAGCCCGAAAAAATTAAGATAACTGTGCCAATGGCAAATGTCCACCGTCGCCTGATGCACCACCAAATTATCATTAGTACATTAAATAGCAGGATAAAAGGATAGGCCAGACCAAAGAAGGGAATGTATTTGTATTCACGCGGATCAAACCTGCCAGCTAAAAAACCAAGTACCAAAGTAATTGCCAATACTAGTGCTGCAAGGCGAACAACTTTATCTATAAATGTTGGTTTAGTTTTCTTCATTAGTTTCTATCCATTAGCTTCCATGTAGGATACTTAATGCTTACTTGCCTTAAACAGGGTTTCTTTTTCCTCTTTTGTCAGTTTATCATATCCCGATTTAGAAATTTTGTCCAAAATTGAATCGATTTCTTTTTGATCAACGGACGGCTCTTTCTTCTTTACCCCAGGTTTAGCTTCGTTATTTTTAACCACCTTTAGCTTAGGCTTTTTCTTAAAAAGATTACTCCAATCTGTTCCATTCTGAAGTACCTTTATATAAGTAAACCCTACAATTGCCCCTCCAATGTGCGCAAAACTACCTCCAGCATTTGTTGAAGCAGTTCCTATCAAATCTAATATAATATAAGCTATAGCAAGGTATTTTAATTTAACATCCCCTAGTAATAGTAGCCTTATACTATAGTCGGGCACTAAAGTTGCCGTAGCCACTATAATGGCCATAACTGCTGCCGATGAACCAATAACACTGGCTCCGGAAATGCTGCTGATAAATACTGGAAAAATATTAAAGGCCAATGCAAACAATATGGCCCCTGCAAAGCCACCTGCCAGATATACAAAATGGAACTGACGAGGCTTCAAAAAATCTAAAAAAATTCTGCCTACCCAATAAAGCCATAACATGTTAAACAGCAAATGCAGAAAACCCTCATGAAAAAACTGATAGGTAAGAATAGTATAAAACCTTACCGGAAGTCTTTCCAATAATGCGGGAAAGCCTAAATACTCTCTTACTATCGCATTGAAATCAATGCCTTTCCCAGATAGGAAAAAGGGCACATTTATTAGCGCTACAAATACAAAAATAAACGTATTTATACCTATGTATAAATACGACGGATTGCCCGAGTGAAATACCTTATTCTTTAAATCCTGTATTATACTGTTATTCATAATATCTATAGAATCTATTATTGTCCTTATCTTTCCAAAGCCTAACTAAAATAAAACCTAATAATGCACCCCCCAAATGTGCATAGTGAGCTATCGAGTCGCCCGGTATTTTTGCTACTCCAAGAGACAACTCCATTATAATGTAAATGGGAATAATGTATTTTGCCTTTATTGGAACAGGGATAAACATAATATAAAGTTCAGTATTTGGATACAACATGCCAAAGGCAACCAGAAGCCCAAAGATAGCACCCGAAGCGCCTACCATTGGCCCGCCGTATATGCCCAAAAGTGTATTAGCTTGCTGTTCGGTCAATCCAGGGATGTTAATATTTCCTTGCAGGTATCCCCCATTTATACTTAGATCAGTAATCGGGTTGTTCATTACTGAACCCGTAATTTGATACACTTCAT
Source organism: Pedobacter ginsengisoli (assembly GCF_002736205.1). Classification (NCBI taxonomy): domain Bacteria; kingdom Pseudomonadati; phylum Bacteroidota; class Sphingobacteriia; order Sphingobacteriales; family Sphingobacteriaceae; genus Pedobacter; species Pedobacter ginsengisoli. The sequence continues at coordinate 4,966,170 of NZ_CP024091.1, read as the reverse complement.
AAGCCTGAACAGCCATTTGCAGTGCTACTGCACCAAGCGCTGTTATAAGGTAAAAATTAATAAAACGTTTTGCTCCCCATCTGTTTTCTATAACGCCACCAAAGGTGAACAGGGCAAACATGTTAAAGAAAATATGCATAAAATCGCCATGCATAAACATATAGGTAATTAACTGCCAGCCCCTGAATAACTCTGAGTCAAAATAGAAAGCCCCAAACAAGTAGGTTAGATTAATGGAAGTTAAAATATACTTAGCTGCAAAGAAAATTATATTTATAATCAACAGGTTCTTTACAACAGGAGGTATATGGATGTTATTCATTCTTTATTATTTATCAAATTTTTTATCAAGTTCTGTTAATCCAATTGTTTGAATAACCGGTTTTCCGCTTATGCTAAAGTTAGGAGTTTTACAGGCAAAAAGCTGTTCAATAAGCATATTCATTTCTGCCTGTCCCAATACTGTACCACTTTTAATGGCGCTATTTCTTGCCATACTTCTCGCCAATGCATCCCTTTTATCCAGTTTCAATTCCTGCTGGGAATTTTTAAACCCTTCTATCAGATGCTCAAACAATTGGGTTTCATTTATATTATTGCTTCCCAGATCAACAGGAATCCCCTCAATTACTAACGTATTTTTACCAAATTCTCTTACCTCAAAGCCTAAACTTTTTATATCGTCCAGTAAGCTTTTAGCCAACTCATAATCACCTGGGGTTAAGGTAACCGTTTGCGGGAATAAACTTTGCTGTGAAGCCCCTTTCCTATCCTCAAGATGCAGAATAAAACGTTCATACAAAACCCTTTCATGCGCCGATTGCTGGTCTATCAACATCAGACCAGATTTAATCTGCGAGATAATGTAACGGTTGTGAAGCTGCATCAGCTGCTTCTGCACGGGAACAAACTGGTCATCGGCCTCCACACCAGGTAAATCAAGAGACGATTGCTGGGCTGGATTATGATTCGCTATCTCATAAAGTGAGCCCCAGTTTTTTGTACTAACAGGCATCTTACCCGACCCATAGCTTTTAGGAAAGCTTGCGTACGATGAATCCTGGCTGTAAGAGTTATCCCTTGGTGCTGGCTTATCGGCAGCAAAAGGATTAAAATCCGGGTTAAAGCTAATGCTTGGTGGCACTATCTCTTCAGGTGCCTTGTGGGTTATCATACTGCTAAATCCGGTTTCCTGATCGAAATCTATCGTTGGACTAATATTGAACTTCCCTAATGATCTTTTTACAGCAGAGTGAAGAATTGCATATATAGACTTTTCATCAAGGTACTTAATTTCTGTTTTGGTAGGGTGAACATTTACGTCAATCTTTGCCGGATCAATTTCTATAAACAGTACATATAACGGAAAGTTATCATCGGGCAATAACTCTTCATATGCCCGGTTCACCGCATGATTAAGATATGCATCTTTAATAAATCGGTTATTTACAAAAAAGAATTGCTCTCCACGTGTCTTTTTAGCGAACTCGGGCTTACCTATAAAACCCTTAAGGTTAATTATAGATGTTTCTTCTTCAACCGGAATTAATCGCTCATTGTAATTGTTACCAAATAAATGAACTATCCGCTGTTTTAAAGCAGATGCCGGTAACCTGTAAATTTCCACTCCATCATGATGAAGACTAAATGCAATACCTGGATTTGCCATTGCCACCCGCTGAAACTCATCAATTATATGACGCATTTCTGCAGGATTACTTTTTAAAAAGGTTCTTCTGGCTGGCGTATTAAAAAAAAGGTTTTTTATGCTGATGCCAGTCCCTTCGGCCGCAGCCACCGGTTCTTGCTTTACAAAAGTGGCTCCCTCAATCTCAATCAGGGTTCCTATTTCATCTTCATGTCGGCGTGTCTTCAGTTCTACTTGTGCAATGGCAGCAATAGAAGCCATAGCCTCACCTCTGAAGCCCATTGTCCGGATTGCGAACAAATCTTCTGCCTTACGAACCTTTGAGGTAGCATGTCGTTCGAAGCACATACGTGCATCAGTAATACTCATACCACACCCGTTATCTATAACTTGTATCAATGCCTTTCCAGCATCCTTAACAATCAACTGTATCTTATTGGCCCCCGCGTCTATCGCATTCTCTAACAGTTCTTTTACTGCCGATGCCGGGCGCTGCACCACCTCTCCTGCAGCAATTTGATTGGCTACACTATCGGGTAAAAGTTTTATAATATCTGACATTTATATTCCTTGGTAAAGGTTGCTAATTTATGTAAAATAAGCCTCATATTGACTCTTCTTTTCAGATATTTGATAGGCATTAGCCAGATATTACCATAAAATTACCATTATATTTACATCGCTGTCCGCGCATCAAAAAGTTAAAAATTACGTTTGTAAGAATAAAAACCAACATCGGGGAGAAATACACATATGAGAAAAAATAACCTGGCAGGCATTGTCACCATTAGCTTCCTTGCCCTATTTACATTCACAGCCTGCGCTCAGGATCATAAACAAAACGAACAAACACTCGCTGTTTTAACTAATATTGAGAGTAATACGATCCTCCTAAATAATCATGAAAATATAGTCCCCCTTTTAAATCTCGACAAAAAGAATATTGCTTCAGTTAATTTGGGGTTTGCCAGTCAAATCGTATTTGACAGTTTGCTAAATAAGTATACCAAAATCACCTCTTTCTCTTCTGCTAATTACCAAAATTCAGCTGCATTGAACGATTTGGAGGATGATCTTAAATATTTTAATACTGTTATCATAGCCTTGCCGGCAACATCGGCCAACGATGCCCGTAATATCAATTTTATTCAAAGTTTAAGCAGCAACAAACAGGTTATTATTTCCTTATTTGGAGATGGAAGAACACTATCTTCATTTGATGCCATTAAAGCTCCAATTATATGGACTGATCAAAACACGCCTTTGGCGGCAGCGATTATACCACAGGTAATTTTTGGAGGAATTGGGGTAAACAAAAAACTGACCACCAACTTCTCGGCCAAATACACAGCAAACTCAGGCTTCACTACACTCCCTATCCGCTTAAAATATACACTACCTGAAGATGCTGGCGTAAATGCTGATAATTTAAGAGAAATCGACAATATTGCCAATGAAGCTATTAATGCCCGGGCTACACCAGGACTTGTAGTATTAGTTGCTAAAAATGGAAAAGTGATTTTCAATAAAGGCTACGGTACGCACACATATGACGATAGAAGCCCCGATAAAGTGAACGACATATTTGACCTGGCCTCAGTAACCAAAGTTACTGCAACAACTCCAACGGTAATGCGTTTGTTTGAAGAGAAAAAACTTAAACTGGATACAAACATTGGCGCATATATTCCTAAAGCAAGAACAACTCCGATGAACAACATTCAGGTTCGCGAGGTTATGTTGCATCAGGCAGGTTTCATCCCTTATATCCCATTTCACGATGCCATTAAACCAACAGATCATAGTGCGGATTCTTCTGAGGCATATCCAACAAAAGTGGCTGATGGATATTATGTAAGAAAAGACTATTTTAAAGATGTAATGTGGCCTAAGATGCTGAACGCCCCCATCAGAACCAGGGGAAAATATGTATACAGCGACATTAGCATGTATGTAATGAAAGATATTGTAGAACGTATCAGCGGAGAGCCTTTAAACCAGTATGTTAGCGAAAATTTCTATCAACCTCTTGGCATGCAGACCGCGGGCTTTTTACCTAGAAACAGGTTCAGCAAAAATCAAATCATACCTACAGAAAACGATACCTATTTCAGAAAAACCCTATTAGTAGGATATGTTCATGATCAGGGAGCAGCATTAGTAGGAGGTGTATCGGGTCATGCCGGTCTATTTGCCAGTTCAAATGATTTGGCTATCATATACCAAATGCTATTAAACAAAGGAACGTATGGGGGCCAGCAATATTTTAAGCCGGAAACTGTGGATATGTTTACGCAAAGACAATCGGCAGTTAGCAGACGTGGTTTAGGATTTGATAGATGGGATCCGGATCTGACCAAAAAATATCCTTCTGAACTCGCTTCTTCACAAACATATGGGCATACCGGCTACACAGGGACCTGTGTGTGGGTAGACCCATCGAGAGGCTTGGTATATGTATTTCTATCGAACAGAGTTAACCCTTCCGTTACAGATAAACTAAGTACCATGAAAATTAGAGGAAGAATTGAAGACGCGATAAATAAAGCGATTGACAAAGGGGTAAAATAACCTTGTGAAAATTGCTACACAACTTTATACATTTAATAGCTACAGCCTATACAGAGGTATTTTTTTCGTAAATTAGATATAACCTAAAATCATATAATTATGAAAAAAGTATCAATTATTGTGGTCTTGCTTATGCTTGTCGCAGTATGCAGGATTCAGGCTCAAGACGATGCCATGATGAAAGCCTGGGAAGCTTACATGACACCTGGTGATGTACATAAAATGATGGCCAATGATAATGGCTCCTGGAACGCTGAGGTAACGATGTGGATGAGTCCGGATGCCCCGCCGACAAAAAGCAAAGGCTCATGCATACACACCATGGTCATGGGCGGACGTTATCAGCAATCGTCATTTAAAGGAACCATGATGGGGAAACCTTTTGAGGGGATGGGGATTATGGGGTACGATAACGCAAAAAAAATGTTTATAAGTTCCTGGATTGATAACATGGGTACAGGTATTATGAATATGGAGGGCACATGGGATGACGCTACTAAATCTATTACCCTTAAAGGTAAAACTGTAGATCCGATGACCGGTAAAGACATGGATGTTCGAGAAGTACATAAAATGGTTGACAACAAAACCCAGCTAATGGAAATGTATATGACCAATGATGGCAAGGAAATGAAAACCATGGAGATCAAATTCACCAGAAAATAAGACCCAGTCGCGTTAATTTTTAAGGCCCGATTTGTATAAATGCAAAACCGGGCCTTATTTTTATTTCTTTAGGCCTATCTCTCTCAGCCTTTCATCAAGATACTCACCTGCAGTCATGTCATCGTAAACCTTAGGATGTTCAGAATCTATACAAGATTCAAGACTTGTTAAATCCATATCTGAGCGGGGATGTAAAAAGAAAGGAACCGAAAAGCGCGAAGTTTTCATCAACTCTCTCGGCGGGTTTACTACCCTATGTGTTGTTGAACGAAGTTTATTGTTTGTTAATCTTTGCAACATGTCTCCAACATTTACAACAATATCCGTATGCCCCGCTTTAATTGGCAACCATTCATCGCTACGTGTTAACACTTCTAAACCATCTGCACTTGCCCCTATAAGTAAAGTGATGAGATTAATATCTTCATGCGCACCTGCCCGAACAGCATCATCCGGCAATGCATCCGGATCCTCAATAGGGAAATAATGGATCCCCCTTAAAATTGAATTGCCATTATGAACATGCTTATCAAAATAATCTATTGGTAGCCCAAGGTAAGTAGCTATTGCACGCAGCAGGTGCTTGCCGTTGCCCTCTAAGCGTTGATAAATCTCTCTTGTTACCTCATTAAATTCTGGAATCTCTTCCAGATACTCATTATCCGGATATTGGGCTTTAATAGGATCCCCGTCCATAACTTCCTGCCCGATTTGCCAAAATTCTTTTAAATCAGCCGTTTTAGCTCCCTTTGCTGTCTCCTTGCCAGCGCTGGTATAACCACGCTGTCCTGCAAGTTCTACTCTTTCGTACTTTCTTTTCTCTTCAGACGAAAGGCTAAACATCGATTGTATGTTTTTGTAAAGCTTATTTATTAATTCCTGACTTACACCATGATTAGTGATAGTTACAAAACCAGAATCATTAAATGCCCTGCCCAATTCGTCAGAGAATTTTTTTCGCTGTTCTTCAGTTCCATTGATGTATGAACCAAGGTCCAGACATGGAATATAAGGTGTTGACATAGTGATTTATTTTTATGAGTAATAACAATCTAATTTAAGAAACAATTGTTAATAAACATTAAAAGCCGAACTACAACTCGCATAACATCCTGCAAATAACTACCTTAAGTTATTCACAAAATCCAGATCAGAATTAGATTATCAGGTGATTGTAAAGTTAAAGTGAAATTTATTTTTTTAAAAACTAAACCCCATTCTGCTACGTAATTTTACGAAAGAAACGATTTTCAAAATTGTATAGATTATGAGAAGTATATTAATTATCACGTTAATCCTATTATCAGTTGGGGGTGCCAATGCACAGTCTAAAAATTCACAAAAGGCAACTTTTGGCATGGGATGCTTTTGGTGTTCTGAAGCGCTTTTTCAACGTCTAAATGGGGTTACAAATGTCCGATCAGGTTTTGAAGGCGGCACTGTAGCCAATCCTTCATACGAAGATGTTTGTACCGGTGCTACCGGGCACGCAGAAGTTATTGAAGTTACTTATGACCCGACCAAAATAAAATACGATGAGCTTCTTGAAGTATTTTGGAAAAGCCACGACCCAACAACGCTGAATCGTCAGGGTGCAGATGTGGGCACCCAGTATCGCTCAGTAATTTTCTATCATAATGAGGAGCAAAAAGCACTCGCAGAAAAATATAAAAAGGAATTAAATGACACCAAGGCCTTTGGCAAACCAGTTGTAACTGCCATAACCAAAGCAGCTCCATTTTATGTTGCAGAAGGATATCACCAGGATTACTTCAACAAAAATGGAGACAAGCCATACTGTCGTCTTGTAATTTTGCCTAAAGTAGAAAAACTTGAAAAGATATTTAAAGCAAAACTAAAACATTAAAATAAGCGTTACCAACAATTAAAGGGTTTATATCAAAAGTATAAACCCTTTTTATTGGTTTAATATTTGATGCAGTCAGAACAAATTATCCCCCATATGAAAAAACAAATCTTATCGATGGCTATTGTTTCAATGCTGCTTTGGAGCTGCAGTAATGAAAAAAAACCGAAAACAAACACAGATGCCTCCTTAATAGATACGATAGAAGCTGTTGACACCACACACCATGCTCAAACATCCCTTGATTGGAACGGAACATACAAAGGGATTACCCCATGTGCAGACTGTGAGGGTATAGAAACAGAAGTTACTTTAAATAAAGACATGACTTTTATAGTAAAAACAAAATATAAAGGCAAAAGCGACGAGGTATTTGAAGAAAAAGGCATCTTTAAATGGGATCAGACAGGATCAATAGTTATGCTTGAAGGCCTTAAAGACAGGCCCAACCAATTTTTTGTTGGAGAAAATACTTTAACCCAGTTGGATCTGGAAGGGAAAAAAATTACAGGAGCATTGGCAGAGAATTATATCCTGAAAAAATAAAAAAGATCCGAAGGGTGTTCAAAAAGATGTGATCAAATAAATACATCTCTTTGAACACCCTTAACATTATATCCCAATTTTAACCCCAACATTTAACCCCAAACCTCCAATATTAATATATGAGCGCAGGTCATCCGAGGGTTTTCCAGAATCATAATTAGGTTGCCCTTTAACATTCATTGTAGAATTAATTGTTTTATGGTAGTTAACTTCTCTATCTCCTATTGGCTGATCTCCAAGAGTGAGTTGCTTTGATCCTGCCGGAGTATTGGTCGCATTAACAACTACGGTTGCTGTTCCATTGTACTTTCTAAGCTCTTTGTCTTTCCCTCCTACAGAAACATTACGATACTCAATTTCCGAGAATAAGCTTATTTTATTCCCAATTGCGTAATCAAAGCCTAAAGCACTTTGAAATCCAATCGTCGGTCTTGGGTTAATACGCTCTTCACGAGCCAAAACAAGAGTTGTTCTCGTTCCGGGAGGCGATACGGTACCTTGGGATGCAGCAATCTGACCAGTTTGATCATTAACTGATGTATTGATTTGCAGATAACCTCCAACCGGAACTATTACACCAATTTTACTGTAAGGCTGGATTTTTCCTGTATTTGGAATTCGAAATACTAATGCTGGTGCTATATCGAATGCACGCACCTGCCCTACGGCATGCAGACTTAACACATTTGTTCCGTTATTTATTACCGTCTGTTTTAGCATGTCCTGCTCTTCGCTTTTAAAGTAATTAAGCCCGACTTCTAAACCGATAATTTTATTAAACTGGTACCCCCCAACTAAGCCTACCCTAAAACCTTGTCCAAATGAGCCCGTTAATGCGGTTTCAGATGTTGAAGTGGTAGCGCTTGCACCAGTTCCTGTAATTGTTGTTGTTTTGTCTCTGGCCAACTGACCATTTATTGCTGGAAATTCAACAGGGGTTACTTTCATAAAATAACTACCTGTTGGTTTAATGTAAAAGCCCTTTTCTTGTGCTGATGATGATAAAGAGGCTGCGGCGAGTAATACTACTGATAAAATTAAGTTTTTCATATTTGATTAAATTTATGCATGCATAGTATTTAACGCGCAAAGTCAGGAAAAAGTTTGTTATCATTTTAAAGTCATAAGCTCCCGTATTTTTTTTTGTTTTACTTAACGTGACTACATTTGCTAACACTGTTATTTTTAAAACTTGTGTTAGAGCAAAAAGACAGATAAACATAAAAACTAAAAAAAATTCAATATGAGCTTAATAGAAGCCTTAAACTGGCGATACGCCACAAAAAAAATGAATGGTGAAAAAGTTTCACAAGATAAGGTTGATCAGATTCTGGCAGCTGCACATTTGGCGCCAACATCATCAGGCTTACAACCATTTAAAATTATAGTTGTTACCAATCCAGAGCTTAAAGAAAAAATTAAGGATGTAGCTTTCGGACAGTCCCAGATTACTGATTGTTCTCATTTATTGGTTTTCGCTGCCTGGGATAATTATACTGAAGATCGCATCAAAGCAGTTTTTAACCATACCAATAGCGAACGAGGATTACCTGAATCAGCAACAGCTGATTATGTAAACAGACTGATAGGCATTTATACCGCAAGAACCGAGGAAGAGAACTTTCATCACGCTGCCAAACAATCTTATATCGGCTTTGGAGTTGCCTTAACTGAAGCAGCTATATTAAAAGTTGATGCTACACCAATGGAAGGTTTTGAGGCGGATAAACTTGATGAATTATTAGGTTTAAGAGAGCAAGGACTACGCAGTACAACCCTATTACCATTAGGATACAGAGATACAGAAGGAGACTGGTTGGTTAACCTTAAAAAGGTTCGAGTACCTTTAAAAGATTTTGTATTAGAATCTAATTAATACGGTGAATATGCTTTAACGCATTAAGCGTAACAAAAAAATTAAGAAGATCCTGAAATTCATATTCAGGGTCTTTTTTTGTCTTATCATCTCCCCCTTCACCAATCATATTATGTCAAAATATGTTAAAGATGCAATGTAACTAACCTATTCAATTCATAAATGAATATATTAGCATGATTAACAGTATACATTCATATTGATGAGATTCGTAAAATTTGTAATTGCCCTAATATTATTTTCAACTGCTGCTCAGTCTTCTTTACATGCGCAGCAAGACAGTATTGTTTTAGACAACATAATGAACAAATCCAAAAAACTGGCGGAAGAACGACCGACAGAAAGAGTTTATGTTCATTTCGACAAACCATACTATAGTGTGGCCGACACCATCTGGTTTAAAACATACTTAACTATGGAACAGAATCTTCCGTCTATTCTAAGTAAGATAGTTTATGTTGATGTGATAAATAGCAGCGATTCCCTTGTTCAAAGTATAAAAATTCCTGTTGTAAAAGGCGTAGCAACCGGGAATATACCACTTACTCCCGGCACTTATAAGCAAGGCAACTATTATATCAAGGCATATACTTTATGGATGCTGAATTTTGGTGATAGCTTTTTCTTTACCAAGACTATTCCGGTTGGAGAGGCTATAGATAAACAATTAAATACTCACTTCAGCTACAAAACCACTCAAACAGATAAAAACCAAAGCATTGATGCTATAATCCAATTCAAAAACAGTGAAAACGTTGTACAGGCCAATAAAACAGTAAACTGGCGGGTAACCTCTAACTTTGATCTTGTAAGTAAGGGAAAAGGGACTACCGACCAGAACGGAATTTTAAAAATTAAGATTGATTCACGTAAAAATGAAGCTATTACCAATGGAGAGCTCATAACCGATATGGTTCTAAGTGAAACTAATACTGCTACTTCGACTTTTAAGCTTAAACCAGTTAAAAGTGTTAATGATGTTCAATTCTTCCCTGAGGGCGGAGATTTAATTAGTGGTATCGCTTCAAGAATAGCCTTTAAAGCTATTAATGGTGCGGGATTAGGGATTGATTTAAAAGGTACCATTACCGACAATGGCGGTAATACGCTTAGTAATTTTACATCAACTCACTTAGGTATGGGTTCTTTTTACCTAAATCCGGAGAGCAATAAAGTATATACCGCCAATGTTACTTTTAAAGATGGCACTACCAAAAGTTTTGAACTACCAAAACCTATCGCTTCTGGCATTACACTTCAGGTAGCCAATACAGATCCATTAGCATTAAACATTAAAATATTTGCCAACGAAACATATTTCGCTGCCAATAAAGGTAAAATGGTATTTATTGTAGGATCCAATGGTGGGATTGTTTACTATGCCGCAAAAACCAAGTTAAATAACCTGGTTACCAATGCTAAAATCCCAAAAGATAAGTTTCCATCGGGTATAACTCAAATTACACTGTTCTCCGAAACTGGTGATCCAATCAGCGAAAGACTGGCCTTCAACTATCCGAAAAATACGGTAAGCGTAACATTAAAAACCGACTTGCCAGCCTACAAACGCAGACAAAAGGTAAAAATGACTGTGACTGCCAAGAACGGCACTGTACCTATGGAAGGAAGCTATTCAATTTCTGTTACTGACGACCAGAAAGTTCCGGTTAATGAGGACAATGAAATAACAATTTTAAGTTCATTGCTGCTAACATCAGACTTGAAAGGATATGTTGAAAAACCAAACTACTATTTCAATAAACCTGATGAGAAAAAAATAAGTGATCTGGATGTACTACTGCTTACTCAAGGGTATCGTCGCTTTAATTTTAAGGATATAATGACCGGGCAACTTCCTCCGGTTACTTTATTACCGGAACAAGATATGCGAATTACAGGTACATTAAGAGACCGCACGGGCATGCCAGTAAGAAAGGGCGCATTAAGACTAACCGTTACAGGAAGCAAATACGCTGCTGAAACCATGACTAATAATACAGGTATTTTTGCCTTCCCTAATCTGAATATTCCTGATTCTTCTGAGGTTGTAATAAATGCAAAATATAGTGCCAATGGCTCAAGCTTAATGATATTGCTTGATGGGCAAATGGCCCCTCCGCTTACCAAAAACCCAGAGCACCTGGACGAGGTTGTTAATATAGATAGTGCACTTGCACCTTATTTAAATAACAGTAAAAAACAATATAGCTACCTTCGTACTCTTAAAGAGGTAAAAATTGAAGGCGCAAAAGTAAAACGACCAAGTCATGCCGACTATCCATCATTAGCTGGCTTAAGCAATATTACCGGAACAACAATAGATGGCGATCGTTTTCAGGGATGCAATATGTTTGCCCTATGCCTACAAACTCAGGCAATGGGCTTAACTTTTTTTGAAAACAATTTCTATGTCACCAGAGATTATAATCAAGGAAACAAAACACCTGTTCAGATCTTTATTAATGGTACACCTAGTGATTATTTTGCGTTAACTGCTGTTCAAACTTCAGAAGTTGAATCTGTTGAGATATTTCCAAGAGATGAGCTGGGTACAGTAAACAGATTATATGGTACCAATGGTGTATTAGTTGTTAACCTTAAGAAGGCTCCAAAAGGCACAAAAATGAGTTTAGCAGAATTTAAAAAGCTTATGCCTGAAGCTAACCTATTAAAATTTAGCCCTAAAGGATTTAGTACACAAAGGGAGTTTTATTCCCCTAAGTATATAAATGCTGCGAATACCTATAATTTTAATGATTTACGTAGTACGATTTACTGGAACCCTAAAGTGGTTACTGATTCAACAGGCGTGCTGTCATTAGAGTATTACAATGGTGATGGCAATGGCACCTACAGAGCTGTAATTGAAGGGGTAGACAAAGATGGAAACATATCTCGTTCTGTTTACCGTTATTCTATTAAATAACGGGGATTATTCCCCGTTATTTTCTTTCTCTTCATGTTCACATTTAATGCCCTCCTGGGTCATTTTCCAAACAGTAAACTCGCTACTTGAATCATGATCACAGTCCCAGTATCCATATCCGTCCAGGTATCGGCTAAAGTTTTTGCTTATATTAAGCCTGGTTCCAACAGGAACCTTTAAGGTAAGTTCAACCTCTTGTCCGCGCCAGTTACCAGCCTTAATAAACTGTAACATCGGACTAAAGGTTAATAAAGAATCATGCTGTAAAAAATCATAATGGATATTTTGTGCATTCTTTAAAGCCATTTCAAAGGTTTTACCTCTCGCTTTATAATATTGACTTAAATAACTCTTCCCGTTCTCACTTTTCTCAATATTCAACCTGATGTTTCTTGGTGCATCAAATTTATGATCAAGATCAGTTAAAATTCTTCTGCCGTTATAATTTCCAGGGTCTATGCTATAGCGTAAACTGTCTTCTTTTGTAAAGAATCTAGTCCTGTCTATGTTTAATGTGTACACTTGGTAAGGTTTAATGTCGTTCACCTGTGTAAATTCTGCCCCCTCCTTAAACTCAGATCCAATTTTAACCACATAAAATGAAGCTACTGCAACACCTGCAAGCCAAATAATCAACAAGCCAAATGAAAGCGACTTATTAGCGGGTCTGCTGTTAAAGGCTACTCTTATAGAAAAAAGTACAAGAGCTAAAACCGGAATCGCAAAAACCAAAAACACAGCAACAATTGACGCAGTAAGATAATCCTGATTTACTATGTTAAGTGGAAACATCTGATAAATATTTGAGTCCCATAGTCCTAGTAAAGCTGCCAGGGCAACAATCAGACTTAAAATACATAACGATCCAAAAGCTATAATACCGGCAGCAATGATTTTAAATATAACCTTACCTGTCCCATTAATAAAGTTACCTAAAACATCAAGAAACTCAGCAATAAAGCCCCTTGATTGCTGTGCTAAAGGCTGCAGATAACTATTGGCAAAGCCTTTCAGATTAGCTTCTTCACCTCTCATAGTCATTTTTTCAGCCTTGGTTACAGCCCGTGGTATCATTATCCATAATACAACGTAAGCCAATATCCCTGATCCACCAAGAAAAATAGTAGCAATGGCTATAAGCCTAACTAAACGCGATTCAATATCCAGATAATGGCTTAAGCCAGAGCATACACCGGCAATCATTGCCTGATCAGTATCTCTGTAAAGTTTCTTTACACTAAAATGAGGAGGGGCAACATACTCTTCAGGCTCCTCTTCAGATGATTCAAAATCTTTTACTGAACCCATCTGGGCAATAACAGTCTGAACGTCCTGAAAATTAACCACCTGTCTTTGCTCATTAGCTAGTATTTCTACAAACATTTCAGCAATCCTGTTCTCAATATCGGTTACAATTTCAAAATCATCCGCATTCCGTGCAAAATGCTGCTTTACTTCGTTTAAATAAACCGTTAGTATTTCATAGGCGTCCTCTTCTATATGAATGATGGAGTTGCCAATATTTATGTTGAGTGTCTTCTTCATTACTTATTTATATTTATTTGGTTGTTGGTATCATTATCTGCAACTTTTTTAGAAGTATTTATTGCATACGATAGCTCCTGCCAGGTAGAGTCAAGCTGGATTAGTATCGATTTACCCTTTTCTGTAAGCAAATAATATTTTCTGGGCGGACCGGAGGTCGATTCAACCCAATTATAGCTCAACAATCCATTATTCTTTAGGCGGGTCAGTAATGGATATAAAGTCCCTTCCACAACAAGCAACCTCGCTGATTTTAATTCAACTATAATATCTGAGGCGTAAATCTCACCTCTGGATATGATAAGAAGCACACAGTATTCCAGTATGCCCTTTCGCATTTGCGTTTGCGTATTTTCTGCTATCATAATACAAAGTTATATGTTTTATATAGTAATATGCAATACATAGTACTGTATAAAATTCAAAAAAATACATATCTAATTGATAAACAGGTAAATAATTTTAAACAAAAGATGAGTCAAGAGAAAGCAATAACATGAATGTTAACGAAAATAGGAAGTTATTAACATTTTAACACTGCTGCCTGAGTTTGGCTCACAGTTTGCAATAATCAACTGCATCTACTTGAAAACCATCTACCTATGTTAACAAAAACTTATTCCTTATTTAACATATTCGCAAGGCGAAAAGAGGAAGCTCCCCCTAAAGAATTAACCAGAAAACAATGGATAGCTGGCGATCGGATTGTAATGATCTTACTTTTTCTCAGTGTTATTATTGGTGCAATTATTTTCTCGTAATTACAGCAGTAGGGTATCTATTCTGTGAGCCTGTACCCTACCTTGATGTTCAGACCATGTATAGATTGTAAAATGTCCATCCTGAGAAGCCACCAAAGCCGTGGCATCTCTTTGATCATGAACAAATTGAGCAGCTGAAAGATGCCTTGTTCCGCCAACTTTTGAAGGATGGATTACTACACCATCACCTCCTGTAATTGGTTCAGAAAAAGAAATCTCATCTACATTATCTTTTCCTTTTGCCCGTCCTATTTTTGCTCCAAATGCCAATAACTCATACTGGTTACTAATAACCGTAGCTCCATCAACAGCAGTTAAACCTGCCAAATGCTCTACCTCTCTTTTTAAAGCAGTTTGCCAAAAAATCTGACTTGCCTCTTTGCGGTCCTGTTGCAAAAGTTTAGAAAGCCCTGTAAAAGAAGGCTGCACATAATATTGAATAGGTTTAATAATTGACTGCAGCCAATTATTTGTTTCATTAGGCACTACCAGCAAAGTTCCGCCCCTACCATGAGCCCGCATAGATACAGCAAGCTGTATAAGTACATTAGCAGAATCATTCCAATATGAAGGAGCAGTAAGATCAAGTAGAGATAAAAGTATTGGCGGACAGTCTGGCACACTTGTACTTTGTCCATCAACCATTTTTACCTGGTCACCTTTAAGAACAGCAATGTTCGTAAATTTACCGAAACCATAAATCCTTCTGTGTTTAATAACAAGTAGCGCAGGTTCCGAAACATCCAGTACAAAACAAAAATTAGGAATACTAACAGTGGTTCCCCAAATGTAAAGCGCACCCTCCTCTTCCCAAACGCCCAAATGCACCCCTGCACGCTCTACACCCGGGGCGATTTTAGTTAATGTCCCCGGGTTTAAAGGTAGCCTGCTTTTAAACAGTAACGGATTTCCTGCTTGTTGCGGGGGCAAAAATGCCAGTGATATTTTTGGTGAATGCCCTTCTTCTTTGCGTAAGCTTGCCCAAAAAGTAGCATCAATTATAGCCTCAACTATGCCTGCGGTAGGCAATGGTGCAAGGTCATCCTCTCCACTATCTTTGGCAGCAGCAAGGTGCGCGGCAAAAATAGCCTCAACTTTAGGGGCAATAATCCGTGCTGCCTGATAGGTAGATTGGTAGATCATGCCATAAAGTTAAGCTATTCGATTTATTTAATTGTATATCTAATGCCAAAAAATCCCCGTATTCCTTGGTTCGGACCATAAACATAGGTCGGATCAAAAGTAAGTCCATATGGGTTATCTACATCCAAATGCTTATCAAATGGATCGTTAGCCCTTGCAATTATAAATGGATTCCCTCTATTTGGAGTCCAGTTTAACAAATTCTTTATCCCTCCGTACAATTCAAACCGATTAAATCCACTAAATGTAAATTGAATATTTTGAATGCTCCATACTGGCGAAAATTCTTTGCGGGGGTCGAGCTCGCTTAATAACGGTAAACGCATCGGACTATAAATATTGCCCGTATAATCTACTGCCAGGTTAAGTGGTTTAATTTTATAAGAAACCGTCCAGTTTCCTGAAAATTTTTCTGTAAGAATTTGTTGCTTCTTAACACCATTTTCAAAGCTGGCCACATCCTGGTAAGTTGCTCCAATCATAACCTTAAGTCCATTGCTAAAAGCCATGTCAATACTTGTACTTAACCCCTTACTTACTGCGTACCCATTTAAATTATCGTAAATAATTTTATTAGGATCTGTATCAAAATCACCTATAATCCTGTTATTAAAATAAGTGTAAAACGCTGAACTTTCAATTCCGATAAACGTCCCATTGTCAGCATACATCTTCTTTAAATAATTTAAATTAACATTATAAGTTTTTTCAGGCTTTAATTCATGTGCAATCTCTACAGTTCTTGCACCAGTTAAGGCTGCATGATCTTCTGTAAATATATTTACTACCCTAAATCCGGTCCCTGCATTTAACCTAATAATATTATTATCGTTTATATTCCATTTGTAAGCCACTCTGGGCGTAAAAATATTTCCATGAACAGAATTATAATCATACCTGAATCCTGCAAGAAACTTATGTTTGGAGTTTAACGATATTTCATCCTGAATAAAGACGCCGGGCAGCCAGGTATTTTTTGCAATAGCCTGATTCAGACCTGTTGTGGCAGGAGTATTATCATCGTAAAATGTATATCTCAAAGCAGCTCCCAGCAAGAGATCATGCTTGTCAATTTTTTTATCCCATGTAAGCTGGGTAAAACCGATCTTCTGTTCGGCTATGTACGAAGTAGTACCGTATCTGCTATCCTGATTATGTTCATTATATGAAAAAGCCAGAAATAATTTCTCTTTTACTGGCAGTTGATAGTTCCCTATTACTTCCCAGCGTTTAGTATAAATACTTTCGCCATATACCTGGTCTCCTCCTCTAAACGATTTATTCCACTGCATTTCTCCGCCCCACCTGTCCTCATACATATATCTGCCACCCAGTGTAAATATCCTTTTGTTCTTTCTTTCAAAGCTCCATTTTTGAAATACAGAAACCCGATCCTGAAGTGTTACATCTGTAAAGTTATCATGATTATGATCAACAGGATTTCCATACTTAAAATAATTCACCCCAGTTAAGGCAACGGCTTTCTTCCCAATATTAAACTTAAACCCCAGATCAGCATTATATTCCTTGTAATCAGTAGCAAAAAAATCAGCAGAAATCAGAGGTGCATTTTCAGGCTTCTTGGTAATAATATTAATAAGCCCCCCAACAGCCTCACTACCATAAAGAGACGAAGCAGGTCCCTTAACAATTTCAATCTGCTCAACCAATGAATTTGGGATACCCGAAAGTCCATAAACTGTCGAAAGGCTGCTTACTATTGGCATGCCATCAATCAAAATCATGGTATATGGGCCTTCAAGACCATTAATATGAATATCACCGGTATTACAAATATTACAATTAAGCTGTGGCCTAACCCCGTTTACATTCTGAAGAGCTTCAAAAATACTTGGAGTAGGATTTTTTTTAAAATAACCAGGAGTGTATACCTCAACCGGAACCGGGCTTTCTAGTCTGTTCACTTCCTTTAAAGTTCCCGTAACCACAACCTCGTTTAAATCATTTTGAAGATTACTAAGGTCAAAATCAAGAACCAATGTCTCTCCACTTTTCAACACAATAGTCTTAACCATTTTTCTAAATCCTACCGCCGAAGCCTGAATTTTATAGGTTCCCGAAGGAACTTTAATAAAAGTATAATTTCCCATACTATCAGTTCGAGCCGCTAGTTGGGTTCCTTCTATCTTAATATTTACAAGGGGCAGGGCAGTTTCCTCAGAAATAATTTTTCCACTAATACTTCCCGTTTGCCCCATAGCATTAACAACAAACAGCATCAAAATAAAGGAGAGTAAAGTTTTACTTAGCATATATTTATATCGATCTAATAATTTAATAATTTTAACAAAACTATAAAAGTTAGATTAGTCTAACAAATATAATTTGACATTTATTATTTTTATTTCGCTTTATAAAGCGATAAGTTTGTACTTATGCTATCTTATACCGAAGAAAACTATTTAAAGGCCTTATTGAAGCTGAGCTTTCAGAATGAAGAAAAGCCAGAGGCGGGAACTAATGAAATGGCTGCCTATTTAGGTGTTAAACCTGCTACTGCTACCGACATGCTGAAAAAGCTGAAGGAGAAGAACCTGGTTACCTATCAAAAGTATGGCAAAATACTACTTACAGATATTGGTAGAAAAAATGGTATTGCCATATTAAGAAAACACCGACTTTGGGAAACATTTCTATATGAAAAGCTGGATTTTAGTTGGGATGAAGTTCATGAAGTGGCAGAACAGCTTGAGCATATACAGTCGGCAAAACTGGTAGACAAGCTTGAAGAGTTCCTCAACTTTCCTGAATTTGATCCACATGGAGACCCTATTCCAAAAGCAAACGGAGATATGCCTGCAATTGCAAAAACACTGTTATCAGAATTAAATGCTAACCAGAATTGCACAGTTGCTGCCGTTAAGGACACATCAACACTATTTCTTCAGTATCTTGAAAAATTAAAGATTACAATTGGCACTAAAATAAAAGTACTTGAGGTTATTGCTTTTGATGGTTCATTAAATATTCAGATTGAAAATGAAGAACCCAGAAGTGTATCAATGAAATTTGCTGAGAGTTTATTTATCAACCAACTTCCATAACATCCATTATATGTCAACCGAAATAAAATGTCCTAATTGCGCGCACACATTCCCAATTGAAGAGGTGATGGCTGAGGAGTATAAAAAAGACCTCAGGGAGAAGATGGTTACCTTTACCAAACAAAAAGAAGAGGAATTTGCTAAAAAGCAAAATGAGTTCCTTGTGCTCCAAAAACAACAGGAGCTTGCTTTTGAGCAGCAGCAAAAAAAACAGGCTGAGACTTATGAGCAAAAGTTAAGTGAAGAAAAAAAACAACTGCAAACCGTACTGGAAGAAAGTTTACGTAAAAGCATAGCAACAGATTTTGAGAACAGGCTACAGATACTTGGTAATGCAAATAAAGAAAGCGAAGAAAAGTTAAAGTCTGCTCGCGCTAAAGAGCTCGATTTCTTAAAAAAGGAAGAGGCTATGAAGCAAAAAGAAGAAGAAATGGAGCTTCAGCTACAACGTAAACTGCAGGAGCAACGTGCAGATATGACAGAGCAAATCAGGAAACAAGAGGCAGAAAAAAACAGCATAAAGGAAACCGAGCATCAACTAAGGGTAAAAGAACTGGAAAAACAACTCGACGACCAAAAAAAACTGGCCGAAGAGATGAAGCGTAAAGCAGAACAAGGTTCTATGCAACTACAGGGCGAGGTACAGGAATTAATTCTGGAAGAACTACTTAGAAACGCATTTCCTTTTGATCTGATAGCTGAAGTTGGTAAGGGAGTAAGGGGGGCCGACTGCGTTCATCATATCAGAAACCAATTTGGGCAGGAATGCGGTAAAATTATATATGAAAGTAAGCGCACCAAAGACTTCTCGATGGAGTGGATTGAGAAATTAAAAAAAGATATGCGTAGTATGGGGGTCGATGTTGCAGTTATAGTTACCCAGGCATACCCAAAAGGAATGGATTGTTTCGGTGAAAAAGATGGGGTTTGGATTTGCTCATTTGATGAGGTAAAGGCTGTTTCATATATCCTTAGAGATGGTATTGTGAAGTTATTCAGCGCATCAAAATCTCAGGAAAACCGTGGAGATAAAATGCATATGCTCTACGATTATCTGACCAGCAATGAATTCTCTGAACAATGGAAAGCCATTAGAGAAGGTTTCATGAGCATGAAACTATCTATCCAGAGAGAGCGTGATGCTATGGAAAAATTATGGAAGGCCCGCGAAAAACAACTTGAAAAGGTATTGTTAAATGCAGCACATATAAGAGGATCTATTGAAGGTATTGCAGGAACAGACAGCATACAGCTCAGCCTTACTGATGACGAAGATGATCCGCTATTATTAGAGTAATCATATTATGATATACGCAAAAAAGAAAGTACAGCAAACTGCTCATTTGGCCGCTCAAACGGCCAAAATTATTGCGAACGTAAAAGAGCTTCAAGAAAAAAACTTATTAAGAATTGAAGGTAATGAAGTATATGTATATCCTGAAATTCTTAAAGATAAACCAACAGCATTAAACTGGATTAAATGCCTGCATTTATACTGTATGCTAAAAAAACGCTTTAAAGAAAGTGATTCTCTTTTCTTTAAAGATTTTACTACCGGAGAACAGATAGGAGCCTATAAAAATAAAAAAGCAAATGTTTCTATTTTTACCTGAAACCAACTATATCCATTTAGTTTTTCGCCAGTTTTCTTGTTTTTCAAAGTCCAGAAACGTCCAGGCTACAAACCTGCTTACCTTTTGCCCCTGAGCCATCTCAATTGTTCTTACCTCAAACGCATTAAAATTCTGAATCGCTTTATAAATGAACGGAAGGTTACTGCTCTTTGAAACCAAAGTTGAAAACCAAAAACATTGATTAGCAAAAGCAACACTTTCTTCTACCATTTTCCTGATAAATCCTACTTCACCCCCATCATACCATAGCTCTGTATTTTGTCCACCAAAATTCAACGTCACTTCCTTGCCTTTTTGCTTGCCTAAATTTTGCAACTTCCTTTTTGTACCAGATTGAGCCTCTTCAGCAGAAGCATGAAAGGGAGGATTACACATAGTAAAATCAAACAGCTCGCCAGGCTTTATAATACCCTTAAAAATATGTTGTTTATTACTTTGCGCCCTACAGGTTATAGCATTAGTAAGCCCCGAATTTGAAGATATAATTGCTTTTGCAGCTTTTATGGCCCCAGGATCTATTTCAGATCCTACAAAGCCCCAACCATATTCCTGATGACCTATAATCGGATAAACACAGTTAGCGCCCAACCCAACATCTAAACCCTTAACTAACTTTCGTGTTGGTATTACACCATTATTAACAGAAGCAAGCAGGTCTGCCAGGTAATGCACATAATCTGCCCTCCCAGGTATTGGCGGACAAAGGTATCCGGCAGGAATATCCCAATGTGAAATACTATAAAAATGTTTAAGAAGTGCTTTATTAAGACTTTTAACCGCTTCGGAATTAGAAAAATCTATAGATTCATCTCCATATGAATTCACTGCAACATAGTTTTTCAGTTCCGGATAACTTTTAATTAACTCAGGAAAATCATACCTGAAGCGATGTTTATTTCTTGGATGGAGTGATGTTTTTTCTGCAGACATTCGTATAAAATTAACCAAAGTTAAGCGTTCTAACTAAACAATTGGATATATAAGAAAGCATGACGTACTTTGCATCTATAATTTTTCAACTTTTAAAGGTACTATGCTTAAGTTTATCAAGGGATTTGGCTATGCGTTTTCAGGTATTGTTTATGCCTTTAAAACACAGCTAAATTTTAAATTTCATATTGCTGCCCTGCTTGTAACCGCCGTTGCCGGATGGCATTTTACCTTATCTGTAAATGAATGGCTTTGGATAATTGCCGCTGCCGCTATCGTTTTAATAACAGAATTATTGAATACAGCTATAGAAGTACTGGTTGATCTGGTTTCGCCAGATATTAACCCTAAAGCAAAGATCATTAAAGATGTGGCTGCAGCAAGTGTATTGATTGCTGCTATAGCTGCAGCAATAATTGGTTTGATCATTTTCATTCCAAAAATCTTTTAACCCATGCTGCATAAAACCCGGGGCATTGTTTTAAAAACCACACTTTACAGCGAAAGTAGCGTAGTTGTACAGATTTTTACTGAAAAGTTTGGCATTCAATCCTACATGATCAACGGCGTTAAAAAACCTAAGGCAAAGATCAGGATGAACATGCTCCAGCCGCTACACCTTGTAGACATGGTGGTTTATCATAAAACCAATACCAGTATTCAGCGTGTTTCGGAACTCAGGCCTTCCCCTATTTTCAATAGCATCCCTTATGATGTTATAAAAAGTACAATGGCCATATTTATTAACGAGGTATTATACAAGAGTATAAGGCAGCAAATGGCTGATGAGCAATTATTTGATTTTATATTTAATGCCATTTGCTGGTTTGATGAAAACAATGAAACTAATGTAAATTTCCACCTGGCTTTTTTACTTAAGTTATCACGACACTTAGGTTTCGCACCTAATATGCAAACAAAAAGCGACCAGAGCTATTTCGATTTACAGGAAGGAGAATTTAAATCGATGCTCCCAATACATGGCCATTATTTAGAGAAATCTGATGCGATTCTCTTTATTTCTCTATTTACTGCGCCTTTTGAAAAAATAAATCAAATAAAAATAGAAAATAAAACGAGAAGGCTCATTCTAGATAAAATACTGATTTACTACACCTTACACACCGCATCTTTTGGAGATATCCGATCACATCAAGTTTTAGAAGAAGTCCTTTCTTAAAATCTCACAAAAGTTTTGGAGTTTTAAATTAGAGGTGTATATTTGCACTCCCTAACAATCAGGGATTATTACAGCCTACTCAGCTGGCTTTTTTTGCAAAAGAGTAGAACCAAAGGGGAGATTAGCTCAGCTGGTTCAGAGCACCTGCCTTACAAGCAGGGGGTCACTGGTTCGAACCCAGTATCTCCCACCAAAAACCTAACGAGGACTCGAAGGTTAAGAACAACAGCTTACTCAGCTGGTTGTTTTAAACAAAAGAGTAAAAGAACCAAAGGGGAGATTAGCTCAGCTGGTTCAGAGCACCTGCCTTACAAGCAGGGGGTCACTGGTTCGAACCCAGTATCTCCCACCATAATGGACAACCTCGGATAATTCCGAAGTTGTCCATTTTTTTTGCCCTGGCAATTCCTTCTTCACCCCTATTCGCGAGAATAGATTGGCCTAAACCATCCGCTGGGCGTAACTTTTCTGTGATTATTGATATAGATGCAAGCAAAGGAATTTTAAAACTTACTTTTTAGTTATATATTGAGCTAACCAAATACGCTCTCATGAAGATTCTGCTCGCATTGCTTACAATCTGCTGCATCTTTACTGTTCCCACTGCCGCACAAAATTCCTTTACTGTAAAAGGTCTGGTTATCGACACGACTACTCATGTTAAAATTCACGAAGCAACAATTATAGTACTTGATGGCCAGGATTCCATTCTGCAAAAATTCACTTATAGCAACAAGGGTGCTTTTGAACTTAATAACCTAAGACCAGGTAAATTTCTAATTTTCGCTACTTATCCAGACTACGCAGATTTTGTTGAACATTTTACATTAGATGAAGCAAATCCTGTGCACGACTTTGGAAATATCATGATGATTCTAAAATCAAAGCTGCTTAATGAAGTTATTATTAAAGCAAGGGTAGCTGCCATTAAAATAAAAGGTGATACTACAGAATTTAATGCCTCTGCTTACGCAACGCAAAAAAATGCAAAGGTAGAAGACCTGCTGAAGCAATTACCAGGAATGAGGATCAATCAAAGTGGTGTTATTATTTTTCAGGGTGAAACTGTAAGTAAGGTTCTTGTAGACGGTGAAGAGTTTTTTAGTGACGACCCTTCTCTGGTAACTAAAAATATAAGAGCCGATATGGTAAGCAAAGTGCAGGTTTACAATCAGAAAAGTGAACAGGCAAAGCTCACAGGTATTGAAGATGGTGTAAAAGTTAAGACAATCAACGTTGTACTTACCGAGGATAAGAAAAAGGGTCTTTTTGGCAAAGCCGATGCAGGTTATGGCACAGATGATTATTATACAGCCCAACTTATGGCTAATAAATTCAGTCCTAAACAGAAGGTCTCCGTGTATGGGAATATCGGCAATACCGGAAAGGTAGGGCTGAGTGGAGAAGACAACAACAAATTCGGTGATGGATATAGCCAGGGTGATTATGGGGGCAATGGAATTCCCCTGGCGCGTGACGCCGGTGCACATTATAATAATAAATGGAATAAAGACAATCAGTCTATCAACGTGAACTATAAAGCTGGCGCATTAACTACAGATGCCGTTTCCAGTACCATAAGTCAAAACAATCTGCCGGGTAATTTTAACACAAGCAGCAGGAATGGTGTAAATCACCGCTACAACTTTAACCAGTCCTTCAATGGCAGATTTAACTCTAAAATTGATTCAACAGCAGATATTAGTACTAATATTAATGCATACCGTGCTGAAGGCAACAACAAAAGTTATCAGACGGGTTCGACCTTGCGAGGCAATGGCGTTCTACAAAATACAAACACAAATTCAACAATAGGTGAGAACATGTTTGAATCCTTTGCTGCGAACGCAAGGTATACAAAAAGATTTAAAAAGAAAGGCAGAAGTATTTCCATTAACACAGGTGGCTCTTTGGATCGGAGTAATAGCAAAAACAATCAGAAGTCGGAATTGAAATATTATAATGAATTGGGTGTGTTAGACAGCACAAGTACCATCGATCAGTTTAAGCCCTATATTTCCAATGCGAACAGGCTCTCAGCTGGTTTTTCGTACACCGATATGCTGACTAAGGCTATTTCGATTACCGCAGGATATAATTTTTCCAGAAGTATCACCACAAACGACCGAAGATCTTTTAATCTATCAGGTGCCAACCGGTACGAAGAGCTTGATTCTGCATTCAGCAGTGATTTTAAGTTAGTAAATCTCTCAAGTTTATACAGCTTAAGTGCAAATTATTCATCAGGCAAGTTATCCGCAGGTGCAAGTACCAGTCTTGCAGATGCCAGCTATAAACAGGAGGATCAATTTATTGATTTTGTGATGAACCGCAAGTTCATCAACCTCCAGCCAGGGGCCTATCTGAGATATCAGTTAAGCAAGGCGGCATCACTCTCCTTAGACTATAATGGAAACACTAACCTGCCCTCCTCCTATCAATTACAGCCACTACGTCAGAACAGTGATCCGCTAAACATAAGTCTGGGCAACCCGGATTTGAAATCTTCCTTCAGCAACCGTTTTTCTTATAATTATAGGGTCTACCAACCAACGCGTGACCAGGGAATCAATTTTAACGGAAATTACAGCTTTACAACTAATGCCATTGTAAGTAACAGAGTTACTGATTCAGCTGGTGTAAACACGCTGAGCTACTCAAACCTACGCGGTGGCAAGCCCAGTTACTGGAATATGTACGCTGAACTATATGGACATGCAACCAAGCTTGATTTTATACTTTACATTAGCCTCAACGTTAATGGGAATGCCTATTTTAACTATGTAAACAATACATTGAACAAGACCAGTACAGTAGAATATAAACCACAAATCGACATAGGGAAAAATACAGCAACCTATTCCTATGGTTTCAGTATAGGATCAAATTATGTGGTCAGCTCATCATCGCTGCAATCTGTAAATAATAACAGAAAAGGTTTTTTTAGCAATGCTAGCTTTTACACCAAACTACCCAATAACTTCTTTATAGGAGCGGATGCTCAATACAACTACATGGCAAAAAACCGATTGTTTAACCGCAATTTTGAGCGGCTCATTGCCAATGCTTATTTTGGAAAAAATTTCCTTAAAGAGGAAAACCTGAAACTGACAATTAGGGGAAATGACCTATTTAATCAAAATACAGGATATGAACGTTACAGTTCAGCAGATGGCTTTACTGAGTCAAGAAATACAACCATTCGCAGATATTTCATTCTATCCTTAACCTGGGACTTTACAAAGTTTGGTAAATCACTTCAAAAACAACAACCATGAAACAGTTAGTTATTTTGCTGATTTGCATATTCACAACAAAAAGTATTTATGCTCAAAATAAACACTTTATTACCAGTGGGGTAATAGAATTTGAGCGAACCATGAATATGTTTGCGCTGGTCAAAAAAAAGGTGACAAAACACAGTATGGAGAATAAAGCTTACTATGAAAAGTACTTGCAAACTGAGCCTCAATTCAGGGTACTGAAGAGTAGTTTGACCTTTAATACCGGTAGTTCTCTTTTTACGCCCGTGGCCGCAAAAAATGTTCATTGGTGGTATGATACCCCAATGGCAAATCAGGTCAATATTGTATTTTCTGACTTGAAAAATGGAACGAGCACCATTCAAAAAGAATTCTATGAACGTACTTATCTTGTGAAGGATAACTTACGGAAAATTAAATGGAAAATAACTGAGGAAACACGAATAATTGCTGGTTATGAATGCCGGAGAGCCAACGGGCTGATGCTCGATTCTATCTACGTAGTTGCTTTTTATACAGAAGAGATTCATGTACCAGGTGGTCCTGAATCCTTCAACGGACTGCCGGGAATGATTCTGGGTATTGCTGCTCCACATGAAAATGTGACCTGGTTTGCAACCAAGGTTACAGAAACTAACGTTGAGCCGAAAAACATTGAGCCGCCAAAAAAGGGCAAGGCAGTAAATAATGAACAAATGCATGAAGAGATTATGAAAGCTTTAGCCAACCAGGGAGACCATGCAATTGTTCAACTTAAAGGGCTTTTGTTATAACATTTCCAACTTGCGTACTTTCCTTAAAAACTAATATTATGTGTATTTTTTATTTCTGCCATAACAAAAGTACTGTGGGTACTCCCTATACTTTCAACTGAGCCCAGTTTGTTAAAAACAAAATCCTGATAATGCTTCATGTCCCTTGCATACACTTTTAGGATAAAATCATAATCGCCCGAAATATTATAGCACTCCACCACTTCATCAATTTCAAGAATGTCGGCTACAAAGTGATGGCCTATTTTTTTGTCGTGCTGTTTAAGTTTGATATTGCAAAAAACAATGAATCCTTGATTGAATTTCTCTGCATCCAAAATCGCAATATACTTTTTGATGTATCCGTTATTCTCTAATCTTTTCATCCGTTCAAAAACCGGTGAAGGAGAAAGATTTACCATCGCTGCCAGCTCTTTATTTGTATGTTTTGCATTGTTAGCCAATATCTTCAGGAGCAATAAATCTGTTTCGTCTAATTCGTTCATAGAATATTTTTCTTTGTGACGAGTAAAAATAATGTATTATCAGCAAAAAACACCAAAACAAATAACAAAACCAGACAATATATCTAAATATCATCTTCTGAAAAGATATATAATCTTCAAATGTATCTTTGTTAAAGTTTAAAACTGATTTGTAATAATTAAAGTTCTTTACATATTTCAACCATCGGAAAAGGTTTTACTTAGCTGTAAATTAATAGGGAACTGTGTGTAAATCACAGACTGTCGCGCAACTGTAAGTAACAGATCAAACTGTTATAAGTCAGACCCCTGCCTGCTCTGCATGCTGAAATCATAAAGGGCCTTTTACAATGATTATTAACCATTTAAAAAGTTGAAAAAAATGTTAACACAAAATCTGGGTTACCCGCGCATTGGTAGCCAAAGACAACTAAAAAAAGCCTGCGAACAATATTGGGCAGGTAAAATTGACCTTATAGAATTGAATAAGGTAGCCCGTACCATAAAAGAGCAAAACTGGCAAACCCAATTAGAATCAGGAATCGATTTGATCCCATGTAACGATTTCAGTTATTACGATCAGGTATTAGATACCAGTTTACTGTTGGGTGTTATTCCGCAGCGTTACGCTCCAGTACTTTCGCAAGTAAAAGACAATAATGAGATTGATCTTTATTTTGCTATGGCACGTGGCTATCAGAAAGACGGCCTTGACATTACCGCCATGGAAATGACCAAATGGCTAGATACCAATTATCACTATATAGTTCCTGAATTTACGGCGAACCAGCAATTCAAAATTTTCAATGAGAATATATTTGGCGAATACAACAGCGCTAAACAATTGCTTGGAGACAAAGCAAAGCCAGTATTAGTTGGCCCGGTAAGTTATTTACTAATAGGCAAAGAAAAAGAACAAGGATTTGAAAGAGTTGACCTGATCAGAAATCTTGTTCCGGTTTATATAGAAATCATCAACCGCCTGAAACAACAAGGCGCCTTATGGGTGCAGCTAGACGAACCTTGCCTGGCATTAGACCTTTCTAAAAAGGAGAAAGAAGCATTTGATTACGCTTATCGTGCCATTGCCAATCGCGTAAGTGGTATTAAACTGCTTGTTGCCACTTATTTCGAGGCCTTGCTAGACAACACTGAGTTGGCCGTAAATCTTCCGGTTACTGCATTACATATTGACCTGGTACGTGCACCTGAGCAATTGGATGAAGTGCTTGCGCTGATTCCAGATAATCTGCAACTCTCTGTAGGTGTAGTAGATGGACGTAATGTTTGGAAAAACGACTATGAAAAGTCATTATCTTTAATCAATAAAGCAGTTGAAAAACTAGGTGCAAACCGCGTGATCATTGCTCCATCGTGCTCACTGCTGCACAGCCCAATTGACCTGGAACTGGAAACTGCGATTGACCCTGAAATCAGAAACTGGATGGCTTTTGCCAAACAAAAACTAACTGAAGTAAGCGAAATCCGTCAGATTGCTGAAGGAAATACTACTCTGCTTGAAGCCAATAAAGAAGCTATTAAAAGCAGACGATCATCACAAAAAGTACACAAGCAAGTAGTTAAAGATCGTATTGCAGCGATCAGTGAAGCCGATGCAACTCGTAACAGCCAGTTTCCTATACGCCAGCGCTTACACCACGAAAGATTTAATTTCCCGGCTTTTCCAACAACAACCATCGGATCATTTCCGCAAACTGACGATATCCGTCAACTACGCGCAAAGTTCAAAAAAGGTGACCTTACACTTGAACAGTATGATCAGGCAATAGAACAGGCTACCATAGATGCCATCCGCTGGCAGGAAGAGATTGGCCTGGATGTGTTGGTTCATGGCGAGTTTGAGCGCAACGACATGGTTGAATACTTTGGTGAGCAGCTAGATGGCTTCCTGTTTACTAAAAATGGATGGGTACAAAGTTATGGCAGCCGCTGTGTAAAGCCACCGGTAATTTATGGTGATGTAAGCCGCCCTGAAAACATGACTGTACGATGGAGCAAATTTGCCGCTGCACAAACTGATAAACCAATGAAAGGAATGCTTACCGGCCCGGTAACGATCCTGCAATGGTCATTCGTCCGCGACGATCAGCCACGTGAAACTACAACCAACCAGATCGCCTTTGCAATCCGAGATGAAGTATTGGCATTGGAAGAAGGGGGAATTGGCATAGTTCAGATTGATGAGGCTGCTATCCGCGAAGGCCTGCCATTAAGAAAAGCCAAGCATCCGCATTATCTTAACTGGGCAGTAAAAGCTTTCCGCATTACAGCAAGTGGTGTGCAGGATAAAACCCAGATCCACACCCATATGTGCTATAGCGAGTTCAATAACATAATTGAACATATCGCAGCAATGGATGCTGATGTGATCACCATTGAAACTTCCAGATCACAAATGGAGCTATTGCAGGCCTTTGCTCATTTCGAATATCCAAACGAGATTGGCCCGGGTGTATACGACATCCACTCGCCACGTGTACCAACTACCGGCGAGATGGCTTCATTACTTGCTAAAGCGGCTGATTTATTACCTGCACGTAACCTTTGGGTTAATCCAGACTGTGGTTTAAAAACCCGAAAATGGCCTGAAACAAAAGCAGCGCTCGAAAACATGGTTGCAGCCGCTAAACAGGCCCGCGAACAGATCAGCGTAGAAAGTATATTATAATTACTATAATACTGCAGGCGTTAAAACTGCCTGCAGTATAAATTATAAACGCCCAAACATATGTTCCTAGATAAGATCAAATCCGGTCAGTCCGGAATTTTAACTTATGGTATCACCCCACCAAAATCAGAAACAAGTCCGGAGAGAGTTGCCGAAATTGCCAATAGAACCATGGCACGGCTTATCCCTTTGGATATTGATGCACTAATTGTATACGATGTGCAGGATGAATCGGCCCGGACTTCTGAAGAAAGACCTTTTCCTTTTTTGAATGCTTACGATCCGTTCACCTTTGCCAGTAAATATCTCGGAGATTTTGAAATCCCCAAAATCATCTACCGCCCTGCTGGTAAGTTTTCGGCAAAGGAACTTTCCAATTGGCTAAATGATTTGCATGAGTACGGCTTTTATCCCGTTTTTGTTGGCGTACCAGCACCTGATTTTCCCGTTAAAATTAGCTTGACTGATGCATACGATTTATGGCGAACACACGAAAAACACTCTGTAATAGGAGCCGTAACTATACCCGAAAGACATGAAGTATTAAAAGATGAAGACAAACGTATATTAGGCAAGGCAGCTTGTGGGGTATCCTACTTTATATCCCAATGCATATTTAATGTTGATTACGCAAAAAAAGTGGTTGATGACTTGTGCCAAACCTGCCGCGAACACCAGACCGTACCACCCACTATAATTTTTACACTTACAGCCTGTGGTTCAGTCAAAACCCTGCATTTTATGGAGTGGCTTGGCATACATATTCCGGATCAGCTGAAAGAAGAGCTAAGGCATACAGATAATATGTTGGAAAAATCAGTCAGCGTTTGCCTTGATATCGCTACTGAACTCATTGCATTTTGCGCTGAACGCTGCGTACCATTTGGATTTAATATTGAAAGCGTAGCTATAAGAAAAGATGAAATTGAAGCATCAATTCAAATGGTAAATCAAATTGCTGAAATGCTGGAGCAGAAAGGTATTCGAAAAACGGCAGCTGTACCAGTACAAAAAGTGATTAGACTGTAATAAATTCACATCAATTCAGTAATGAGTCTATGTTTTCATCGAAAAAATATGGACTTTGATGAAACAACACCTACTGGCACTGTACATCTTACCTAAACTCATGCTATTTGAAATAAAATAATGTAACCTGTTATTTAAATTGGTATCATTATTCATATTTTTACTACCAATTGAGAAACTAGTTGAAAT
Organism: Pedobacter ginsengisoli; assembly: GCF_002736205.1. Lineage (NCBI taxonomy): Bacteria > Pseudomonadati > Bacteroidota > Sphingobacteriia > Sphingobacteriales > Sphingobacteriaceae > Pedobacter > Pedobacter ginsengisoli. The sequence goes on along the minus strand of NZ_CP024091.1, from coordinate 4,935,405 downwards.
GAAAAGAAAACTATCATTAATTGAAGGAACCATGTATGCAGGTGGCCAAACAGCAGTAAATGTTGTTTCTTCTGTTAAAATTAAAGGCTCAATTCAAGAATCTGGCTTGCATGCCGCATTGCTGAAAATTCAAAATCGTCATTCTTTATTAAGTTGTAATATCGAAGATGAGGCAGGCATACCCTACTTTATTGAACAGAATCCGGCTCAAAGAATTGATGTACGCATAGTTAACCGACAAACAGATAAAGATTGGGAAAGGGAATCGATAACAGAATGCCTCACTCCCTTTAACACCAGGAATGATACTTTGGTGAGGCTGGTATGGCTAAAATCAGAAGATTTTTCTGATCTGATCATTGTAGGTCATCATTGCATATGTGATGGCAAATCAATTCTGAACCTTTTAGATGAAACATTGTCTTTGTTAGACGATCCGGAAAAAGAAATAGGCACCTATAAATCTTTTTCGTCTATTCAGGATTTTATTCCTGCCGAAATCAGGAACAGTAAGGCCAATAGGTTAAAGATTCAATTATTTTCTAAAGTTGCAAAACTTGCTTTACTGGCTGTTGCCTTTAAAAAAGAGATTAAAAGAGAAAAGCCATTTTTTTTACATTGGAAACTTAGCAAGGAAGAATCATCCCTAATTATTGAAAAATGCAAAGCCGAAGATTCTTCTGTACATGATGCACTAAGTGTGGCCTTTTTAAAAGGATTTAAAGAAATTAAAACCATAAAATCGTACTCCAGGCTTTATTGCGCTGTAGATATGCGTAAATTCCTCCCTGAGGTCAAAAGCAATATGCTCTTTGCCTTTCCGGCAATGGTTGGGCTAAATCTGACGAACAAAAAAAACAATGATTTTTGGAGCCAGACCCGGGATTTTAAAGATGACCTGGCTAGAAAAATTGGGGACATGGATGTAAACACTGTATTGTTGTATAGTGAGTGCCTGTTACCTTCATTACCAAGAATGACCAGATATGCAAAAGCAGATAAAGGAGCTCATGATTTTACGCTTTCGAATATGGGAAAAGTAAACATCAGCGAAAAATATGGTGCATTGGAAATCGAATCGTTACAATCTCCTTCAACTATTTTTCCCTTTGGTAATCCAACAACGCTATTCACAACTTATTTTAAGGGGCAAATTGACTTCATATTTACTTCGGATGAGCATTTTATAAGGCATGAAGATGTACTAACCTTAAAAAAGACTGCGATAAATATGATTATATCTTAATGATGATTAATCCTGCTTTTTCAGATGCTTTAACATCGTAACCAATTACCTTAATTTCATCTATAAAATAATTGGTACAACACCCGCCAGAACCTTCTCTTATATTTACTTCCATGGGTATCACTACATCAGCACCAACTTTTAGTATAATTTTACGACTCTTTTCACTATCTATACTAATATTAAATATGTTAATATTATTTTCTGAAATAAAGTTCAAATAAACGGCTTGGTTAGCCTCATCGGTTAACTGAATACTTTTTGAATCATACTTTTTAGAGGTAAATACATTTACTCCGGTTTCAGAATCAATGAGTTCAACAGAAAAAACCGGGGGACCGGTTACGCAAGCTATCCCATCACAACGATCGCATCCATTCATTAGTAGAATGATGAAAACGGAGGCAATCATAAAAATGTTTCTCATAAAGAGCGTTATAAAGCGGTAAATATTACTTCAATATAGCCACATTTTTTAATCTGCGCGAAATAAATGATTAAGTTAATTATTTATTTATATTTAGAAAACGTTGAAAATCACTGAAATGTAAATATGAAATTACTAAAACTAATCGCCCTCTCTGCAATAACTTTAGCGTCCTGCTCTCCAAAGCCCGATGCCAAGAAAAGCGCACCAGCACAATCTATAAATGGCACATGGAAACTTGTATCGGCAAAAGTTATCACTAAAGGCGATACCCTCAGTACTTTCCCGGTCGAAAACCAAGAGATGATTAAAGAGTTTAATGGTACTCATTTTGCCTTTTTTAAGCATGACATTAGCAAAGGAAAGGGCAAAGAAGCCACCTTTGATGCAGGTAGTGGCACATACACATTAAATGGCGATAAATACGAAGAACATCTGCAATATTGCAGCTTTAGAGATTGGGAAAACCTCAAATTCAGTTTTACGGTAAAAATCAGCAATGATACGCTGGTGCAACGTGGCATTGAAAAAATAGATAGCCTGAATGTTAACCACGAGATTGTAGAAACCTACGTTAGGTTACCTTTATAAGCATAAAATTCTATTCTTTATTTTAATTGGTAAGCCATTATACTCTTCTTAAAGAAAGTAGGGATATAAACTATTTTTTTAACCGGATCGTAGCCAATGTCTGCAGTATTCTTTTTTTCAAGATGTGTATCTAGCAATAATTCTGAAGTACCGTTAGCAAATACATAGAACACATAGCCACCCCAACATGAAAACAAGAAATCGCCATTCCCAATAGGCTCAATTCCATCGCCTCCATAAGGTAAACCTGCTACCTTAATCATCTCCTTTTTTGCATTGGCCTTTAAAAGGTTTTTGCCACCTCCGGCTATATATAGATCGTCGCTAACTGCTTTAAGTCCGTTTACACCGTCTATATTTTCCATGTAAACAACATCTTTATTTTTTATGAGCTGATGAATTCGTTTTGTCTGCGAATCTGAAACATATACTACGCCTTTATCGCTAACGGTAACATCATTTAAAAATTTAGCCCCTTCTATAGGTATGGTAAGCTCAACTTTACTTTTCGGAATATCAATAACCACTACATCAGTCAAATCGGCAACGTACATTTTATTGCCATATATAGCCATCCCCTTTGGCGAATTAAGGCCTGTAACCCAATCCAGATTAATTACTTTACCATTCATGTCCAGTTTCCCTATCCCCCCAATCCCATCTTTATCATTCGCACTATTTCCCATTATTGCTACATACAATACGCCGGCCTTAGTATCGGGCAATACAGATTCAGGCATATTAATTATACTGTCTGTTTCCCATATTTTTTCCAGTTTGTGCTGTGCGTTAACACATAAACCTAACAACATTATAAACGATAAACTCAAAAATTTCTTCATACAATTTCTTTAAAATAACTGCTTTGCCAATGAAATTACATAAAAACCAACACATTAGATGTAAAATTTTTATGTTTCATATTTCTTTTTTTACATTACGACTTTACTAAATCGAGTTAATTATCTGTTTATTTGTATTTATTAATTAAATAAACACACAAATTTAATCTTCTTTGTTATGCTGCTTAGCATCTTAAACTCCGTTTTTTGCGTCGCGTTTATACTTTTCGCGTATGTAAACCTTAATGATAAAGATTCATGGCTTTGGGTGCCTATCTATATGGTGGCTTCCATTTGTTGTGGATTTGCCATTTTTAATCTTTTTTATCCTATCGTATACCTTGTTGCCATATCTTTCTATCTTATTTACGCAATCATCCTGTTTTTTGCTAAAGACGGAGTGCGCGACTGGATAATAAAGTACCGACGCCCAAGCTTAGTTGAGAGTATGCAGGCCACCAAGCCTTATATTGAGAAAGCCAGAGAGTTTTTTGGTCTGCTGATTATAAGTGGTGCACTGGCTATAAACTATTTTGTGGCTATCAATTTATAAAAAAAGAACATCATGCTTTTGATAGATATAGAAGGGATAAAAAGCCTCAATGATCTTTTTCTGCAAATCATTAAACAAAATCTTAGCAGTGATGCCTTGTTGTGGTTAGAGAATAAGATTGGGTTAATTAAAACAGAAGAAAAGTCAATACAGTTAAATCTTACTTTTTCTCATCTGCCAAGATTGGCAGGAAAAAAATCTATAGAGGTACAGGCGGAAGATGAAGAAAAAATAAATAAACTGGCACCTGGCTTTTCATTAAATAACTGGACTGCCGACAGGTTATCTCGTGTTTATTTATTGATGCAGGTTCCCTCTGAAGATAAAGATGTTTATCTGAAAAAGATAAATGGTTTATTTATAGCTTCTGAGATGAATGAGCAGATTGCACTTTATTCGGCTTTGCCATTTTTAGCATATGCTGAAGAGTGGATCGGCAGATGCGAAGACGGAATCCGCAGTAATATTGGTACTGTACTGGAGGCCATTATGTACCACAATCCTTATCCGGCTCATTTTCTGTCGGAAGGAGCATGGAACCAATTGGTGCTAAAGGCATTTTTTACAGAAAAAGATGTAAATAACATCACCGGATTAAAAGAAAGATCGAATCAGGCACTGACAGATACTTTAAGCGACTATGTACAAGAACGTTTAGCCGCCCACAGAACAGTTAACCCGGAGATCTATAAATTGATAGAACAAAAAAATCAGAAAATATAAATTTTGAATTATGTGCTGTAATGATAATTTTCAGGAAAGAAATGAAGGAGAAAAAATTCAAACTTCTCTTGATTTAAACGACATCAGCGGGATGAAATTTTTTGACCCGCATGTACACATGACCTCTCGTACTACAGATGACTACCAGGCTATGGCCGATGCAGGAATTGTTGCTTTAATAGAACCGGCTTTTTGGCTGGGACAACCACGTACCGGAGTAGATAGCTTTACCGATTATTATAGCAGTCTTATTGGATGGGAAAGATTCAGGTCTTCTCAATTCGGCATTAAACATTATTGTACTATAGGTTTAAACTCTCGTGAGGCCAATAATGAAAAACTGGCCGAACAGGTAATGGAGGTTCTACCGCTCTTTATTTTTAAAGAAGGAGTAGTTGGTATTGGTGAGATTGGTTTTGATGACCAGACTGCTGCCGAAGAAAAATATTTCCGCTTGCAATTGGAATTGGCTAAAGAATCTGGATTACCTGTACAAATTCATACCCCACACAGAGACAAGAAAAAAGGCACACAACGCAGTATGGATATCGCCATTGAACATGGCCTTTCTCCGTATTCTGTAATTGTAGACCACAATAATGAAGAAACTGTTAAGGAAGTTTTAGACAGAGGTTTCTGGGCAGCATTTACCATTTATCCTTTTACAAAAATGGGCAATGAGCGAATGGTAGAGGTGGTAAAACAGTATGGATCGGAAAGGGTGATGATCAATTCTGCAGCTGACTGGGGCATTTCTGATCCTCTTGCGGTGCCTAAAACTGCAGCATTAATGAAAAAATCGGGAATCAGTCTTCCTGATATTGAACTGGTGAGCTACAGAAATGCAATAACTGCATTTGCACAAAGCGGACAGATTGATGAGAATGATTTTATTGCTGTTAAAAACATTGATCAGAGTCAGAAATTTGAGAGTAATTCGATTCTGCGTGGCGGGCAACAACCAAGAATAGATAAAAACTCTATTATCATTTCTTAATTAGTTATTGAATTGAAAAAACTATTAGGATATATAAGGTTAATGCGGCCTGCAAATGTAGTTACTTCGGTGGCAGATGTACTTGCCGGTATAGCCATAGCAGGAGCTTTTTCTATAAGTAGCTGGAACAGTTTACAGCTTCCGGTTATATTGCTATGCATCTCGACAATAGGTTTGTACAGTGGTGGTATTATTTTTAATGATGTATTTGATGCTGATTTGGATAAAGTTGAACGTCCGGAACGTCCTATTCCAAGTGGCCTGATAAGTAAAAAAGCAGCTACCATATTTGGTGCAGTATTCTTCTTTATAGGAATTGCGGCCGCTAATCTGTTTGGCACAACAACATCAGTAATTGCGGTTTCTATCATGATTGCCTGCCTTACCTATAACAAATGGGCCAAACATCATTCTATTTTAGGTCCGCTTAACATGGGCTTTTGTCGTGGATTAAATTTGTTGCTGGGTGTAAGTATTATCAGTTCTCAGGTACAGCAATGGTGGTTTTTAGCCTTAGTGCCTATTATTTATATTGCATCAATTACTATGATTAGCAGAGGCGAGGTACATGGCGGAAGCAAAAAAATGCTGTATTTTGCGGCACTACTTTATGCAGTAGTTATTGCAAGTATACTTTTTTTCGCAACTACCAGAGGAGGTTTACCCATCACCCTGGCATTTATTATCCCTTTCGCTTTAATGATATTTATACCGCTGTTAAAAGCCATAAAAAATCCAATAGGCCCAAACATAGGTAAAGCAGTAAAATCAGGTGTAATTGCACTAATATTAATGAATGCTGCCTGGGCCAGTGTTTTTGCAGACTGGAAAGTGGCCCTATCAATTGTTATTTTATTACCATTATCAATATTACTAAGTAAGGCATTCGCGGTTACTTAGTCAGGAATTTTCAACTATGAGTTATTTAGAACAGTCGTTTAGTGTAAAATTTGAGTATAAAATATACTTTACCTCTTCACTATTTGATACCGGCAATCCTATACTGGCAAACTTCTTTAAGGAGAAGCCTTCGGAGGCTTTGCGCAAAATATTTTTTGTACTTGACAAGGGTGTTGCCGATGCTCATCCAAACCTTGTAACATCAATCAGGGCATACTTTGCACAGCATAGCGATGTACAATTGATAAATGACATAATGATTGTTCCGGGTGGAGAAGCATCAAAAAACGACACTGCTCTTTTTGACCAACTGGTTGAAGCGGTGAATGTTTATGGTATTGACAGACATTCGTACATTGCTGCAATTGGCGGAGGTGCTGTGCTTGATCTTGTTGGTTATGCTGCTGCAGTTTCGCACCGAGGCATTAAACATATCCGCATCCCTACAACTGTTCTTTCTCAAAATGATTCTGGCATTGGTGTTAAAAACGGCATCAATTACAAAGGCAAAAAGAACTTTCTTGGCACTTTTGCACCGCCATCAGCTGTGCTAAATGACGATCAGTTCTTACTTACACTTAACGACAGAGACTGGCGTTCGGGTATTTCGGAAGCAGTTAAGGTAGCTTTAATCAAAGATCCTGAGTTTTTTTACTGGATTGAGGCGAATACCGCACAATTGGTTGCACGTGATATGGATACCATGAATTATCTGATTAAGCGCTGTGCCCAATTACATTTAAACCATATTGCAGGAGACGATCCGTTTGAAACAGGATCGGCCAGACCTTTAGATTTTGGCCACTGGAGTGCACATAAACTTGAGCAGTTAAGCAATTTTAGTGTTTTACATGGTGAGGCTGTAGCAATGGGCATTGCATTAGATAGTACTTATTCTTTCTTAACCGGAATGTTAACGGAAGAAAAATTACAGCGCATATTAAATGTAATGCTTCATTTATCTTTTGACATTTCTAATCCGTTTATTCAGATTAACGATACTGAATCTCCAATACTTCGTGGATTGGCAGAGTTTCAGGAGCATCTGGGCGGTAAGCTTACCATTACTTTACTTACTGATTTGGGTACCGGGAAAGAGGTACACCAAATGGACCACAAGTTGTTGATAGAAGCAAGCAACTATGTTTTAAACTTCACCAGCACGCATGCTGGTTTACCATTAAGTGATCACTAAAAATGAAAGTTAACACAGGCCATTTAACCTATTGCACAAATATACATCCTGGTAAAAACTGGAGCGACGATTTTAAAGCTTTACAAGAGAATTTTCCGGTTATTAAACAATCTGTTTCTCCTGATCAGCCTCTAGGATTAGGCCTCAGATTGTCTAATATCTCTAGCCTTGAACTGGCTAAAGACAATGCTTTAACCGAATTTAAACAGTGGCTTAAGGAAAATGACGCCTATGTTTTTACCATGAATGGTTTCCCTTACGGAGAATTTCATCGCATTGTGGTTAAAGAGGATGTACACACGCCTGATTGGACCACTGATGCACGCAGAGATTATACAATAAGGCTTTTTAGAATTCTTCAGTCTTTATTGCCAGAGGGGATGGATGGCGGAATTTCAACATCGCCGCTAAGTTACAGGCACTGGTTTAAAACTACAGATCACTTTGAACAGGCCAAACGCACCGCTACCCTAAACGTAGTATGGGTTATAAAAGAGTTAATTACAATTGCTAAACAGACAGGTCAAATCATGCACCTTGACCTGGAACCGGAACCGGATGGTATACTTGAAACCGGACGGGAATTTATAGACTGGTTTGAGAATGATTTACTGCCACTTGGAATTCCGGCAATTGAGAATTCATTTAATGTTACCAGTGATGAGGCCACATTGTTAATTAAAAAACATCTTTGCCTTTGCTATGATGTTTGTCACTTCGCAATAGGCTTTGAAGCTCATGCTGAGGTATTAAAAGAACTTGAATTAAAAGGCATTAAGGTAGGGAAAATACAGATCAGCGCTGCTTTAAAAGCGGATCTGGATAAACCGGAGGCAGAAAAAGAGAGTATAAAAAGCAGCTTCCAAACCTTTAATGAGCCTACTTACCTGCATCAGGTAGTGGCACTGAAAAAAGATGGTGGTTTAATTCGCTACTCAGACCTTAGCCCTGCTCTTGGTGACTTTGAAAATCAGGAAACAACCCAATGGAGAGCACATTTTCATGTTCCCATATCAATTAAGGAGATAGGTGTACTGGAATCTACTCAGGATGACATTACCACAGTTCTTGAACTTCAAAAAAATGCTCCTTTCACTAACCATCTGGAAGTAGAAACCTATACCTGGGAAGTATTGCCAGAGCAGTTAAAATTACCGATTGCCCAATCTATAAGCAATGAATTGAACTGGGTAATTAAATCCAATATATAAGATGAAGAAAACTGTAGTAATAGATGTTGTTGGCTTATCCTCAAACCTTATTGGCAAGCACACTCCTTTTTTAGAACAATACATAAAAGATAAAAACTTTGGTGCAATAGCGCCAATGCTACCGGCTGTAACTACCAGTGTACAATCAACTTATTTAACAGGGAAACTGCCAACTGAGCATGGAATTGTAGGAAATGGATGGTATGACAATATTGATTCGGAAATTAAATTCTGGAAGCAATCAAATAAGTTAGTGCTTGCAGAGAAGATCTGGGACAAAGCAAAAAAAGAAGACCCTAATTTTACCTGCTCCAACATGTTCTGGTGGTACAATATGTATTCAAATGCTGATTATGGGGTAACCCCTCGTCCGAACTACCTGGCTGATGGCAGAAAAATGCCTGATTGTTATTCGGAACCGGCAGAATTACGTGATATTTTACAGGAGAAACTAGGTCAGTTTCCACTTTTTCAATTTTGGGGACCGGGTGCCAATATAAAATCAAGCAGGTGGATTGCTGATGCATCCATGATTACAGAAGATCTTTATAACCCTACGCTTACGCTAATATATCTGCCTCATCTGGATTATTGTTTGCAAAAATTCGGTAACGATTTTGATAAGATCAGTAAAGAGCTTGGTGAAGTTGATGAATTGGTAAAGGATTTAGTTCTATTCTACGAAAAGAAAGGTGCCAATATTATTATCCTTTCTGAATACGGCATTGTTCCGGTGAACAAACCTATTCACATAAACAGAGTATTTAGAGAAAACGGTCTGTTGCAAATCCGAGTAGAGCGGGGTCTGGAATTATTAGACGCAGGGGCATCCAAAGCTTTTGTAGTAGCTGACCATCAGGTTGCAAATGTTTACATCAATGACCCATCGGTAACTGATAAAGTAAAAGCTATTTTAGAAAAAACGCCAGGCATTGCACTGGTTTTAGATAAAGAAGGCAAAAAGAAATACGGAATAGACCATGAAAGGGCCGGTGACTTTGTATTGGTTGCTGAACCTGAAAGCTGGTTTACCTATTATTTCTGGCTTGATGATGCAGTAGCTCCAGATTATGCCAGATGTGTAGATATCCATAAAAAACCCGGATATGACCCTGTAGAAATGTTCATGTCATCTAAACCACGTGCGGCGTATAAGCTTTTAAGAAAAAAAGCCGGCTTCCGCTATGTTATGGATGTTATTCCATTGGATGCTACTTTAATTAAAGGTTCGCACGGTAGCGTTAATACCCCGCCAGAGTTCCACCCTGTTCTGATTACAGATCAAAAGCTAAACAACAACGACAATATACAAGCTACAGAAGTTCATGATCTGATCTGGAAGGCCTTAAAAGGATAATCCTATAGGTTTACCAACTTATTTCTATTCTTATTACATTTGGTTCAAACACACAACACCTAAATGAACCACTATGGACTCAAGAAGAGACTTTATTAAAAAGGCTGCCCTATTGTCGGGAGCAGCTGGTTTACCTAATGTAATTCCCATGTCTATCCAAAAGGCAATGGCAATTGAGGCAGACCCCGGATCTACCTTCCACGATGCAGAGCATGTTGTAATCCTGATGCAGGAAAACCGGTCTTTTGATCACATGTTTGGCAAACTGAAAGGTGTGCGCGGCTTTAATGATCCAAGAACCTTTACACTTCCTGACCAGAACAAAGTTTGGCTACAAAAGGATAATGAGGGAAAAACTTATGCCCCGTTTCATGTAGACATCAATAAAACTAAGATTACCTGGCAAGGCGGACTGCCGCACTCGTGGTCGGATCAGCTTGCTGCCAGAAACAATGGAAAGTACGACAAATGGGTGCCCGTAAAATCACTAATGTGTTTAGGATATTACGACAGAACAGACATTCCATTTTATTATTCAATGGCCGAAGCTTTTACCATTTGCGACCATAACTTTTGCTCATCTTTAACAGGAACTACACCAAACAGATTATTTTTCTGGACCGGTAACATCAGGCCCGAATTGAATGGAAGTTCGGTAGCGGCAGTAAATAATTCACAGGCAGAATCAAGAGACAATGCTTTTGTAGACTGGGATACCTTTCCTGAAGTATTGGAAGATAATGGTATTGACTGGAAGATTTACCAAAATGAAATATGGACAGCCGATTTACAAGGAGATAATGTAGATGACTGGCTGGGCAATTATGGAGATAATGCAATTGAGTATGTAAAGCGTTATAATGTTAAGCTTGCGGCATATTTCAGAAAAAATGGCGATCATACCAATAAACCTCCTCTTACTGCAGCCCAGGTAACTGAGAAATACAATAAGCTATCTGTCCGCGAAAAAAACTTAATAGATAAGGCATTTGCCAGCAATATAAATGCACCGTTTAACTATCTGGAACTTGCTCCGTTTACTTTTACTAATGACGAAGGACATGAAGAAACTGTTAACATTCCAAAAAACGATATCTTCTATCAGTTCCGTAATGATGTAGACAACGGCAAGCTCCCTACTGTTTCATGGTTGGTAGCGCCACAAAGATTCTCAGACCACACCAGCTCACCTTTATACGGAACCTGGTATGTTTCTGAAGCGCTTGACATCTTAACAAAGAATCCTGAAATATGGAAAAAGACTGTTTTTATACTTACCTATGATGAAAATGATGGCTACTTTGACCATATACCTCCATATGTAGTTCCTAAACCTAATGACCCTGCAAGCGGAAAAGTCTCAGAAGGGATTTCAGTTGATGCTGATTATGAGCTAAAAAAAGATAGCCCAATTGGATTAGGCTATCGTGTGCCAATGATTATTGCATCGCCATGGAGCAAAGGTGGCTATGTAAATTCGCAGGTTTTTGACCACACTTCTACATTGATGTTTTTAGAAAATATCCTTAGTAAAAAAACCGGCAAAAAGATTCGCAGTAATAAGATTAGCAGCTGGAGAAGAGTAATATGCGGAGACCTGACTTCGGCCTTTAGGCCATCAACAGGAATGGCCTCCGGCGCACCAACACCTTTAAAAAGAGAAGAGGTGGTTACTGGCATTCAAAATGCAAAGAATAAGCCTGCGCAGGTTAAACCTAATCCTTTATCAAAAGCCGAAATAGCTTCAGGTACTTATCTGCCCCAACAGGAACGCGGAACAAGCAAAGCTTGTGCTTTACCATATCAGCTATTTGCAGAGTGTAATCTTAATGAGGCTGGCACCAGTGTTGAGCTTTATTTAGCGGCTGGCAAAGGGAATTTCGGACAAAAAACACTACCCGTAGGTGCTCCATTTAATGTTTATACCACCAATTTGTATAAAGGACAGCCAGGAAAAACCTGGGCTTATGCTGTAAAAAATGGAGATAAAATTACGGATCATCTTACTTTACAAAACTTTGGTGATGGGCAATACAATCTATGCGTAAGTGCCCCCAACGGTTTTTTCAGAGAATTTAAAGGCAATAAAAATGATCCTTCTTTAAAAGTTAACTGCAGATATGAGCTTAATGGCTTTTTAACCAAAAAGCCAAGTGGAAATATTGAGCTTATTCTGGAAAACGAAAGCGATCAGGATTTAAAATTAAACATTACCGATAATGCTTATAAGAGTAGTAATACCAAATCTTTATCCTTAAGCTCAAAAAGCAAAAAAACATTGATTGTTGATCTGCATGGGAGTTCAGGATGGTATGATTTTACAATTCAACAAGAGGGTAACAACATATTTTCTAAACAATATGCCGGACATGTTGAAACAGGAGAAGATTCAATAACAGATCCATATATGGGTGGGGTGATTTAAGGCTTTTCCGTTGCTTCGGTTTCAGTGGCTATTGGTGATTCAATTGAAGAGCTCTGTGCCTCTGCGGAGGCCATTTCTTCTTGTATTTCCGGATCAAGCTCTACACAGCCTTCTTTATCTTTTTTTGCAAATAAAATTGGATAGATGAGCATTAGTGCACCCGCTATAAATAAGATGCCCGCTAATGACAACATGTAATTGCTTGATTCCAGTTCCTTTACACTCATTACTTTATAAGCAATTAATGCAAGTACGCCTAATATAAAGGCAATTACCGCTTTTTGAAGTTTTAGAGTTCTGATCATGATTGGAGGCTATTTAAATGGTTTAAAACTTCGGACAAAAATCAAACCACTTTGCAATTAATGGCTGAGCTAAAACGACTTATTAACTTCTTATAAATGATTTAAAAAAACTTATATTTGATTTACCATGACCAAAATTAAATACCTATTACTTTTCATCTGTATGGCAGGATGCCTTGCAGCTTGTAAAAAAGACCTTGTTGAAGATACCCACGATCCTGTAGCTCAGTTTACAACAGATACAAATGCTATAAGGGCTTTTGTAACAAAAAATAATCTTGTTACAAAAAAGGACGAAGAATTTGGACTGTTTTATCAGATCATTACCCCTGGAACCGGAAATATCGAATATAAGGCCACTACACTTGTAACTTGCAACTATACAGGAAGGCTATTAGATGGAACTCAGTTCGAAACCAATAATGGTGCAAAGTTTACAATGGGCGGGATAATTGCCGGATGGCAAATCGGGCTTCCGCTAATTCAAAAGGGCGGTAAAATCCGTTTAATTATTCCTTCTTATTATGCTTATGGCAATGTAAAAAACGGTCCTGTACCTGCTAATTCAGTTCTTGATTTCACTATCGAAATAACAGATTTACAATAAAAACAAATATCAAATATTTATAACATTATTAAAAAGGGGCCTGCGCCCAGTCATGGTCGGAAGAAATTCCGGCCATTTTTTATGTTTTAAAAAACAGGCCTGGGTCTCCTCCGCATTGCACAACGATTAGGGCAATAGCTAAGTCCCTTACTTCCATGGAGAACCGTCTTTTTGCTGTTTTGTAAGTCAATTTATTTGCTTTTTTATATATCAGCACCAACATGGCCGTCATTAATGTCATGTACAGCATTACCTGTATTCCGTTCTTATTCAAAGACACAAGGTGGCTCATATTGAGTTCCTGTTTTAGAAACCTAAAAAATACCTCTATATCCCAGCGTCTCCTATATGCTTGAGCCATTTCCTTTGCAGACAGATCAAAATCATTGCTCAAAAACCAATATTTCTTGCCATCCAACTTGCTTTCCACAATAATAAGACGAAAGGGACTATCTACTAGTTCTTCTCTGAAATGTTTATTCCCCTTTTTGTTATTTACCGCTACACCAGTATACAATTGAACTTTAGAGTCCTTTAATAGATTGGATTCGCCTAGGTCCAAGTCTTGATTCTCCTGGATAAGCGACTCGAGTTCAACGAATTTCTTATTTTCTTTGGTCCTGCAAATGAATGTTATTGCATTGGAACTAAATGTTTTCATGTTTCTGATTGATTGCAAACCTCTATCCATCACATAAATGTTTTGATGATCTGTTTCTTTCTTCACATGAGCCACTACTGCTTCAGGCAATGCAAGATCTTCACTGGCATAGCCTTTGGAGGTAAATACATGGGATTGACATGGTAATACTCCATCAAAGGCAATACTATATTTCACTGCTTTCTTACCACTTTTGTTATCAAGCCCTTCGGTTAACTTACCAACCGTCTCACTAACCATTGAGCTATCAACACGGATAAGGTTATATTTCTCTCTTTCGGTTAGGGAGTACAAACTGGAGAACTGATCGTAAATGCATTCATAGATCTGCTTAAAATAATCTGGATCTATTTTAGAAAGTCGCTCTGAAATGGAGCTTCTGCGTACCCGTTCATCCTCATCCAGATTAAAAAGTACTTTGAATACAGAATCATTGAAGGTATCCTCTAAAGTTCGTTGACTTAGTTTTTCATTATCCAAGATACCATACAACAGAAGATAGAATAGCTTATTACCATGAAGAACCTTCGCGTAATGATCGATCTTGGTAGTGAGGGATAAATTTGATATCAGCGCCTCAGGAATGTACCCTAATAGATGTTTTGCACTGATAGCATGATCTTTAAATTTTGCCATATCTTATTGATTATCAGCAATTAAGATACTAATTTAAATCCACAAAAACAAGCATAAACAACTGATTATCAGGTATTTATGTAAACAAAAAACTCTTTTACGCAAAAAAGTCGGAAGATTTTTCTTCCGACCATGACTGGCCTGCGCCCCTTTTTTTATGCACAGAATTGCCATAATAGTGTCATTTGAAAAATAACTTAGTGTATTTATTACACTATCTAAAAATAATGCTTACATTTGCATTGTTAATACAGCGCAGCTGATTATTAAATGATAAAAACAGACAATGGTGCGATTATTGTCTTAAAGAAAAAGATCCCGTTCATACTGGGTTTATATTTGGTTAAAAAGAGGTAGTGCTTGGATAAGACTACCTTTTTTTTTGTGCCAAAAAAACGCAGAGAATCCAACTTATAAAAGCAACTGATGACAATTCTATGATAAATAAGTGTTTAAACATTTATTACATTTGTCCCCGAGAGCGTTAATTTAAAGGGGGTAAGTCGAAAGGCTTATCCCCTTTTCTTATTTTAACCATTTCCCGTTATAACCAATCCTACTTTATTTCTTTTTAGTTGGTCGACTTTTTTTGACTGTTTGTCGTGTATTATCTGCCAATTGTATAAAACAGATAATTTCCGTGCAACTTTTCTTGTGAAGAAAGCATCCTATTGACAAACATCAAATGGATTCTTAAAAACACAACATCATGAAAACCCTAACAAAAACCCTAGTCGCATCGGCACTTACAGCCATCGTTTTAACATCTTCAGCTATTACTACTTTTGCAGCAAATCCAGTTTCACCGCTGGTGCTATCTTTTAAAGCAGCCACTGTAAGCTTTAACAAGGTTGTTATTACCGGTAACGCAAAAATTATTTTAATAAAAGGCCTGAAGGAAGAGGTCAGGATTGAGGAATATTATAATCCTTCAAAAACCACAATTGCCAGAAAAGGCTATTCTTTATTAATCAATTCCACAGAAAAATCTCCGGTAACTATTACCGTTACAGTAAAAGATTTGTGCAGAATCCAGGCATTCGACGATGCTTCAATAACTACAATGGGCACACTTAATCTTACTTACCTGCAAATCTTTTTAAATGACAATGCAAGAGCCGATGTAAAAGCCAATGCAAATAGCATGTACACCATTCTTAAAGATGCATCAACCTTAAAATTAAGTGGCTCCGCAGAATCACATACTTATATAGCCAATAATTCAGAAGGCATTGTATTTGAAAATTTTGTATGTCGGAAAACTGACAAGTTAACTTCTGAGCCATTAGCTTCAAACTAAACTCAGGTATTAATATTTTTTCAGGATCTTAATCAGCATGTCCGCTATAACCTGATAACCCTTATCTGATGGATGCAATCCGTCGTAAGTATTGTTGCTTGCCTCTACCGGATAAGGGTATTCATCGGTATCAGGGTTAAATGGGATATCTTTAAAATCAGGATAGCTATAATTTTTATACGCTCCCGTTTCAGGGTCCTTTAATCTTTTATACTTTACCAGAGTATTCAGTTCCATCCCGCTCTTGTGATACAGATCTACCACTTTAAAGTGCTCATGCCGACCTATTTCATTAACAGCGTCAGCAAATTGAGATAACATCTGTCCTTTTTTCTCTTTATAAGATCCCCATGCATTGTTGTGGCTATCGCCTATATATACAAAATCTACGCGCTGCATCGGGGTAATCAAGATAATTTTAGCATCAGGATTAAGGGCTTTGAGCTTATTAATAATGATGCGGTACGATCCGTAAACCGTTTTGAGGCCGGTATTATTAATATAGTCGCTTAAGGTTCCCAATGGCATACCTGACCACCAATCATTTGTACTTAAAAAAACTGAATACACATCAGATTTTTGGATGCCCAGATTTTCAATTTCTTTGGCAATGCCAACTGCGGTCCAACCATTGTGTCCCTGATTGTTGTAACGAATATTAGGCAACTTGCTTACCACCCTGGTCATGTATCCGCTGGTAACACGATTACCTGTTTCATCCTGATGATCATTTAAATAAGTAATCGAATCGCCAATGGCAGTCCATGTAATCTCCTTCGGAGTAAAAGACCCAAGGGTAACAATAATAGCAAGCAGCAATAATATTCTTCTCATTTAATTCAGGTTTACTTTTTAGTAAACATAAGAATAAAATGCGATTACAACTTATCTGGCAAAGTTTCTTTTATATACGGTTTTTACAAACAAAATAGGCTTATCCAGTCGGCCTGACCTTACCAGATAATTAATTACAATTAAAAATAACATGCTTGCTTATTTTACGATACCTGCAAAACGCTGGTAAAACACAGTTGGACTATTCTCGTTTTTAGGTGCGTATTTACCGGCAATAATAGGAATGTAAATTACACGTCTGCGGCTTTGCTCTCCAATTACATTAGATTGAGCAACGCGGTGCCATAACCTACCATCATGAACGGTAAGATCGCCAACCTCCGGTATCACTGCAATTTCTTCTGCATCCTCATCATGGTCAAGAAAGTATTTTTTTCTGAAAAGCATTTGATAAAGCCCCTGCTTATGAGTCCCCGGAATTATCCTTAAACCCCCATTTTCAGGTTCCAGATTATTAAGATGTATTCCTACATTAAGCATCGGGTTTAACTTTTGCCCATAAAAAATGTCTCTTAGCCCATCCGTATGCCAGCCCATTTTAGTGAATTTACTATCCGGACCATTTACATAGTGGTTAAAAACCATTCCGTCCTTTTCGCTTTCGCCAAGTCTGGCACCGGCACCGGCAAGCTCAAGTAATCCATTTAGTCTTGGATCAAGTAAGAGCCCGCTAAAGGCCGAATGATGCTGATTGATAAATGCAAAACGCTGTACTATCTGCGAGCCATCAAGATCACGTCCATATTTTATCGGAACACCATTAACCTTATTTACCTCCTTACTTAGCCAATTTTTTTGTACATCCAGAGAAGCATCTACAATTGATTTTACAGTTTGAGGTGTTATAAAGTTCTTAAAATGAATAAATCCATTTGTATTAAAAAAGTCTTTTTGTTCAGCGGTTAAAGTTTCAGCTAATGAAAACTTTGGATATGAAGTTGCCATAGGTATATTTTGTAAAAAATTAAAAGAAGGTATTATTTGAAATCAGAAAGGGGGCTCAAGATGGCCCAAAGAAATTAACAGCAACAACACTGCATGGGCTTCATCATCTGAAGCATGGCCATGGAGCGATTTAGTGAATAGTTGTTATCTGTTTTAATAGACATAGTCTATATGTTTAGTAGTTTATCTTACAAACATATAAAATATATTGAATACCAAGCATTTATTTTAAAAAAATATTTTTCTACTACTGATTATTTGACATTATAGATACCGGCGGTAATCCTTTCTATGAGTGATTTTGGTAAGATTCTATTTGCATATGCTGAGATAATGTTGGTAAAACCGGGTATTATTTCGGCTTTTCTATTCAGCATTCCTTTAACCGCAAAATCAGCAACTACATTTGCATCCATATTAAATTTTTCAGCTATATCATTGATAGCTGAAAGTCCTGCCCTTTCGGCAAAACCGGTTCCAACCGGACCCGGGCTGAGACAGGTAACTGATATGGAAGAATCCTTAAGTTCATACCTTATAGCCCTGCTAAACGACAAAACGTATGATTTAGATGCCGCATACAATGCCAGCGTAGGTACGGACTGATACGCAGCCGTGCTGGAAACATTCAGCACATAACCTTGCTGGTTTCGTCTTAAAAGCGGGAGCATATAGTATGTGAGTTCAGTAAGTGCAGTTATATTTAATTGCAGCATATTCAGCTGCTCGTTTAAAGGAAGGCTTTCAAATTTCCCCCAAACACCAAACCCGGCATTATTAACCAGAACAGAAACCGGAAATGCATTATCTGTGCACCAGTCGGTCACACGCTTTGCCACTCCGGGAACCGATAAATCCAATGCAAAAACTTCAACTCTAACATTATATTGAGCTGAAAGTTCTGACTTAAGCATATTAAGCTCCGGGGCCGATCTGGCAACCAGCAAAAGATTAAATTTCCTTTTCGCCAGTGAAATGGCCAGGGCTTTCCCTATTCCTTTACTTGCTCCTGTTATTAATGCGAATTGATCCATAAAGCTAAAAATGTAAATTTACAATAATCGCCTGTATGATTCTTAAAATAAAGAAGAGGCTATCTAAAGATGTACGTTCGTCATTAGATAGCCTCTTCTTTATTATAGCAGTATGGTTTTATTTAACTGCCAAAGCTTTATCAATTAAAAAAGCCAGGTTTGTACGGTGAGCTTTTGTCTGCTCATTTGTAGAAACTGCACCGGCAAGCTGAGTTTTTATCTTTTTCAGTGTAGATAGCGCTGCAGCTTTACTGGCGTTATCATAACCACCCGGGGCAGAAACAATACTTGCAGAAGCCTTAATAAATTCAGTCTGCAGATTTTGACGGATCAAATTCACGTTGGTTTTAAGATCTGCTGCAAAAATATCATTCGCCAAATCACTCATAACACTCGCTACCGAATATGTATTACCATAAAGTCCGCTGTTGTTTATCCTGGTTAAGGTATTTGGATGCAGGATTTGAGCAAGTGTGCTTAACTGTAGCCCCATAAAAGTATTCTGAGGTTTAAAGTCTTCGTTAGTGCCAAAAAATCCAAACCCACGTCTTTGAATCTGCAGGTATGGGAAAAGCGGACTGTCGGCATCAAAAGCATTTGGTGCAAATACATATTTACCCAACAAGGCCATTGCCTTTTTCTGATAAGCAACAGGAACAGGAGTAAACGGTGCTGCAGTTGTTTTTTGGCCTACAAAGCTTCTGTCTACATACACACCGCCAATAAAACGGCTAATGGCTGCAGCTATACTTGCGCGTTGTCCGTTAAGCTGTAAATAACGCATACGGAGCTCCTGATAGCTTTGTCCTGTTTTACTAAAACGGGATTTCAGCTTTGGCATCATAGTGTTAAGCAATTTAAACCTATCCTCGCCATAAGTAACCATATCGTTAGTCTGGTCGTTAACATTTACTCTCGGATCGATACCACCGCCCGGACTTCTCATGTCATCTGCGTCATTACCAAAGGCAAGCTGCGGATCTGTGCTACGGCTTAAGATCTTATTTAATCCAGCCTCTTCTTCCGATTCACTAAATGGAGTATAACCATACTCAATTGCCCACAAATCATAAGGTCCGGCTTTAGTAGTATAATAATCGCCTTGCTTACTACGATCACTGCTTACATTTATCGCAGGGTAATCCATTACCGATCCCTGCAATCCAATTTTACGGGTAAGCGCTACATCATTCATCTGAGCAGGGGTTAGCATCTGGCTGGCTTTCATATTATGATTTAGCCCAAGCGTATGCCCCATCTCATGCATTATCAGATAATACAGGAATTGTTTATGCATTTCACGAACAGTTTCAGCTCTTTTTGCTGGCGGAACATCAGCATCTAAAGCCTCAATGGCAGTTAAGCCAGTTTGATACTGCATACTTAATTCCTGAGCCAATGTACAAGACGACATGTGGTTTTTATCGAAGCTATGGTTATGGCCTGATCTTGACGAAACTGCTTCAACAGGGTTTTCCCAAGGTAGTTTTAAAGCCCCGTTACTTCCATTATATAAATCATCGGTAATAATAGTTCCAGCTCCTGAGCGCCATTCAACAGTAATATCAGCACCAAGGATCTGTCCTGTTAAAGGATTATAGAAACTTGGTCCGATTGCGCCATAAGAAGGATAAGCTGAGGAAACCCAACGAATTACATTATACGCAATATCAGCCGGATCCCAGGTAGCAGTATCAGGCATTTCTTTCATTACAACTGCATTCTTGAAACCGGCCTTCTCAAAAGCTTCATTCCATTTTTCGCCCGCTTCTTTAATAATCGGGCGGTATTCCAACGGAGTAGTATTCTCAATCCAGAACACAATTGGTTCAACCGGTTCGCTTAAGGCAGCAGAAGGGTCTTTCTTTTTAAGGTTCCAGCGGCTAATAAAATCTTTATAAGGCGTTGGCGATAAAGAAGTAAGGTTATCTACTTCGGCACCAAAGTAACCTACCCTTGGGTCATCACGACGAGGACGGAAATCATTTTTAGGCACTTCAAGAAAAGAATGCTGCATTTTTACCCTTACATAACGGGCATCAGTAATGTCTTTACCACCACCATTCAAAGGCACAGGATTGTCATATGCAAGTTCTACTACTACATCAGTATTTCCCGGAAATGAGCGGATCTTTTGGTATTTAGATTTAGCAGCGTTTAAGTTCCCCAGGTTAAATACTGCACCCGGAGGCAAAGTTGGCGGAAAAACCGGTTTCACAGGATCCAGCTTGTCTCCTAAAAAAAGACCATCTACAGCAATTAGGTATCCCAATGAATCCTGTGCAGCAATCTTATCACTATAAAAAACTGCATCCGACACATCAACATCTGCTGATTTACTTACCGGGTTTGCTTTATCATAATAAAAATTAGTGTTCTTTTGCAGAAGCTCAATTTTATCATCAGATTTCTGGATATAGAATAACCAGGTAGTCCTGATCATATTTTGGTTAAGGAATAAAGTTGTTGGCCCACCCATTGAAAAACTCTGGTAAATATAATTTTTACCCAGCTGGTCTTTTTTAACATACATCTGCAGACTACCGGTTACCGTGTCTCTGTACATCGAAAAAAGGCCATCAATTTTTTTACTCGATTTTATTTTATCGTTTATAGTTGGCTTGGCGGACTTGGCTGCTGCGGCTTTTTTTAACGAATCGGCAGCCAGTTCCTTTTTCTTCTTCTTTTGGGCAAAAGCGCCCCCTACCAGCATTAAAACCAGTGCAAGTAGTGTAACGGTTCTTTTCATATGAAATAATAGTTTGTTAAGGTTATGAAGTTATCTTGTGTATGATGCTCTTGCACAAAAAATGTTACTAAAAATATGAATTTTCAAACAAAAAGAAATAAGTCAAAATCCCTTTTCATAAAATTAACCGGTTATTCTTAAAACCAACTCAGGAAATGGGAAGAGAAAGCAACGGAATTTTTAATCCTGAAGCCATTATCCTGGTTTTACTCCGGTGAACAATAGAAGACCAAAATCCATATCTTTTTGGAACCATAATCAGCAGATCAGCCTGAAAATCAATAATTTCTTTTTCTATCTCTTTGATAACGGCATTTGAATTTACGTTTTTATAATAATAAGAGATGCCCTCAAGACCATCATCAATAGCGCTCACCTCGGGTAATGAGGCATGAATTTTCAGTTCCTCAACTTTCTCGTTTACGTTAAAAACCTCAACCTCGGCATTTAGTGCTATTGCCAGTTCCTTAATATTTGCGAGTACCTTTTCAGAGATTCCGCTTAAAACATCGCAGGCAAAAAGCACATTTTTAGTCCCCTCAAAATGGGCACCCAAAGGTACCGCCATTACAGGCAGATTAAGCCTCTTAATAGCCGAAGTAGTGGTATTCCCCCATAGGTCCTGTTCCAGTGTTTTAGTATTCATACCCAGAACAACCAATGCAGCCTGGTGTTTTTCAATTAAACTTTTCAGCGCATCCTGAACAAAAGAGAGATCTGATTCATGTTCCACCTCAATATCATAATCTATAGATATGGTAAGTGCCCTTTCAATCAAACGAATCTCATTATCAGTTATCAATTTTTGTATGCTTGCTGCAGGTAAAAGCGTATTGGCAGCATGAGTAGGAATTACAAAAGAATTATACAGTATAAGTTTTGCGTCATTATGTTTAGCAACAGCGGCAGCATATTCCACAGCATTTTCGGCTACTTCCGAAAAATCGGTGGCTACAATTATGGGGTTCATATATGAAATATTAGTTACCCATAAATTTAATCATATACGCACTTATAAAGTAAAATAAAGGCCTAAACCACCTTTATTTTACTTTACACTTAGATTTTAACATTACTTGTTATGTGTAATGATTGTGGCGCTTACTCCGGTACCATTTACACTGCCATTTATAAACACAGTATATATTTTCCCTGACTCAAAAGTCAGGTTAGACAATCCGTTGCCTGTAATTGGTATTACTGCCTGAGTGGCGTTGTTCTTAACCTCCAGATTCTTACCGGCAAAAGCATCAATTTCCTTAAAAGGGCCAAGCGTTTTCCATGTCAAACCAGGTATAGTTGCCGGAGCTTTCCCATTTGCATCATAAGTTATAATGGTCTGTTCGCCAAAATTGCCATAAGCAACGTTAGAAAAAACCGCAGCACTGCCTGCTAAAGCTAAATCAACATTCGGTGCGTCAGGAGAAAAGTTTGCAAAGCGAACTTTTGCTTTACCCGAAACCGGTGTAGTCAGGTCATCACAAAACAAGGCTATCCCTGTTTCCTGGATTCAATTTACTTGGCCTGCGTTTAGCCACTGCAAATAAAGTATGGTAATAGCTGGCAATAGGGCCATTAGGCCCTGCAAAAGAAGCCTTATCTGTCTCCTGCACAAAGGTGGCACTACCTCCAAATACATATGATGATTTATAACTCGTATTGCTCCCCTCTGTAGAATTGTACTGTACTTTGCCATACTGCGTATCCATGTAATCAGTTGAAGCATTATGAACTATCATGGCAGTATTTATCTGTCTTGTAAAGTCCAGAAAGTTAATCGGAGCGGTAATAGACAAGGCATTTACCAGTTTAACCTTAGCACTTAAAGGTGGCCTGTCGGCATTATCCGAATCCAGGTATTCCGTTTTTTTGCATGATGCGGTTCTGATAGCAGCCACGCCCAATAGTATTGCAAATTTTGTATTTAAAAATTTCATGATCTTTCTGTTTTATAATTAGAACCTGGCCGATAATCTTACAAAAGGTTGTATACCTGTATTTGTTCCGGCCTGTGTGCTTCCCGGGCCCGGGTTCAGTGTAATATTGCTTCCAGGCACAGCAACACAACACCTGTAATACACTTAAAATCAGTCAAATGGACAGTTTATATGGTAATTACTGCACACTTTGAAGCGAAATGAATGGACAACGGGTTTCATAATTACCTGTCTACTATTGCCGAAACCTCCACTAAGGGCTAGTCAATAAACAAAAAAATTGTAAATTGAGTAGATAACATCTTTTGATGGCATATATCTATTGGGTTATCAACCCTTTGACCCTGCTTTGCGAGTTTTAAAATCTGATCCTTATCTTTGAATACAGCCAATCTAAGGTATAAAGAGGATTTTTTCTGGCGTTTGAGCTCTGGTATTGACCACTTCTCGATAATTGATTGCTGCTGGTAGAAGCTACGTTCGAGCTTATCATCAATTTTAAGCAGTCCAACATAATGAGACCCGCTCAATAAGTGAGAAAGCTTCTCACTTATTGGATATCCCAAATATAAAAGTCTTACAGGATTTAACAACGGGCCATTAAACGATATAAAAGTAGGTCACTATTCTTTTGTCATCCATTTCCAGGCTGGCATAATTTTGATATGCACGCCATCAATGGTCAATTCTTCTTCCTCATCAAGTGTAATAATCCAGGCTTCGTTAACCTTGCAATAAGCAGCAGCTTTAAGTAATCCTTT
Source organism: Pedobacter ginsengisoli (assembly GCF_002736205.1). Classification (NCBI taxonomy): domain Bacteria; kingdom Pseudomonadati; phylum Bacteroidota; class Sphingobacteriia; order Sphingobacteriales; family Sphingobacteriaceae; genus Pedobacter; species Pedobacter ginsengisoli. The sequence continues at coordinate 4,911,148 of NZ_CP024091.1, read as the reverse complement.
CATTTCCCTGCTCCTCGTGTCTGGATTAGAGAGTGTCCAACTCACCTGTACCGGCATAGCAATTCCACCTTCAGGATAGATTACAAAATCACATTCACCCGCCGGTTCAGAGTAGTAATAAATATTTTGAGTATAAATATTGCCAAATTTCAGATAAAGCTCTTTATATACGAGATTCTCTAATAACAAACCATTGTTACCTGTATACTGAGCGGTGTTGGCATTTAACAAGCCATTATCAAGCCAATAGATCTTTTTATCTGATTTCTCGCGCTTGCTATCTGAATAGTTAAAACGACTAATTCTTTTAAAGAGGTAGGCCTGTTCTGCCATGTCCATCGCTTCATAGATACTATTTATCCCAACGCTGTATTGTTGTGATTTGAGCTGATTATATAATCGTCGGTTACTAATTGTTTTACCTATAGTAGACGCGGCCTGCCTATACAGGCTTCTTAAATAGCTATAATTACTTAACTTGTTGTATTCTACAATGTCGCGAAGCAACATCGCGTTATAATACTCCTGCAAATAAGACAACCCAATTTGAGTAGAAGGAAGGTTAATTGTTTCCGGATACCCTCCATGAATTAAATATTTATGAAATAATGCTATGGTTTGGCTTTTACCCGGACCGTATGCTGTAGGTTTAAAATTGCTGAATTCACAATATTCCTTAAAAGAAAGCGGTAATAATTCGATGGCTATGCTTCGTCCCCTCAATACAGATTTTAGTTCGGTATGAAGTACAGAACTGTTGCTACCTGTAAAGAATATTTTTTTGGACCATGTTTCATTTATTCGGTTTAAAAAATGCTCCCAACCGGGCGCAGCCTGTACTTCATCGAAAAAGAACCAGGCATTTTCCAATTTATTTTCCGGATTTAGTTCCTGCCATGCCTGCAAGATCAGATCTAGCTGATGAGGTTCAAATTGTATACGTTCATCCTCGAAATTGAAATAGATAATTTGAGTGGGAGATATTCCTCGGGTTGTCTTCAATTCCTCAATGGCTAATTGCATTGCTGATGTTTTACCTACACGCCTGGGGCCAATGATAGCTTGTATCTTTTCCAGATCCAAAGATATTCCCGTATTTCGTGATCTTAGGCCTCTGGAAAGATTCATATCCTGATTTTGGATCAAAATCTCCTTTATTATTTCCTTCATCATACACAAATATAAAAATATATCTTTACTACGAAGACATAAATTCAATAATCATCTTTTTGATAAAGCCGATTATTGAATTTATTCCGTCACACAGTATTTATTCCAGTCCCAAATGCAAAGAACACCCACTAAAAGATGTAAATTCACAAAACACCCTTTTATTGTCACGATTGCACCTCACATAATTACCTCCGCCCTCTTTAAATTTGGTTAACAATTAAATTAATAGAAACCAAAATGAGAAAGATCAGAATTTTCGAACATATCTCACTTGACGGTGTGATAGAACACGACGGAGACTACACTTACGGTGCATGGACAACACCTTACCGCAGTCCTGCCGGCGCAGCAGCACTCTTTGAAGCATACGGCCCCAATTTTGACCTCCTGCTTGCCCGCCGCACCTATGATATATTTAGTGGCTTTTGGCCTAACGCTGGAGATTTTCCAATGGCAAATGCTATAAACGCTGCAACGAAATATATTGCAACCCACAGACCCGATAGTTTGAAATGGGGGCCGGTAAATAATTTGGATGAAGACGCTGTAGAAGCGATCAGGAACCTAAAGTCAACTGATGGCCCTGACCTGATTGTTGTGGGGAGCTCAACATTAACGTCTGTATTGCTTGACCAGGGACTGGCTGACGAGGTTATCCTTATTACCTATCCGGTTTTACTTGGCCAGGGTAAACGCTTATTATCGGACAGTATTAATGCCCGGGAACTTGCTCTTGTTGACTCAAAAACCACGCCTACCGGCTTGTTCATTAACACTTATAAACACATTGGCCCGCTGAAAAAATAATTTTTCTTTTTATCTGCATAACAGAGGCTTTTCCAGCCCCAAAAATCCGCTAAAATCGCACTTTTTTAACACGCTAAATACCAGATACTTATAAGGGCTTATACAATGTTTAAACAATCGTTATACAATGGCCAAACAATACACATGCAATTTGGCAATGTATAAACCCTGAATAAGCACAGTTCAAAATAAATACTACTAAATTAGTAGTATTTATTTATATTTGACTTAGAGGAATTAATTATGATGAGTCATTTTAACTATTTAGCCTTCGCTATTCCGGCTTTTTTTGTGTTTCTGTTTTTAGAATATGGTTTGGCTTTAAAGCTAAAAAAAACACATCTGTTTAAATATGAAAGTTCTATTTCTAACCTCAGTATAGGCATTGCCGAAAGGCTTCTGAACCTGTTTATATCGGCAAGTTTTTATAGCCTGTTCTTTTTTATTTACACCAACTATGCACTTTTCAGCATACCTAACACCTGGTGGGTTTGGCTATTACTGATCCTGGTTACAGATCTGATTTGGTACTGGTATCATAGGCTGGGGCACGAGGTAAACATCCTTTGGGCTGCCCATATTGTGCATCATCAGAGTGAAGAATTTAACTTTACCGTATCTGCCAGGATCACCGTTTTTCAGGCATTGATCAGAAATCTCTTTTGGTGTGTAATACCCCTGCTCGGATTTCATCCTGCTATGGTAATCACTATCCTGATTGTACATGGGGCCTACTCCTTCTTTACCCACACTCAGCTGATTAAAAATTTAGGCTGGCTTGAATATATTTTGGTTACACCTTCTATACATGGCGTTCATCATGCCAGTGATCAAAAATACCTTGATAAAAATTATGGGGATGTATTTGTGTTTTGGGACAAAATTTTTGGAACATTCCAGAAAGAAGAAGAACAGCCAAGGTATGGGCTTACGCACCCGGTAAAAAGTTACAGCTTTTTATGGCAGCATTTTCATTATTACCTTGAAATTTTAGCTGCTTGTAAAAAAGTGACGGGCATAAACCGGAAATTGAAAATTGTGTTTGGTCACCCATCAAGGCTGGATCAGGAAATAAGGCCTATGCTGGAAAAGAAATACTTGCAGCACAAGGTATCTTCATCCTACCGCTTCAAATTCAGAGGCTATCTGAACATCCAAATAATTGTTAGCGTAATTCTGTTGACGCTAATTACCGGTTTATATCCTTTCTTTGAGGCTACTGACAAGCTATTTATTGTTGGCTTTGTTTTGCTTACGCTGATCAATTGCGGCGCATTAATGGAGCAGCGCAAATGGATTTACAATCTTGAATATACACGGCTGCTGACGGTATTTACTTATATTTTTTGGAAGGCCGACCATATGGAGCTGTTGTTACCTTTAGTTGTGCTGTTGTTTATTGCCGAACAATTGTTCCACATTAGCCATTTATACCGCCATTATGTACTTAGATACGATAAAGTTTAGCTACTTCAGCAAAAACAAGATATATGCAAACAAGCCCAATTTTGTTTTAAGTACTTTAAGCGCTCCTTTAACATGATTTTTTACTGTAGATTCGGAGATATTCAGTTCTTCTGCTATCTCCTTATGGCTTTTGCCTGTATTTCTGCTCATTAAAAATACTTCTCGCATTTTTGGTGGCAGCTCGTTCACTGCATCTTCAATAAGCCGGGTAAGTTCTCTTTCCCTAACCTGCCTGTCGGTAATGAAATTTGCCTCTGTAATAAAGTCCTGTAAAGATTTGAGGTATTTATGCTCTACCTGCCTGTGCGCCACAAAATCAAGAATGCGGTTTCTTAAAGTGGTATATAAATATCCTGATAGGTTATGGGTGTCGGGCAGGGTATCCCGCTTGTTCCAAAGGGCGCTAAACAATTCCTGAATAAGATCACGCGCTTCTTCAAGGTTGCCCAGCTTCTTATACGCATAGCCATGCAGCACGCCTTTATACCTTACATAAAGTTCGCTGAATGCCCGCTGGTCACTTTGACTTCTCAAAAGGCCAGCCAATTCCTGATCCGATAGATTACTGTAAACAACCATTAATAATAAGTCCCTTACTGTAAAGCCATATAAATATTAACGAAATGTTAACAAATTCAATCAAAAATTATTGTGTAGGAGGGAGTATCATTACCACTACTCATACTTTAACGCATCAACCGCATTTGCCTTTGCAACCTTAACCGTTTGAAAGCTTACTGTAATTATGGCGATGAATACCGATAAAAATAAGGCAATTAAAAACGGCCAGGCAGTCATTGGAACTTTATAATCATACTTCTGCAACCACCTTACCGCAATGATATAAGCAGCAGGAATAGCAATCATATTAGATAGAATAACCAGCTTTATAAAATCCTTGTTTAGCAGAACAAGAATACTTTTCAAATCGGCACCAAGAACTTTCCGTATGCTGATCTCTTTGCTTCGCTGCTCTGCAATGTATAAAGCAAGACCCAGCAGACCTAAACAAGAGATAAAAATAGCAAAGCAGCCAAACAGATTCGACAGCACACTTAGCAAACGCTCCGTTTTCATCATCTCCTGCATACCTTGACTAATGAACTGAATGTTTGGCGGATAAGAGGGATTAAGTTGCAGGCTAACATCTTTAATAGTCTGAATTGATTTACTCAAAGGCTGATCGGGGTTAAGACGAAGCAATAATACTCTGCTTTGAGATATGTTACAATAAAATAGTGTAGGTTTCGCCTTTGCACCAAGATGTTCATTTGTATAGTCTTTTACTACACCAATTATTTGAAGAGGCTGATTGTCTCCCCAATTGATTGTGGTTCCAACAGGTTTTTTGAGCCCCATTGTTTTTACCATAGCCTCATTTACAAGTACAGATGTTGCGGTGTCGGCAACAAATTCACGAGAGAAATCTCTTCCCTCTACTAAAGATGTACCTATTGTTTTAACAAAATCAAAGCCTGTACTTCGATAATCTATAATAGAATTATCATTTGCTGCTTTACCAGGCCAAGTAATATCACCGGTTATTGTACCTCCCTTAGTAAATGAACTTGCAAATTCCGTTGCTGAAGCAATCACTCCCGCACTTTTAAGTTCTGTTTTAAAAATTTCTAATTTCTGCGGCTTTAGCCATTCACCCTCCAAATCTAATTCTACAAGGTTATTTTCATTAAATCCAAGAGGCTTATTCTTCATTAATTGAAGCTGACTATAGATCACAATTGCACAAACGATCATACAAATGGAAATAGTAAACTGCACTACAACAAGGATTTTACGCATTGGCAATGAGGACTTGCCTATTCCTGTAAAGCCCTTTAACACTTTTACAGGAGTAAAGGAAGATAAATAAAATGCGGGATAGCAGCCTGCAAGCACACCTGTAAATAAGATTAGCGAGAGCAACGTAATCCATGTCTGAACTGAATTGTAATTAATGTGGATAGAAATATCCAGTAAGTTATTAAAATAAGGCAAAACGACTTCTAACAATACAAAAGCAATCAGAATCGCAATAAATGAAAGCACGAGTGATTCTAAAACAAATTGGCCGATCAGTGTTTTTCTAGAAGCACCCAGGGCTTTGCGAACCCCCACTTCCCTTGCACGCTTCTCTGATCTGGCTGTAGACAGGTTCATGTAATTAATGCAGGCAATTAACAAAACACAGAATGCCAAAAAAATAAATAACCTAACCTGATCAATCCTTCCGCCGGCCGATTTACCATTTTCAAAATGATTATAAAGATGGTACTTGCCAAAGGGAAAAAGAAAAGCCTGAAGGTTACTCTTCTTATCATTTTTCTTAATCAATTGCCGTATAGCGGCATCTGTGGCTTCAAAACTAGCTTTATCTTTTAACTTGAATAACGTAAAACAAGTAATAGCTCCCCAGCCGTTATCCTTTTCTCCTGGATTCTCGCTTTCAAAAAAAGACCAGGGCTGCAGTGCTTCGAACTGATGGGTCGTATTCTTTGGCAGATCTTCTACAATAGCAGATACTTTCAGAATCTTCTTGTTGTCCCATTTTACACTACTGCCTAAAACATTCACACTGCCAAATAATTTCTTAGCTGCCGATGCAGTAAGTAAAACTGAATTTGGCTCGCTTAATGCCGTTTCTGGGCTTCCCTGAATAAATTTGTAATCAAATATCTTTAAATAAGACGGGTCAACATTTAAGGTAGTTAGCTTAAAATTATTGTTGGCCGTACCAAATAATTTAGTTGCATCGCCCATCGCAATTCTGCTCGCTGCTTCCATCGTAGGTACGGTAAGTAAGGCGGCATCGGCAAGTTTATTTGGAGTAGCATCCGTTGTTAAAAGTTTGCCATTTACATTCAGGGTAAGTTTGGTGGCGTAAATACGATCAATATCTTTAAATTGTTTATCGTAGCTCCATTCGTAATTCACGTAAATTAATAACATTAAACAACAGGTCAAACCAATGGCCAGTCCGCCTATATTGATCAGAGAAAAACCTTTGTTTTTCCAAAGGCTTCTTAAAGCTATTTTAAAGTTGATTAAAAACATATGCCGCATTTTTCATCCCTTGTACCAAAGATATGCCATTTCAAGAAAACGCGACACACATCTAATTATCAACACATTAAGATTTTAAAGATGTTCATTATCGAACAATACCTGTACATTAGTGTACAGGCACTGATAACGAAAATGTAATTACATCATCTACACTATCCTCATGAACATTTTGATAGGATTTGCTGTCTCTTTTAAAACCAGTCATCTTTAACACTTTTACAGAAGGGATATTATTTGCTGCGGGAAAAGCTGTAATGGTTTTTACCTCCATTTCTTCAAATGCATATTTAGTAACCGCGTTAACTGCCTCTCTCATAAATCCTTTTCCCTGGAATTCGGTAAGCAGTTCATAGCCAATTTCGGCAACTTCATTTTCTATATCAAGATTCCAGAGACAGATGGTTCCGATTAAAGAGGGATTATCAGGTAAGGAAATTGCCCAGTAAGCAGAAGCATTGCTTTCGATAAGCTTTCTAATCTTATAAATATGGGCCATGGCATCTTCTATACCAGTTGATGGCACTCTGCCGGTTAGAGTTGCAATTTTCGGATCAGATCGCAATGCATGAATTGGCAGGGCATCCTGCGCAGATAATTCTCTGAGTATTAAACGGGGGGTTTTTATTATGGGAAAAGTAGAAAAATCAGGGTTTTTCATAGATAAATAGGGATGTTCGGTTACTTTTAATAACTGCGAAAATGCAATTTTATTTTAATTGAATAATAATTAAAAGAGCTATGTGCTCTTCAATTTCTCATTCTAATAACTTAACTTTGCATCCTTAATTTTTTGAGATACTTGATTGATGTATAGGGAATTTAAACAGTTAGAACTAGCGAAAATAGCAAAAGAGATACTTGATTTTTGGAAAGCGGAGAACATCTTTGAAAAAAGCATTTCGACGAGATCAAAATCAAATCCATTTACTTTTTACGAAGGCCCGCCTTCGGCAAACGGAATGCCTGGTATTCACCACGTAATGGCCCGTGCTATTAAAGATATTTTCTGCCGTTATAAAACCATTAAAGGATTTCAGGTAAAAAGAAAAGCAGGATGGGATACCCACGGACTTCCGGTAGAACTGGGAACTGAAAAGGAACTTGGTATTACCAAAGAAGATATAGGCAAGACCATTTCAATTGAAGCTTACAATGAAGCCTGCAAAAGGACAGTAATGCGCTACACAGATGTGTGGAACGACCTTACTGAAAAAATGGGCTATTGGGTAGATATGGATGACCCTTATATTACCTACAAATCGAAATACATGGAGTCGGTTTGGTGGCTTTTGAAACAGATCTACGATAAAGGTTTGTTGTATAAAGGCTATACCATCCAGCCTTACTCCCCAAAAGCAGGAACAGGATTAAGCTCACATGAGGTAAATCAGCCGGGAGCTTATCGCGATGTAACCGACACTACAATTGTAGCCCAGTTTAAAACCCTGCCTGATACATTACCTGCTTTCCTGAAAGAATTTGGAGAGATACATTTAATGGCCTGGACAACCACACCATGGACTTTGCCATCAAACACAGCCTTGACTGTGGGGCCAAAAATAGATTATGTACTGGTAAAAACGTTTAATCAGTATACCTATCTTCCTATAAATGTAATCTTAGCCAAGAATCTGGTAGGAAAACAGTTTAACAAAACTTACTTTGAAAGTACTGCTGCCGAGGATTTCAGTAATTTTAAAGAAGGCGACAAAAAAATCCCTTATCAGATTTTAGCAGAATGTAAAGGGGCTGATCTTGTAGGCATTAAATATGAGCAGCTTTTGCCTTATGCTTTACCATATCAGAATCCTGAAAATGCTTTCCGTGTGATCTCGGGAGATTTTGTAACTACAGAGGATGGAACAGGTATAGTACATACGGCACCGACCTTTGGTGCTGATGATGCTAAAGTAGCTAAGGAAGCAGTACCTGAGGTACCGCCTATGCTGGTGCTGGACGAAAATGGTTCGCCGGTTCCATTGGTAGATTTGCAGGGAAGATTTACGGCTCAACTGGGCGACCTTGCCGGAAAGTATGTGAAAAATGAATACTATGAGGAAGGTGAAGCTCCGGAGAAATCTGTAGATGTTGAGATTGCTATTCGTTTAAAAGAAGAAAATAAAGCATTTAAAGTAGAGAAATACGTTCACAGTTACCCGCACAGCTGGAGAACTGACGAGCCACTGTTGTATTATCCGCTGGACTCATGGTTCATCAAGGTAACTGACATCAAAGACAGGATGTTTGACCTGAATGAGACCATCAACTGGAAACCAAAATCGACAGGTGAAGGACGTTTTGGAAACTGGCTGAAAAATGCAAACGACTGGAATCTTTCGCGCTCGAGATATTGGGGAATTCCATTACCGATCTGGAGAACGGAAGACAAAAGAGAAGAAATAATAATTGGCTCAGTTGAAGAGTTATACAATGCCATAGAGCAGTCGATAGCCACCGGCTTTATGACGGCGAATCCTTTTAAAGGGTTTGAGATCGGCAATATGTCGGAAGCAAATTATGACCTGGTAGACCTGCACAAGAATGTGGTAGACGACATTATATTGGTTTCGCCTTCAGGGAAACCTATGAGCCGTGAAAGTGATCTTATCGACGTTTGGTTTGACTCAGGGGCTATGCCTTATGCACAGTGGCATTATCCTTTTGAAAATAAGGACAAAATTGATGAGCAACAGGATTTCCCGGCCGATTTTATAGCTGAAGGTGTTGACCAGACCCGCGGATGGTTCTATACCTTGCACGCCATAGGGGCATTGGTTTTTGATAAAATTGCGTATAAAAACGTGGTTTCGAATGGATTGGTACTCGATAAAAACGGGCAAAAAATGTCGAAACGCTTAGGCAACGCGGCTGATCCGTTTAAGACACTGGAAGAGTACGGACCGGATGCTACGCGCTGGTACATGATATCGAACGCAAACCCTTGGGATAACCTGAAATTTGATATTGAAGGAATTGCAGAGGTACGCCGTAAATTCTTTGGAACACTTTACAATACCTACGCTTTCTTTGCATTGTATGCGAATATTGACAAGTTTGAAATAGACCAGGATAACCTGACTCCGGTTGCTGAACGCAGTGAGCTTGACAGATGGATATTATCGCTTTTGCAAACGCTTATTGCGGAGGTAGACGAAAGTTATGCTGCTTACGAACCAACAAAAGCGGCAAGGGCAATTCAGTCGTTTGTAGACGAGCACCTGAGTAACTGGTATATTCGTTTATCACGCCGCCGTTTCTGGAAGGGCGAGATGACAGCCGATAAGAAAGCAGCTTATGAAACTTTATATGCCTGCCTGACCAGTATCTCACAACTAATGTCGCCTATAGCGCCTTTCTTTGCAGATTGGTTATTCCAGAATTTAACTGCCGGAGATGCGGCTAATGATGTTCAATCTGTTCACCTTGCCTTACTTAAGGAAGCTGACCAGAGTTTAATTGACACGGAACTTAATGAGCGTATGCATCTGGCACAAGACATATCATCAATGGTATTGTCGCTGCGTAAAAAAACAGGCATCAATGTTCGTCAGCCTTTGGCTAAAATCCTGATTCCTGTTCTTGATAACAAATTTGCCGGACGTGTTGATTTGGTTAAAGAATTAATCCTATCGGAAACGAATATTAAGGATATTGAGTATATTACCGACACTGCCGGTTTCATTACCAAAAAGATCAAACCTAACTTTAAAGCATTAGGCCCTAAAGTTGGTAAAGACATGAAAATGGTTGCTGAAGTGGTGAACAACTTAACACAGAAACAATTGAGTCAGTTTGAAAATGAAGGGAAATATCAAATTACTGGCACTAATTATGTTATCGAGTTGAGCGACGTAGAGATCATTGCTGAGGATATACCGGGATGGCAGGTAACCAACATGGGCAACTTAACTGTGGCTCTTGATGTTACAATAACCGAGGAATTGAAACAGGAAGGATTGTCGCGTGAACTAATTAACAGAATTCAGAACTTAAGGAAAGAACTTAATTTCGAAGTTACAGATAGAATTACTGTGACTTTACAAAACCATAATTTAGTAGCTGCAGCTGTAGCTCAAAATAAAATATACATTTGCTCGGAAATTTTAGCAGATGAGCTTAAATTAACAGAAAGTCTAGATAACGGAAACAAAATAGTAATCGATGATGTTGAATTACAAATTTCGATTGCCAAACAATAATTATTATGGAAAAAGCTACAAAAACAAGGTACTCTGACAGTGAACTTCAAGAATTTAAAGATTTGATTCAGGAAAAATTACGTATGGCCAGAGAAGAGTTTCTTGATTTAACGAACTCTCTAAGCAATCCTAATTCTAATGGAACAGAAGATACTTCTGGTACTTACAAAACACTTGAAGATGGTTCTGCAACTCTTGAAAAAGAACAATTAAACCAACTGGCTGCCCGTCAGAAAAAATTCATTGAGAATTTAGAGGCTGCATTAGTACGTATTGAGAATAAAACTTATGGTATTTGCAGGGAAACAGGTAAACTGATTCAAAAAGAACGTTTACGCGCTGTACCACACGCAACTTTAAGTATGGAAGCTAAACTGAAGCAGTCGTAATGAAAGGCTATACAAAACCTTTATTAATAATTTTCCTGGTTTTACTTGCCGATCAGGTTTTAAAAACCTGGATAAAGACCAATATGTTTATGGGTCAGGAATTCAAAATCATTGGCAATTGGTTTATTATCCATTTCACGGAAAATAACGGGATGGCTTTTGGACTTGAATTTGGTGGTGAATTTGGTAAGCTTGCCTTATCATTATTCAGAATAGCAGCTGTTGCTGGTATTGGCTACGGATTACATTATCTGATCCAGAAAAAATATCACCGTGGCCTTATTTTGAACGTAGCTCTAATATTTGCAGGCGCACTGGGCAACATTATTGACTCTGTATTGTATGGAGTAATATATGGTTACGCAGGATGGTTTCATGGAAGAGTAGTAGACATGTTCTATTTCCCTATCTGGGAAGGTCATTTTCCGTCGTGGTTTCCTATATGGGGAGGAGAAGATTTTATCTTTTTCAGACCTGTATTTAATATCGCAGATGCGGCCATCTCTGTTGGTGTAATTATTATACTACTGTTTCAAAAAACTTATTTTAAGGAAGAATTTAAAGAAGAAATTGGTCCTAATAATGAGATAGTTGAAGAATAATTTTATATTTTTTGATAATAATTTGTGGAATTAGTATGGTAATTTCATCTAACTATTAAATACACAAAAGAAAAACATTTATCATTATGAAAAAGTTATTAACCCTTGCCTTTGTTTCCTTATTAAGTATAAGTGCTATGGCTCAACAAGTAGATTTAAGAAAAAAGATTAGCGTTAGCGGTTCAGCCGAAACTGAGGTTACTCCTGACATTATTTACATCAGCATTTCCTTAAAAGAATATTTAAAGGACAACAACAGTAAGAAAAAAGTAGAGATCACTACCTTGGAAAATCAGTTGTATGATGCAGTTCAAAAAGCTGGTCTTGATAAAGGCAACTTAACGATTAACAACTTATCAAGCTATGCAATTGTTACCGAGAAAAAGAAAAACCCTGACTATCTGGCTAGCAAACAGTATCGCTTAAAAGTTTCTGATCTGAACAAATGGAATGATATTATTGGTTCTATAGATCCTAAAGGGATTGCTTACACCAATATTGACAGCTACGATTATTCAAAAATTGAAACACTTAAAAAAGAGCTGAAAATTAAAGCACTGCAAGCTGCTAAAGAAAAAGCATCTTACCTGGTAGAAGCCCTTGGCGATAAATTAGGTAGCGTAATTGACATTCAGGAAGTGAACAATGAACAATATCCACAGCCAATGTACCGCAATGTGATGATGATGAAAGCTGAAAGTGCTGATATGGCCGGAGCCGCAGCACCAGAGATTGATTTCAAAAAAATAAAACTGAACTATATAATGAATACCGTATTCGAAATTAAATAGTAGCAGTGACTACTTGAGTATACAGTTTTAACAAAATACCTTTAAAAAACCTATCAATAACTTTTGGTAGGTTTTTTGCTGTTTATACACTATCAAAAAAATTCAAATCGTATGAAAAGATTAATTTACTCTTTAGTGCTAGTTTTCACATTGGCAATCAGCGCAAACACAGTTTCGGCGGCAGGAAAAACGGACAAGATTAAAACTGAGATGACTGCCGAGCAGCAAATTCAGCTAAAGCAGATCACTGACCGTGTTCAGGAGATCCGTGCAATGGACAAATCTCAATTAACAAAAACTGAGAAAAAAGAGTTACGTAAAGAATTGAGAGGATTGAAAAAACAAGCAAATGCGTTAGGTGGTGGCATCTACCTTTCTGTTGGTGCAATTATCATCATCATCTTATTATTAATTCTGATTTTGTAAAACACCCTATTTACATTTTACCTATAAAAAAAGCTTCCCTGATCAGGAAGCTTTTTTTATTTGTGCGGTCGTCATCCTGAAATAAATTCAGGATGACGACCGATTAAACAAAATAGTCATTAATCGATATATTCGAAACCAGTATATTTTACCAGGACCTCTGGAATTTTAATTCCTTTATCGGTTTGATTATTCTCAAGAATAGCCGCAACTATACGAGGTAATGCCAGGGCACTTCCGTTTAGTGTATGTGCAAGCTGTGTTTTACCTGAAGCACCTTTAAATCTTAACTTAAGTCTGTTACTTTGAAAAGTTTCAAAATTAGACACAGAAGAAACCTCCAGCCAGCGCTCCTGTGCAGCACTCCATACTTCCATGTCGTAAGTCATAGCAGAAGTAAAGCCCATATCTCCGCCACATAAGCGTAAAACACGATAGTGTAATCCTAATTCCTGTAAAAGAGACTGAACATAAGTGCTCATTTCTTCTAATGTTTCGTAAGATTTATCAGGATGTGTAATCTGTACAACTTCTACTTTATCAAACTGGTGCAAGCGGTTTAAACCGCGTACATGTGCACCATATGATCCTGCTTCCCTGCGAAAGCATGGAGTATATGCCGTGTTCTTTATAGGGAGATCCTCTTCCTTTAAAATTACATCTCGGTAAAGATTGGTAACCGGTACTTCGGCTGTTGGAATAAGATATAGATTATCTACTCCTGCATGATACATCTGCCCTTCTTTATCAGGTAGTTGTCCGGTACCAAAACCAGATGCTTCATTTATTAAATGTGGCACCTGCATTTCTCTATAACCCTTTGCAATAGCATGATCTAAAAAGAAATTAATAAGGGCCCTTTGCAAACGTGCACCTTTTCCTTTATATACAGGAAAACCCGCACCGGTTATTTTTGTACCCAACTCAAAATCTATGATATCGTATTTAGCTGTAAGCTCCCAGTGAGGCAATGCACCTTTTGGCAGATCAGCAGGGTTGCCATGCTCATAAACAATTTCATTGTCTTCAGCCACACTTCCTGGTTTTACCAGATGATACGGCAGGTTTGGCAGTTGTACTATTAAACGGTATAATGTATCCTCTATTTCTGTTAGCTGATCTGAAAGGTTTTTATGTTCCTCTTTATTTGAGGTGGTTTCTGCCTTTAGCACTTCTGCTTCTTCTTTCTTCCCGTTACGCATTAGCTCGCCAATTTGTTTTGCAGCTGCATTGGCTATTGCGGAAAGGTTATCCAACGAGGTTTGAACTTGTCTTCGTTCTTCGTCAATTTTAATAATTTCATCAACCAGTTCTGGGTGCTTAAAATTACGTACGCTTAGTCCTTCTAAAACTTTCTCTCTATTTTCGCGGATATAGTTAACTTGCAGCATTATTTTATTTTTTAAACAAAGATAAGATTGATTTACGAATTTAGATTGACGAATTACGATTTTTAGGCGAGCCTTAATTCATAAATTTGAAACTTCGCGTGACCAATCCAATTTCTTAAATCGTAAACGGCAAATACAAATGGGTAAACTTTTTCTTGTTCCTACACCAATTGGTAACCTGGAAGATATGACCTTCAGGGCAATTAGAATTTTAAAAGAGGCTGATGTGATTCTTGCAGAAGACACCCGCACCAGTGCCCCGATGTTAAAACATTTTGGAATTGATAAAAAGGCATATTCGCATCACCAGCACAATGAACATCAGGCTACTTCAGAAATCATTAAGTTTTTGAAAGAAGGTAAAATGGTTGCATTGATATCGGATGCCGGAACCCCTGCTATATCTGATCCTGGTTTTTTTCTGGTTAGAGAGGCCATTAAAAATGATTTACCGGTTGAGTGCCTGCCCGGAGCAACTGCCTTTGTACCCGCCCTGGTAAATTCGGGGCTCCCCTCGGACTCATTTGTGTTTGAAGGATTTTTACCCGTAAAAAAAGGGCGACAGACAAGATTTAAAAAGCTGGCTGAAGAGGAAAGAACAATAGTATTATACGAAAGCCCACATAGACTACTTAAAACACTAGAAGAATTTGGACAATATTTGGGTGCAGACCGCCAGGCATCGGTAAGCCGTGAATTAACAAAACTATACGAAGAAACTGTGAGAGGCACTTTGGCCGAAATTAAATCACATTTTGAAAACAATATATTAAAAGGAGAATTCGTAATTTGTATTGCAGGAGCAGAGGAAGTAAAAAAGAAAGCCAAATACGACCGCGATAATTAGGTTCAATTTTTGATAACTAACTACTGAAATTATTATAAAGAAATAACATGATATTAATAGATAGATTTTTAAGTGACGAGCAGGATCCTAAAGCTGTAGAAAAAGTTCTGGGCAAACTGAATGATATGCTAACAAGTAACGAGGAACTGATTTATATGGCTGTGCAAAAAAAGCCTGCTGTAAATCTTTTACCTGATTGTATTGCGGTAAGCAATAAGCGTATCTTCTATTGTGAGCCTGGTAATTTCGGGATCACCATGAACTTTAAAGACATTTCGTGGAAGAGTATTAAAGAGGTTTCATTTAAAGAAGAATTGTTTGGCTCTAAATTTATCTGTGTGCCTTTACACGGTGAAAACATTATTACAGAATATATCCCAAAGGTACAGGCGCGTAAACTTTATCAGGCAGCTTATGAGCAGCTGGAAAGCTTTAAAGAGCAGCAAAGGCAACTTGACCTGGAGGAAAGAAGGTCATCAACATCACCGGTAACCGTAAACACATTACCTACACCAGAACCCGTGGAAGAAGAGCCACAAGCGTTCTTTTCTCAGCCACTTGCTGCACCTATTATACAAGCTGAAGAACCTGAAGATGAGACTACATTAAAGCTAAGAAAATTAAAAAGCCTGTATGACAAACACCTGATTACACAGGAAGAATATGAAGCTAAAAAAGCCGATATTTTAGATAGCTTATAATGAAATTCAAAAACACTGCTCTCCTTGCTTTACTAAGTGCGTTTTTAATGTGGCTGGCATGGCCACCTATTAAGTTTACCACTCCTTTACTATTAATTGGCCTGGTTCCATTATTTATTGCCTTAGAAGGGATTATTCAAAGTAATAATCTTAAAAAGGGGAAGCATGTTTTCCTTACCGCCGGATTAACCTTTTTGGTTTGGAACACGGCCTGTATTTATTGGGTATACAATGCTATAAGTGCTGTAAATGGGCCGGTGGTATCGTTTTTTGTATCGCTTATTCCTTTTGGCTTAGGGGCACTACTAATGACTTTTGCCTTTTGGTTATATTACAGGCTTGGCAGCCTGGTAAATAAGTATGTTTCTTATTTAGGGTTAATATGTTTTTACATTGCAATGGAGTTTTTGCACCAAAGCTGGGATTTGGCCTTTCCATGGATGAATTTAGGAAATGGATTATCAGGGATGCACCAACTGGCCCAATGGTACGAGTATACTGGTGTTTATGGCGGTTCTTTATGGATATTACTAAGTAACATTATTGCTTTTGAAGCTTTTAAAGCCCTTAAACCCGGGGCTGCCACTGGCTTTGCGAGGTTCAAATTTTCGCTTCTGTGGATTGTGATTATTGCAGCGCCTGTTGCGTTATCTTTAAGCTTATATTACAAATATGAGGAAAAAGAAGTCCCGGTTAATGTTGTAGCCGTACAGCCAAATATAGATCCATATCAGAAGTTCAATGGGATCTCTTCAAATGAACAGCTTAACATCCTTACCCATTTGTCTGACTCCATTGCTCAGCCTAATACAGAATATTTTATCTGGCCTGAAACAGCAATTTCAGAACGTTCTGATGAAGACAGGATCCGCAGCAATTCTGAATTTATAAATGCTCAGCGTTTCCTTGAAAAATACAAAAATGGCACTATAATAAGTGGGATAGAAAGTTTTAAATTCTATAACAATAAGCAGACTCAATCTGCCCAAAAGTATGATAATAGCACTTATATAGATGGCTTTAATGCGGCTTTACAGATAGAGAACTCTGCCAATGTACAGTTCTACCACAAATCTAAATTAGTGCCCGGTGTAGAAAAGATGCCTTTTCCATCTGCTTTGTCGGTATTAGCACCCGTTTTTGAAGGTTTTGGAGGAACAGTAGGCGGGTATGGCTGGCAAAAAGACCCTCAGGTATTTTATTCATATGGTGGAGTTGGCGCTGTACCCGTAATTTGCTATGAATCTATTTGGGGAGGCTGGGTGGCTGAGGCCGTTAAGAATGGGGCTCAGTTTATTGCTATTGTAACCAATGATGGCTGGTGGGGAAACACCTCAGGAAAAGATCAGCATATGCTATATGCCGCGTTAAGGGCCATAGAAACCCGTAGATATGTGGTAAGATCAGCAAATACTGGGATTTCTTGTTTTATTAATCAGAAGGGCGACATTATAAAACAGACTAAATGGTGGACCAGAACTGCTATTAAGGCCGACATTAATTTAAATGACGATCTGACTTTTTACACAAGAAGTGGTGATTACATTCCTAAAATCCTTTCGGTATTAGCTATACTGATGGCATTAATTATTCCTTACAGAAAGTGGGTTAAAAAGTAGCTAAGAAAGGTACTTACCAACTATTGGCATTCTGCGGCCCATGCCAAATGCTTTAGGTGAAACTCTTAATATCGGCGGTGTTTGATAACGCTTAAACTCCGCAGTATTTACCATTTTAATGATCCTTCTTACCAATGCCTCGTCATAACCTTGTGCGATAATAGCCGATGAGCTTTGTTTAAGTTCAATGTATTGAAACAGGATCTTATCAAGGATGTCGTAATCTGGTAATGAATCCGAATCCTTTTGCCCTGGTCTGAGTTCTGCCGATGGTGGTTTAACAATTGAATTTTCGGGTATAACTATCCCGTCTTTATTAATATAGTTTGCCAGTTGGTATACCTGGGTTTTATAAACATCACCTATTACTCCAATTGCACCACACATATCGCCATACAGCGTTCCATAACCTACAGCACATTCGCTTTTATTTGAAGTATTTAATAGAATATAGCCAAATTTATTAGACATGGCCATCACAATTATCCCCCTGCATCTTGCCTGAATATTCTCTTCTGTAAGATTAAACGGCAGCCCTTTAAATGCTGGAGCCATCATACTATCGAATGCATCAGCTGCTTCTTTAATAGGAATAATTTCGTGCTCACAACCAATATTTTTGACAAGATCAAGCGCATCTTGAATAGAATGATCAGATGAGTATTTAGAAGGCATTAACACTGCCATTACGTTCTCTGAACCTAGTGCACGGCAAGCCAGTGCACATACCACTGCAGAATCTATACCACCTGAAAGGCCCAATACTGCTTTTTTAAAGCCTGACTTTACAAAATAATCCTTAATACCTAATACCAGGGCTTCATAAATCTGCTCTATGTCTGTAATGGTTCTGTGAGTTTTATGCGTATATCCTTTAATTACATCACCTTCAACCTCATAGACTTTTAACTCTTCTTTAAAATATGCCATCTCATCAAGGAGATTGCCTTCTTTATCAAATGCAAGGGAACCACCATCGAATACAATTTCGGTTTGTGCCCCAACCTGATTCACATATAATAAAGGAAGTTTATACTTTTTAGCATTATCTGCAAGAACCACCACCCTCTCATCATCATGGCAATATGAAAATGGAGACGCGGCAATATTGATCATAAGATCAGGCCCTTGTTTAATCAATTCGTCCATTGGATTGGAAACATATAACGGATTATTGTTAATGTTCCATAGATCTTCGCAAATGGTTAACGCAATCTTGCGCCCTTTAAACTCTATACATTGAAACTGAGTTGCAGGTTCAAAATACCGATATTCATCAAATACATCATAATTTGGCAGAAGTGCTTTTTTTGTAATAGCTTTTACTTTTCCTTCCTCTATAAAATATGCTGCATTATACAAATCTTTACCGGCAAGCACCTCATTTTTAACAGGCAAGCCCACTATACAGGCGATACCATTACAATGAGTGGCAATTTCCTGAGCAGCTGTTTCGCATAAACCAATAAATTCATCAAACTCTAAAAAATCGCGTGGCGGATAACCACAAATAGCGAGCTCAGCAAATACAACCAGATCAGCTCCTTTATCTTTTGCCAACTTAATGTTGTCAATTATTTTCTGGGTGTTGTATTCGAAATTGCCAATGTGGTAGTTGAGCTGCGCCAGTGCTATATTCATGTTGCTTATAATTGTAAAAAATGCTGATAAGTAAGTTTATTAAAAGAAAACGCCAAAATTAATACCCAGATAATGGTTACGAATATTATTGCTTTTATTAGTAGTAATATTTGTAAAGCCATTGTTATATGTTAACCCCGCTGCAATACTTGCATTTCCGCTAAGGTCAAACTCGGCGCCTGCGCCTAATATTAATCCGGCACGATATAATTTAATAGATTTCGAAATATTTTCGTCACGAGAGCTTGATTTCCCTCCGGCATCAGCATCTTGTTTGGCTCCAATATTAAAATCGTTTGATAAACCAAACTGACCATACCAACGGACATCGTTAATCCTTACAGTTTTTAGCTTTACTGTAAGAGGCACTTCAATATATTGAAGCTTATATTTAAGTTCGTAAGGTGTTTGGGTGGGAGGATTGGTTTCCTGCGTAATTATCTGTGTACTTTTACCGTTAATTGTAGTAATGGTAAGTCCTGTTGCGAAACTATAATTCTCAGCGAAATTAAAATCGCCCATTAAGCCATATGAAAATCCAAGTGAAACCCCATTACTTTTGCCCACCTGAGGCTTTACCCAACCTATTGTCGGATGAGCTGTTAACCCTAGTCTAAAACCATAATATGGAGATGAAGAATCTTGTGCAAAAACACTTCCTGTTACAAATAATAATAGTATCCCGATAAGTGTGTGTTTCATATAAATATATTTTCCTTTAATGCCTATGAAGCTTGAATAAACTTACTTTATATTTGTTTACAATGATATATAACGTAAAATTTCATCAAAGCTATCTATTTTTTCTATTTGTGCCCGCTTTTTTTTCTTTGCTGCTGGTTTCGTGCACCCAAAGTACTAAACCTGATGTTAGTGAGATACATTTAGATGTAAAAATTGCTCGGTTTGACAAGGATTTGTATACCGGAAAAGCTAACAGCTTGGATAAGACTAATGAATTCCTGACAAAAAAATACGACGTATTTTATGATGATTATGTACATCGGATGGTTGGTAATTTTGACTATACAAATGAGCAGATCCTAACCACTTTATACAAAGATTCTGCTTACACAGACCTAAACAAAGAGGTTGACAATGTATTTAAGGATATAACACCGATAGAAAAGGACTTATCTGAAAGCTTTAAGTATATCCTTCATTATTACCCCAAGGCAAAAGTTCCCAGGTTTATATCTTTTGTTTCTGGCTTTGCTGTTCAAACGCCAATTGGAGATAATTATATGGGTATTGGACTGGATATGTTTATGGGAAAAGACAGTAAGTTTTATAAAGCTATTGTGCAAAGTGTACCAACTTACCTTTCCCGGCGTTTTACTCCTGAATACATCGTTCCAAGGATAGCTGAAACTTATGCACGCGAAGAATTGTTTCATGAACGGGATGAAGACAGAACCTTACTCTCAAAAATGGTTTATAACGGGAAAATTTTATATTTTATGGATGAGGTACTTGCTGATATTGTTCCTGACTCTGTAAAAATAGGATATACTCAAAAACACTTAGATTGGTGCAAAACGTTTGAAAGTGACATTTGGGCTTATTACCTTCAGAATAATTTGTTATTTGAAACCGATTACCAAAAGATACAGGTCTTTTTAGCTGAAGGGCCTTTTACTCCAGGTTTGGGTGAAAAAAATGAATCTGCCCCTAAACTAGGTATCTGGACAGGATGGCAAATTGTTAGAAAGTACATGCAGGAAAATAAAGAAATTACTTTACAGCAATTAATGGCTGAACAGGACGCTCAAAAAATATTAAATTTATCAAAGTACAAACCTAAATAATGCTAAATGACTAAAATTGGAATTGTATTGTCTGGTGGCGGAATCAGGGGAATTGCACACCTGGGTGTTTTAAAAGCATTTGGAAATGCCGGTATTAAGTTTAGTCACATTAGCGGAACCAGTGCAGGTTCAATTGCCGGGGCATTATTTGCTTCGGGCATGGATCCTGAAGATGCTTTAAATATTTTTATAAAAACCAAGCTGCTAAAATTCCTTCGCCCGGCGGTAGGCTCTCTGGGTTTAATCAATATTGAAAACACCTTAAGTTTATTTAAAGAGTATTTTCCTGACGATAGAATAGAAAGTTTAAAGATTCCCCTTACCATTGCCACAACTAATTTCAGCAAAGGTGAACTGGTATACTTTAGCAAAGGTCCTTTAATTAGGAGCATACAGGCATCGAGCTGTATTCCTGGAATATTTAGGCCAATTATGATTGATAATGAAATGTATGTTGATGGAGGCATTTTAAATAACTTTCCGGTAGAGCCTTTATTAAACAACTGCGACTTCATTATCGGATCGTCCTGCAACCACTTAAAGCCTGTAGAAAAAATGACCAACATTACAGCACTTATGGGAAGAGCCGGACTTATGTCGGTAAATAAAGACATGGAGGAAAAGGCAGCCTTCTGCAATGTGTTGATTGAACCCAAAGGAATGGGTGAAATCAGTACTTTTGATATGAAAAAAGCCGAAACTATCTATTGGCTTGCTTATGAAGAAACATTGAAAACCATTAAAAGCAATGAAAGCCTTAAAAATCTGCTAAAGGTTCCTGTTAAAGTGATTGAGTAACTTTCAAAGAAACCAAGGCATCACCTTCCAGAACCGGAATTGCCTGACAAAGGTTTAGCTGTAAACAGAATTTAACGTCTTCTTCGATGTTTAATTCGGCGAGTCTATGACTGTGTGAAGATTTATGAAGATAGGTCCTCAAGTCATTCTTAGCTAAGGCATACAGGTCTTCTGCTGCTACTGAAGAATCGTCGAAATGAGTAAAATCCTTACGTAATTCAGCAACTACGGCTCCTGCGAAGAGTGTATCTTCGAGATTGAATTTATCTTTCCATCCGGCACAAAGCAATAAAACACTTTTATCCTGGGTTTTAAGCCAGTTGCATAAGGCATGTAAGTTTAAAAAAGAGCCCATCACTACCTGATGTGCTCTTTTTCTTGCCATATGAAGCGCCTTTGTTCCGTTTGTAGTTGTAAGTACCACAGTTCTACCGCCAACCTTTTCTTGTGTATAAGAGAATGGAGAGTTTCCGAAATCGTACTCCTCTACCACTTGCCCGTCACGTTCGGCTGCCAGTAAATATCCTTTATCAGAATAGTCAAGACAATCCTCTACGTTTGCTACCGGTATAATTGCAGCTGCGCCATTATCTATTCCATAAACTATAGACGATGTAGCTCTGAGTACATCAATAACTACAACAATGCTATCTTCAATAGCATACAGATCTAATAATGCGGGCGTTAGACAGACTTCTATACTCTTTTGCATTGACAGGGTATGACTTTTATTTATAAAAAGGGAATTTAACAACCCTGGCTTTAATTTTATTATTACGGATATTGATGAAAATCTCGGTTCCTTCTTTATCCATACCTTTTAAAATATACCCCATTCCTATTGCTTTTTGTAAAGATGGAGATTGAGTACCGGAGGTAACTTTACCAATTACATTTCCTTCAGCATCAACTATTTCATAATCATGACGGGGAATCCCTCTGTCAATCATTTCAAATCCTATTAGTTTACGTGTAATTCCTGCTTCTTTTTGAGCTTGCAAAGAATCAGAATTAGTGAATTTCTTAGTGAATTTTGTGATCCAGCCTAATCCTGCTTCAATTGGAGAAGTATTATCGTCAATATCATTTCCATATAAGCAGAAGCCCATTTCTAAGCGTAAAGTATCACGGGCACCTAAACCTATCGGTTTCATATTGAATGGTAGGCCAGCTTCAAAAATGGCATCCCAAATCTTGTTGGCATGTTCGTTATCAAAGTAGATCTCGAAACCACCTGCACCGGTATATCCAGTTGCTGATATCACAACATTATCTACTCCTGCAAATGTACCTTTCACAAAGTTGTAATACTCCATAGAAGCAAGATCAACCTCTGTTAGGCTTTGTAGTGCTTCAGCCGCTTTAGGGCCTTGTATGGCAAGTAAAGATGTTTTATCAGAAATGTTATGCATTTCTACACCTTTACTGTTAAATTTCTGAATCCAGTTCCAGTCTTTATCGATGTTAGAAGCATTAACTACCAGCATATAGGTTTTTTCGTCTATGCGATAAACCAATAAATCATCTACAATCCCACCTTCTTCATTTGGAAGGCAAGAATATTGCACCTTGCCATCATAAAGTTTTGAAGCATCATTGCTGGTAACACGTTGAATCAGATCAAGCGCATTTTCGCCCTTTAAAATAAATTCGCCCATATGGCTAACATCAAAAACACCAACGCCGTTTCTAACTATGGCATGTTCTGCATTTATACCTTCGTATTGAACTGGCATATTGTAACCTGCAAATGGCACCATTTTAGCCCCTAAAGAGATGTGTTTATCTGTTAATGCGGTATTCTTCATATTATATATCTGTAAAAACGTGGCAAAGGTATATAAAATTTAAGCACTTACTAACTTTTGGTAGATATTCAACATCCTTTTAGAAATAGAAAAAAAGTCGTGGTCTCGTTCTACTGTTTTCCTTGCATTCTCACCTATTTCACGCCACTTTTTGGGGTTAGTAATACATTGCAAAATGGACCTGTAAAACTCATCTGCCGTATTGGCTATTAGAATATCTTTACCATGCTCACATTTAATTCCCTCAGCAGCCATACTTGTGGCAATTATACATTTACTCATGGCCATCCCCTCAATAATCTTTACCCTCATTCCACTACCCGACAGCAATGGAACAATCATAATTGCCTTAGAATTTATAAATTCTATTGCGTCAAAAATTTCACCTTCTACTACCAGATTTTCAGAATCGTATTCAAAAAACTCTCTGGGCATATTTTTTCCGGCAATATAGAATCGCAGTTCACTGCTTAACTTTTCTATATCGGGCCATATTTCATCAAGGAACCATTCCAAACCTTCTTTATTTGGCCGCCAATCCATAGCCCCCAAATGGAACAATGTAGGAAAGCTGGTTTTGGCCGGATCTGTAACATATTTCTCAAAGTCTAATGCCACCGGAAAAACTTCAAGTGCAGTCTCACAGCCAAACCGAAGAATACTTTGTCTATCCTGCTCACTTATAGCAAAAACCTGATGAAACCGATTCATCTGTTCTGTTTCATAAACCTTTAACCTACGGGCAAGGAACTGCAAATATTTCCGTCGTGGTGTAAACTTTTCAGTTCTGGCAATACGTTCCCAAACGTCAAACTCTATATTATGTGCCCTGTAAACTACTTTTGCTTTACTGTTTTCTTTAACAACATCTAGATAAGGTACTACAAAAAGCCCCTCAAATTGAATAATATCAAACTCATTTTCCCTTAAAATATCTTCCAGCAACTTAGCCGCGTCATCATCAAAATACCTCGAAACGTTATAAGACTGATTAGAAAAAATATTAAATAATGCTCCCCACACATTTACCTCTGTATCCAAACTAAAGGAATGAAACTTTATGCTTTCAAAAACAGGATCGTAAATATCGTCAACATCAACCCTATGCTTATTTGTGTTAATACTGAACAGTGTAATTTCCACACCAAGCTGTAGCAGCCCCTTAATAGTGTTATAAACTACTATTGGATATCCGCTATTTGGCGGAAAAGGAACCCTATTTGTAAGCATTAATATTTTCAAATCACGTGAAAATACTAATAATCCTTCGTTTTAGGAAAACAGAGCTAGTTGTGGATTACTTATTGTAAAAGTTTTACGATGAAATGGCGACAATCCATGTTCTAAGGCAGCCATTCTGTGTGCTACTGTTGGGTAACCTTTATTTTGTTGCCACTGATAATGAGGATATTCCATAGAAATTTTCTCCATAAACTCATCTCTATGTGTTTTTGCAAGAATTGATGCTGCCGCAATATTTAAATATTTTCCATCTCCCTTAACAATACATGTATGTGGAATATCCGGATAAGCTTTAAAGCGGTTGCCATCTATACTTAAATACTGTGGCTTTATGGTTAACTTTTGAACAGCACGATGCATTGCCAGAAAAGAGGCATTAAGAATATTAATATTATCAATTTCATGATTGTCAACTTCTGCTACAGCCCAGGCAACAGCTTCTTTCTCTATAATCAACCTTAAGCTGCAACGTTGTTTGTGGGTAAGTTTTTTAGAGTCAGTTAGCTCTCCGGCTATAAAATCAGGAGGCAAAATTACAGCGGCGGCAAATACGGGCCCAGCTAAACAACCTCGGCCTGCTTCATCGCACCCAGCTTCTAATAATTCATTCTGATAACAGTTCAATAGCATATATAACAAAGTTAGTAAATTTAGTGAGTGCAGTTATATTGAAATATTTTGCGATTTTACATCAAATGCATCTCTCAATCCAATAGCCAATAAATTAAACGCATATACAGTAAGCATAATTGCAAATCCAGGCAAAATAGCCAGATATGCTGCATCCATAATGATGTAGCCATAGTGCTCCTTAATCATTCCACCCCAGCTAGGCATCGGAGGCTGGGCTCCAAAACCCAAAAAACTTAACCCTGTTTCTAAAAGTATAGCCGAGGCAAAATTTGCTGAAGCAACAACGAGTATAGGACCCGCAATATTGGGCAGAATGTGCTTTATTATTGTTCTTGGAGTAGAATAACCAAGGGCCTGTGCTGCCTCTACAAATTCTACCTCCTTTAATGCCATTATCTGCCCACGTACCAAGCGGGCAACATCTACCCAGGTAGATAAACCAACTGCTATAAATATTTGCCAAAACCCTTTACCAAGGGCAAAAGAGATAGCAATTACCAGCAACAGTGATGGTAATGACCAGATAACATTCATAAACCAACTGATACTGGCATCTATTTTACCGCCAAGATAACCCGCCAAGGCGCCCAAACTGACTCCGATAAATAAAGAAATAAGGACAGCCATTAGTCCTACTGATAAAGACACACGAATCCCCAGAATCAATCGGCTTAAAAGGTCTCTTCCATACAAATCTGTACCAAGCCAAAAAGTTTGGTGATAATGGTTATTTCCGTTAATTAAAGGGTAGCTGATTTCTTCTGCCTGTTCATCATCTCCAATATATGCTCTAGCATAAACTTTGCCCTCACTTTCTCGATATGAAGTAATAGGGATACTTTTAAAATCAGCCACCTGCCCATAAAGCATTTTCTCAAAGAAATTAACCTTTGCAATGTTCTTATTTCTACTAACTATTAGAAAGTCAAAGGATCTGCCTGGTTTCTTATTGGTGAGCTGAAGGTACATGGTATTTGCATTAGGCGTCTGATCTGGTGTAATCGTATAACCAAGAATCCCCATTAGCATAAGTGTAATGATAAATAATAACCCACTCAAGGCCAGTTTATTGTTTCTAAACCGCCTCCAGACTTTTCTTGAAGGGCTATTATTTGTTTCCACTATTTTACCATTCTTCCTTTCCAATTATATTTTCCGGAGTTGCCCGCAATGCCAATATAAACAATGTATATCATGTGCAGTATATTAAGTACCGGTAATAAAAACAATAATTTTCGTCTTCTTGCAAAACCGGTTACATCATATAAAAACAAGAACTCAACAATGATTTTAGCCAGTACTTGGAAGATAGCCAGTTTAAAATAAAAACCTATAAAGAGGCCAATACCTAGATTCATTAGCACACTTAAATTAAACAACCATATACAGACACCAAGAACAATGATCGACTTGTTTTTATACCTGGTGCTTTTTGAAGCCCAACGTTTCCTCTGCTGAATGAATTCCTTTAATGTGGGCTTTGCATGTGTATAAACGATAGCATCTCTATTCTTTAAAAATCCAACATTGTTATCAAAGCGAGCTGCTATTTTATGCAAAAGTAATTCATCATCGCCAGAAGCGAGATCATCAATTCCTTTAAATCCACCTACTTCATAAAAGGCTTCCTTCTCATAGGCCAAATTGGCACCATTGCAGGTAGACGGTTGTTTGTTCCCTATGGTTGAAGCACCCAAGCCTATTAAATAAAGAAACTCCAGCGATTGTGCCCGCTCAAAGAAACTTTTTTCCTGAAAATAAGCAACAGGTGAGGAAATCATTTTATAATTTCCTGCCTCATAAAACTGGATTATCGTTTTTAACCAGTCTGGCCGCATTCTGCAATCAGCATCAGTAGTAATTATCAATGTACCGGTCGACTGTCCTATAGCTGTTTGTATCGCCTTTTTTTTATAGGAGTTTAAAGCTTGATCCTCATTAAGGCTAATTAATTTTACACCTCTGCTTGCATACGATCTTATAATTTCAGCGGTTCTGTCTGTAGAATGGTCATCGATAAAAATAATTTCTGTAAGTTCTTCATTGTAATTTTGAGCAAGGAGATCATCAACAGTTTTTGAAATATTTTTTTCTTCATTACGTGCCGCAACCAGGATCGATACTCTGGTCTTCCCTTCTTTCTCACCAGGCTTAAAATACATCAGGCTATGCCAACCTTTAATAAATGTAACAACAACTATTACATATAAAATAGTCAAAAATGAGGAGAGATAACTAACTGCGCTGAATATTTCCAAAGAAATTAAGTTTAAAAACGAAATAAGTGCCTAATATAGCAGGAATTATAATATTTATTAACCAGATACCCGCAGTGCATGCTATAACGGCAATGTTCTGATCCGTGATATAGCCAAAAAAATAGGAAGCAGTAACACTTCTAACCCCTATATCAAAAAGATCAAGCGAAGGTAAGGTTGATTGAACAAAAAAAAGAATACTTACCATCATCAATATATTCAGATAATGCAAATCAGGTATCAACCAATAGAAAAGGATAAAATATTGGGTACTAAACACAACATATCTGGCCAAACAAAATAGCAAAATATTTAATAGCTCTTTTTTTTTGTATCTGGCAAGAATCCCATAGAATCTCTCATACTTACGCGTAAAACGCATTGAAACCAAAATCCCATTTAACCATTTAATATTAAAATAGAAAATGATAAAAAATAGGCAAAACATAACAGAAAGAATTACCAGAGCGTAGAATAACCGGTAATCAATATCTACAAATTTATAGATGAAAATACATATTGCAATAGCACCAAAAACATTGGTAAGTACCATTTGACCGATATTCCCAACTGCCATGGCTACCACACCTACAATTCTCCTTTTTGGCGACAGAAAGAAAACCCGGCCACCATATTCACCAATTCTGTTTGGTGTAAATACTGCCCAGGTTAGTCCACAGAATACAGACTCAATAGCCCTCCATACACCAATTTTCTCTATTCCAGAAAGTAGTCTTTTCCATTTTAGCGCTTCAAGACCCCAGTTCAAAAACATAAGTACAATCACCGTAGCCAGTATCAAAATGATCTCTGATTCGGGGATTTGCTTTAATAAAGTCTTAAATGAGCTTAGATTCTCATTATCTGACAGTTTGCTGTAAATAATCCAAAAGGTAAATACAACAATTGCAGTTTTAATAAAGTAAGAAAGTATTTTTTTGTATTGTGAAGTCAACTTTTTTGCATTTACTATCTGCAAATATGCTTAATATTGTTTTATGTTGGCTGAAAAAAAGGAACGGGTGATTATGGGGATAGACCCAGGTACTTCAATAATGGGCTATGGAATAGTGCTGGAAAAAGGAAGTAAAATTGAATTAATCACCATGGGGATTATAAGAATGGATCATATGGATGATCACTTTTTGAAATTACAGCGAATTTTTGAGAAAACAACGCTCCTTTTAGATGAATTTAAACCTGATGTTCTGGCTCTTGAAGCTCCATTTTACGGAAAAAACATTCAGGTTATGCTTAAATTGGGTCGAGCACAAGGTGTGGCAATGGCAGCTGCCCTATCAAGGAACATTCCAATTGCAGAGTATGCCCCACGCAAAATCAAGCAATCTATAACAGGAAATGGGAATACCAGTAAAGAACAGGTTGCGGCGATGTTACAGCGACTCTTAAACTTTAAAGAAACACCCGAATTCCTGGACGCTACAGACGGCTTAGCTGTTGCCGTTTGCCATTCCTTTCAGAGAGTAAACACCAGCGGAGCAGGAAAATCCTACTCCGGATGGGAGGCCTTTGCAAAAGACAATAAAAAACGGCTTAAACAGTAACTTAATTTGCGTTGCCTACTTTTCTTTTACGGTAATATTTCAAACTAAAATAAGCAGCAACCACAATTACTATCCAAACCCATAAATTCATTACTACAAGTATAAATTCCTTAAAAATATACCAGCCATTCTGAAAGCTTAACCCTAATCGGGTAAGGAAGTTTGGACGATAGCTATATAAGTCGTCATTTCCCACAAGAATGCTTTTAACTGTATTATCCTGATAAAAATTAAGTGTAATTGTACTATACTGAACTTTAGTATCAATCATCAGATTTTCAATCTTCTTGTCTACATAATCATCCTTAAGAGATAATGAACTTTCTACATTATTGCTTTTCTTATTGGCATGTTTATTAAGTTGCTCTACTGCCTCGACCCTATTTTCATTTTTTAGCTTATTGCTTAAATAAACAATACTTTGATCATCCATTTTAAGTGACTGCTGATCTATAAAGACTGCCAGTCTTGCAACCTTATTGGTAAAATCATCCAGCTTATCAGAAGGGATCTTTGCTATTACTAATCCTTCTGTACGATAAGAGGTAAGTTCAAGTAATGAGTCTGCAGAATACTTAACTTTTTCTGTTTGTTGAATATTACTTTGAACAGTGAATTCAGCTATTGTTCCACCCTCCAGTTTTATAGCTGAACTTAATTTCTCCTTCGTATTCTGTACATCCTTAACCCTGAAACGCATGTCTGCAGTCTTAATGATCTTTTCGTTTAAAAGCGAATCCGTTGATTCAAGATTGGCGCCTATTGAATCTGAATTTTCTAAATTTGAATTTTTATTAGCATTACAAGAAAACATGATTATTGCCAACAGACAATAAGTTAAATAATTTTTCATAATATTAATGATTAGGTTTTTTCATTAATACCAATTATTTAATTAGGTAACCTTAAACAATATAAACGTTACAAAAAAAAACGTCCTCATCAGCTTTTGCTAATAAGGACGTTTTTAAAAGATATGTTTATATTCTTATGCGTCTAATATTTTAAATACACCTTTGCAAGCGATTATAGAACCGATTAAAAGGATTACCCATGAAATAATAGATAAAGTAGTAGAGTCACCTGCAAAGCGTAGAAATACGCCCAAAATACCAACTAAAATCCCAACGGTCATCAATTTATAAATCGAGATTTCGTTAGCTCTTTTCATGCTTTCTGTATTGTGTTTTGGTGTCTGTTCCATTTTATTTTTTTTATTTACTGGGCAAAAATAATATTTTTTAAACTAATACAGCATAAACGCTGATCTTTTTATATCCTTCAATTCTATCCGTTTAAGGCAGCTGCACCACTTACAATCTCTGTAAGCTCTGTTGTAATTGCAGCCTGACGAGCCTGGTTGTATGAAAGTTTTAAAGCTTTCAATAAATCTCCGGCATTTTCAGTCGCTTTATCCATCGATGTCATACGGGCACCATGCTCAGAAGCATGAGAGTCCAATACGGCTTTATACAATTGAATTTTAATTGACTTAGGTATTAACTGCTCAACTATTTCCTCCTGAGAAGGTTCTAAAATATAATCCACATTTGTAGACTTCTCTTCTGTAGCTTCTTGACCACTGGTTAAAGGAATCAGTTGTTCAGTAGTTAAAATTTGAACAGCAGCATTTTTAAATCTGTTGTAAACCAATTCAACTCTATCATACTCACCTTTGGCAAAGCCTTCCATAATGGCATCAGTGATCTTGGTTACATTTTCAAAAGTAAGTTCTGAATATACCTCGTTATTGTTGCCAATTACGTTGTAGTTACGTTTCTCAAAGAAATCCTGAGATTTCTTACCTATAGCTACAATACTTACATTACCATTTTTTAACTGTTCGCTATACTTCTCGGCAATTAAATTATTAGTAGCTTTAATTACGTTCATATTAAACGCTCCAGCCAAACCACGGTTAGAAGAAACTACAACAATCAAAACCTTGTTAGGTTCACGCTCTTGTATAAAAGGTGATGATGATCCCTCTAAACTAGCTGAAAGATTTCCTAAGATTTCTTTTAGCTTGGTAGCATAAGGGCGTAACTGTATGATAGCATTAGTCGCACGTTTCAATTTAGCAGCCGAAACCATTTTCATGGCTTTGGTAATCTGCTGAGTAGATTGTACCGATGCTATTCGAATTCTTACTTCTTTTAAATTAGCCATTCTTCTTTATCTTCAGTTCAGCTTTATTAGTATTTACTTGAAAGCTCTTTAGCAACAGTTTCTAATACTCCAGTGATTGAATCATCTAACTTACCTGCTTTTAAAGCACTTAAAGTTTCTGGATGACGTAATTCTAATTGCTGTAAATATTCAACTTCAAATTCTCTTACTTTATTTACAGGAACCGAACGCATTAAGTTTTTAGTACCAATGTAAATGATAGCCACCTGTTTCTCAACAGTCATTGGAGAGAACTGACCTTGCTTCAAAATCTCAACGTTACGGGCACCTTTATCAAGAACTGATTTAGTAGCAGCATCAAGATCTGAACCGAATTTAGAGAAAGCCTCTAACTCGCGATATTGAGCCTGATCTAATTTTAAAGTACCTGCAACTTTCTTCATCGATTTAATCTGAGCGTTACCACCCACACGTGATACAGAGATACCTACGTTAATTGCCGGACGAATACCAGAGTTAAACAAGTTACTTTCTAAGAAGATCTGACCATCAGTAATCGAAATTACGTTAGTAGGAATATACGCAGAAACGTCACCCGCCTGAGTTTCAATAATAGGCAGTGCGGTTAATGAACCTCCTCCTTTAACGATACCTTTTAGTGATTCAGGTAAATCGTTCATCGCTTGTGCAATCTCATCATTCGAGTTGATCTTTGCAGCACGCTCTAACAAACGACTGTGAAGATAGAACACGTCACCTGGATAAGCCTCACGACCTGGTGGACGACGTAATAACAATGACACCTCACGGTATGCAACAGCTTGTTTAGATAAATCATCATAAACAATTAAAGCTGGTCTTCCAGTATCACGGAAAAACTCACCTATTGCTGCACCTGAGAAAGGAGCATAGAACTGCAATGGAGCAGGCTCTGCTGCTGATGCAGCAACTACTACTGTATAAGGCATTGCACCATTCTCTTCAAGAGTACGCACAATGTTTGCTACAGTACTTGCTTTCTGACCGCAAGCTACATATATACAGAATACAGGGTTACCTGCTTCGTAAAATTCTTTTTGATTAATAATGGTATCGATACAAACAGCTGTTTTACCAATCTGACGGTCACCAATTACTAGCTCACGTTGACCGCGACCAATAGGAATCATTCCGTCAATAGCTTTAATACCGGTTTGTAAAGGCTCAGTTACAGGCTGACGATAAATTACACCAGGAGCTTTACGCTCAATCGGCATTTCATAAGTCTCGCCCAAAATAGGTCCTTTACCGTCGATAGGTTCGCCAAGCGTGTTAACAACACGTCCCAACATACCTTCACCAACTTTAATAGAGGCAATTTTCTTAGTACGTTTAATAGTATCACCTTCTTTGATTTTGTCTGAAGGGCCCAATAGAACCACACCAACATTATCTTCTTCAAGGTTCAAAACAATACCCTGCAAGCCGGTTTCAAATTCAACTAACTCGCCCGATTGAACCTTAGTTAAACCATAAACACGGGCAATACCATCACCCACCTGCAATACGGTACCAACTTCTTCAAGTTCTGCTTCTGATTTGAAGCCCGCCAATTGTTGCCTGATAATTGCCGATACTTCGTCTGGTCTTACCTCTACCATAATTTTATATTATTTCTTTTGTAAATTCAGTATATGTTATCTCTTATTATATCATCTCAGGATTAAACAATCCCCTGAGCAAATTCCTTTTTAAGCTTACTTAAACCGCTTGAAATACTAGCATCAAATTGTTTATCGCCAACTTTTAAAATAAAGCCACCAATCAATTTGCTGTTAATTTTTTCTTTAACCACAACTTCCTTGGCGCCCATCTCCTTTTTAACTATAGCTACAATCTCAGCTCTGCTTGCAGGTGTAAGTTCAACTGCAGAAGTTACATCCGCAGTAATAATTCCTTTAATCGCATTGTACTGAGCAATAAAAGCCTTTGCTGTACCAAATAAAATCGCAGAACGGCCTTTGCTTACTACCAATTTCATAAAGGTATTGGTAATCTGATGAACTTTTGCACCAAATATATTCTCCAAAATTCCTGCTTTTTTATCCAAAGGAACTATAGGGTTTTTAAGGATAGCTTCCAATTCTGAGCTATCTTTAATTATTTGTTCCACTAGAACCATATCATTTTTGATTTCCTCTAAAGCATTTTGCTCTGTAGAAAGATCTAATAATGATTTGGCGTATCTCGATGCTGCTTTATTTTCTGACATTTTCTTTGGTATATCTAGCTAAACAAACTACTAATTAGTTTAATTCAACATCTTTTAAAAGATTAGCAACTAAATCCTGTTGTTTTGCTTTATCTTCAAGCTGACCACGTAAAACACGTTCAGCAATTTCTAAAGATAAAGTTGAAACCTGACTCTTAAGTTCAGCTAAAGCAGCTTTCTTTTGGTTCTCAATTTCAATTTTAGCTTTTTCAATTAATTTAGCTCCTTCATTATGAGCTTGTGTTTTCGCTTCGTGAACAATGCTATCTTTTAGAGCTTTAGCTTCTTTCAGGATATGGTCACGTTCAGCACGTGCTTCTTTCATTAACTCCTCATTCTGAGCAGTTAAACGAGCCATCTCATGCTTTGCAAGTTCAGCTTTATTTAAAGCTTCGTCAATTGACTGCTCACGTTCGTGAATAGCTGAAAGAATGGGTTTCCATGCAAATTTCTTAAGCAATATTAACAAGCAAACAAATGCTACTGCTGTCCAAAAAACTAATCCTATGGTAGGGGTTACTAATTCCATTTTATATAATATTTTTAAACTTATTCTTCTTTATTAAGGCGGGTAAATAACCAATCGTTATATACCCGCCTAAAATTTTTCAGTTTGAGTTATTAAACACCTAAGCCTAATAATGCAACTACCACACCGAATAAAGCAGCACCCTCAATAAGAGCGGCAGCAATAATCATTGCAGTCTGAATTTTTGATGCAGCTTCTGGCTGACGAGCAATACCTTCCATTGCTTTTCCACCTACCTGACCGATACCGATACCGGCACCAATTACTGCTAAACCGGCACCTATCGCCGCGATTGAACCTACCATAACTAATTTAATTTATATAATTTGTAAAAAATAGTTTCTAATTAATGATGCTCTTCCACTGCCATACCAATAAACAGGGCAGTAAGTAATGTAAATATAAAGGCCTGTAAAAATGCTACAAGTAATTCTAACACATCCATAAACAATACAAATGCAACAGACACAGGAGCAATAGCCAATGTTTTAAAAATAAATATCAATGAGATCAAACTCAAAACGATAATGTGGCCCGCAGTAATGTTCGCAAATAAACGGACCATTAACGCAAAAGGCTTAGAAATTACACCTACAACCTCTACTACAACCATAAGTGGCCATAACCAGAAAGGAACACTAGGTAAAAATATGTGCTTCCAGTAATACTTGTTACCATTGATATTTACAACAATCATAGTAAACAATGAAAGTACAAATGTTAAAGAGATATTACCCGTTACGTTAGCACCTCCAGGAAAAATAGGAATCAAACCTAAAACGTTGTTGATCCAGATAAAGAAAAACACAGTTAATAAATATGGCATAAACTTAGCATGCTTATGTCCGATATTTGGCTTTGCAATATCATCTCTTACAAAAAGAATAATTGGCTCAACAAACGACTGCAAACCTTTAGGCGCTTTACCAACACGTTTCTTATATGCGCCGGCAACTGATATAAATATGATCAGAATAACCGCTATTGCAATAAACATAGCAGCAACATTCTTAGTGATTGAAAAATCAAGGATCTTAGACGAAGCCGCCTCATCTACTTTACCATCGGCGCCAACAATCTTGATCTTATCTTCAACTAAACGATAAGTATTCTTTGCTCCGGCGTAATCATGTTCTCCATGATGAAAATGGCCAGAAGAGAAAAACTCCAAACCAGCATCCGGAGTATATAATATCACAGGAAGCGGAACAGAAAGATGTCCCCAAAGATGCCACACATGCGAATCCGCAATGTGCTCCATAATCACCTTGGTAGGCTCAAACTTCTCTTCTCCATGTCCGGCGCCATGCGCGCTTTCAACATGAGCTGCAGTTGCAGCAGTATCGGCAGGAACAGATGCAGTATCCGCTTGAGCAAAAACTCTAGACGAAACCGACAGAAACGCTAAAAAAAGCGTAAAAACAACAATTAACCTTTTCACTTTAAACTCAAAAACGTGGCTACAATCCATTTAGTCGCAGATTTTTACTATTTATTTTGGTGGCGCAAGTTACGTAACAAAGAGTATATTTCAAAGAAGCTGAACAATAAATATAAAGAAAAAAAATTCAGCACAAAAATCATCCCCTTTTCTTTAGCATTCAGGCTGTAAATCAGCACGAAAGCAAGAGAAAAAAACATTTTCACGGCAATAGAACCCATAATGGCCATAATTCCTACTTCAGGATTACGTTTAAGACCCAAATCAGCGCAGAAATAAGCAATATAAGTTATACCCGCAAAGAAGAAATATACCAGCCAGAACTTTTCAGTTAAAACACGTGTATCTGGAAAAACAATTGGTAATAAATAGGCTATGCCAGCCAAAAAAATGCAATAAAGCAGGTAGGAAACGGTAAAACGTGTTAAACTCAAAATTTATATTTTTTACAAAAGTAGCTATTTACCTTGGCTTAAAATAATCAACTTTATTTTTTATTCAACTGTTTTACAACCTGATACATGGCCGCTCCTACACCTATCAAGCTAAACAAAGCAGTTATAATACGTGTTTTACTCCCTCTGTATTCATCAATTTTATATCCGATGAATGCAAATACACCTATTATTGCCAACATCTGAAAGCTAATTGATGAGTATTTGGCAAATGTGCTTAAGCCCTTTTTCTTTTCTTCCTGATCAGTCATTAACCTATATATTAAATAAAATGGGTTTTGTTAAGAAGTTATTGATGAATAAAAATACTTTTGTATATATTTTGTTTTTATAAGCACCAACATAATTTATATTTTTTGAAAAATTACGCGATCTACAATTTAAAGATAATATTATTTAGCTTATGTGTTTGCATAATATATTCCTGCAGTTCTCAAAAAGATACAGCTTCGAGCCGGGGTATGCAAAATTTAACCGCCCGCTATAATTATATTTATAACTCTAAAGTTCTTTTAATTAATCATCAACAGGAACTTACAGAAACCTACGTTGATAATTACGACCAAATACTCCCTGTTTACCTGGGCCCGGAAACAGACAATAATGAAGTAAGCACTTCTCTGAACTTAAAGCCTATGGACGACATCATTAAAAAGGCCCAAACTATTATTCTAGAGAAAAGCTATAGCAACTATACTGATGATGCCTATATATTACTAGGGAAAGCCAATTTTTTCAATGGCAATTATTTCAATGCCGCTGAATATTTTGATTATACAGCCAAAACTTATAAGGGCAATGTAAGTAGCTATCTGGAAGCCCTCAATTGGAAAGCACGCAGCCTTATGCAGTTAAAAAGAATCAGCGAGGCAAATAAAGTATTAGATACCCTTGAATCTATCCTTCCAAGTATTAAAAAGAAAAGCAAACTTTCTGAACCATTTGCAACCCTAGCGCAAATGTGTATTTATCTCGATAACAGTGCGGCCGCCATCTCATATTTAAAAGATGCAATTAAAGCTAGTCCAGGAACAGACAACAGAATTCGCTGGACTTACATACTTGCCCAGCTTTATGAAAAACAAAAAAACTACCCTGATGCGTTAATAAACTACAGAAAAGTAGTTAAAAGTAATGCCTCTTTTGAAATGTATTTCAACGCTAATCTTAATCAGATTAAGCTAAGAACGCTTGAAAGCGGTCCGCAAAAAGCTAATAAACAAAATCAATTGCTAGCGCTCTTAAAAGACGATAAAAATCTGGACTACAATGATCAGGTATATTTTCAAATTGCTGAAACCCATGCTGCAGACGAACAATATATCGAAGCGCTAAAATACTATCAGCTATCAATTCAGAAAAGCACTACAAACCAATATCAAAAAGGTCTCAGCTATTTAAAAATAGCCGATTTAAATTTCAAGGTTTTTAAAGATTACCTTAAGGCTAAATCATACTATGATAGCACTGTTAACACATTACCAAAAAACTATCCGGGTTATGAGCTTATTCTTAAGAAAAACCAAAACCTACAATATTTAACCAACAGATATCAAATTATAAGTATCGAAGATACTTTGCAAAGCATTGCAAAATTACCAGAGGCTAGCCGCGCTGAAAAGATACAACTCCTTGCAAACCCAGTAGTAGCCCCAGTTCAGACTGCGAATACCAATTCAGCTTCAGCAACAGGCTACCAACCAAATTATAGTCGGAACAATACTAATCAGCTTCAAAGTTCATTCTATTTCAGTAATCCAACTGCAATTGCAATAGGGTTCTCAGACTTTAAAAGAAAATGGGGTAATAGAAAATTAGAAAACAACTGGCGCCAAAGCATTCGAACATCCGCTCAGGAGACCTCCCAGGAAATTGCCAGCAACATCAACACAACAACTGATGATACTGAAGCAACTCAGGCTGTTAAAGACCCCCAAACACTTATAAAGCAATACACCGATTCTCTGCCAGTTACACCAGAGCTTCTGGCAAAATCGAATCAAAAAATCATTAATGCCTATTATGAAATAGCCAGCTTCTATTTACAGGAACTTAGCAGCCCTGAAGAAGCAGCAGAAGTTTATCAACAATTATTAAACCGCTTTCCTGAAAACAATCATTTAGCGGCCACTTATTATAGTTTGTTTTTAATCAATAAAGGAATTGACGAACCAAAATCAATAGATTTTAAGAATAAGGTACTCAAAGATTTCCCTTCATCAATTTATGCCAAAATCATCCTTGATCCTTCATTCTCTTTAAAACAATCAGAACTGGAAACAGCCATAAACAAACAATATAATGATGTATTTGACCAATACTTAAAGAAAGACTTCAATTCAGTTATAAATCATGTTAATGAGATCTCAAAAGGTAATACAAATAGCTTTCTTGCACCACAGTTTGCCTATTTAAAAGCAATTGCAATTGGAAGAACCAACAAGGTTGATGCTTTGTTAACTGCTTTTAGCAGTATCACCGAGCAATTCCCTGACGACCAGCTCATCACTCCTCTTGTTAAAGGCAATGCTGCCTATATTAATGATCATCTTGCCGATTTCCAGAAAAGGGACACAGCGCTTATCGATTTCGATCCTAATGAGCCTCCTTATTTTGGCCCAATCCGGTCAACTCCTATTGTTGTAAAAGCTCCGACGGCCGTTCCAATTCAAAAAACAGATCAAATTGTAAAACCGGCAGAACTTGTTACAGCGCCGGCGCCTCAACAAACAAGCCCAGATGTACCTAAAGCTCCTGCAATAAAGGTCGACGGTCCATTTAGTACAGCAACATCAACTGTTTATTATTTCGTTATAGACGTCGCCGATGCCTCTTTAACATTAAGTTCTTCTCGCTTTGGCATAGGTCAGTTTAACCGCGGAAACTATGCTGGTAGCAGCTTAAAACACCAATTAAAAGAATTTGACAATGATCAACTTATTTATGTGGGGAACTTTAGTAATTTTGATGACGCAAAAACCTATGCATCCGGAATCACTCCACAGCTAAAACAAATAATGAAAGTTCCCGTTAATATTTACACAAGTTTCATCATCAGCAAGGATAATTTCGACAAGCTTACCAGTAAAACATTGCTGGATAAGTACATAGAATTTTATAAAAACAACTATTAAAAATGAGGAAAACACTTTCGCAGGAAGACATCAGAAAGTATAACTTTACATTATGGAAATTATTAATTGGCGGAATAGTTCTTTTTGCCCTTTTTATAGTTTGCATCGGATTTGGACTATTTGGAGAGCTCCCATCATTCAGAGATATTGAACACCCGAAAAGCAATCAGGCCTCAGAAATTGTTACTGATGATGGTAAAGTATTAGGCACTTATTTTGTACAAAACCGTTCAAATGTTACTTACCCGGAAATCTCACCAAATGTTATTAACGCACTGATAGCAACTGAGGACATCCGATTCAGAGAACATTCAGGTATCGATTTCAAGCGTACATTCACCATATTTCTTTACGCCATTGTTGGTAAAAAACAAGGAGGCAGTACAATCACACAGCAGCTTGCACTAAACCTATTTTCTGAAGAAGGGAGACAAAAAAACTTTGCCAAGCGTATTTTACAAAAATTTCAGGAATGGGTTATAGCCGTAAAATTAGAACGGAACTATACCAAAGAGGAAATTATTGTAATGTATCTAAACACTGTAGATTTTGGCAATCAGGCATATGGTATCAAGTCGGCTGCCCGTGTATATTTTAATACTACTCCAGATAAACTTAGTGTTTCACAAGCTGCTACCCTTGTAGGAATCCTAAAAGGTATTACCAGATACTCGCCTACCCGCAACCCGGAACGTTCCCTGGCCAGAAGAAATACAATTATGGGTCTGATGCTTAAGGAAGACCTGCTTACCCAACAGCAATTTGATGCGGAGCAGCAAAAACCACTTGGTTTAAGGTTTAGTGCCGCAACAGTAAACGATGGAATTGCACCGTATTTCAGAGCTGTATTAAAAAACGATATCAGACGAATATTTGAAGAACGATCTATAACAAAACCTGATGGAACCCCATATGACCTGGATAGAGATGGTTTAAAAATAATTACTACCCTAAACTACGATATGCAAGTTGCGGCTGAAGATGCACAAAAAGAATATATGAAAACTCTTCAGCAGTCATTTATCAATAGTTGGAAAGGGCGAAATCCTTTTAAAGGAAAAGAAGCCCAGATAGAACAAGGAGTTAAAAGATCCGACAGGTATAAAGCTTTACAACTTGAAGGTAAATCAGATGCAGAAATTAAAGAAGACTTTAACACACCTACCCGCCTAACCATCTTTACCTGGAAAGGGAACATAGATACATTAATGAAGCCTATCGATTCAGTAAAGTATTACAAAATGCTTTTAAGGAATGCAATGATGGCCATGGATCCGCAAACAGGATATGTTAAAGCATGGGTTGGCGGTATCAATTTTGAGCATTTCAAATATGACCAGGTCAAAATGGGTACCAGACAAGTAGGCTCAACTGCAAAGCCATTTACCTATGCAGTAGCAGTAGAAAATGGATACTCTCCGTGCTTTTCTGTACTTAATGAACCCGTTACAATAGAAACTCCTGGAAGTCCGCCTTGGACTCCACGTTCAGGAGGTACAGTGCCCGGGTACTTAACCCTGCAAAAAGGGCTTGCACTTTCTCAAAACTATATTGCCGCTTATCTGATGAAACAAGTAGGCCCAACTGCAGTTGCCACACTTGCTAAAAAGATGGGGATAACCTCAGAAGTACCTGCATATCCATCCATAGCCCTGGGCTCTTTTGATGCCTCCGTTTATGATATGGTAGGAGCCTACAGTGTTTTTGCAAATAAAGGTATCTGGACAAAACCAATCTATATTTTAAGAATAGAAGATAAGAACGGAGTTGTTTTACACAGTGAAAAACCAATCCCGGTTCCTGCAATGAATGAAGAAGTTGCCTACGTTATGACCCGCATGCTTAGAGGTGTAGTAACAAACGGAACGGGCTGGAGATTAGCTGGCAGATTTGGAATTAAAACTCCAATTGGTGGCAAAACAGGAACAACACAAAACAACTCAGATGGATGGTTTATGGGTATCAGTCCACAATTAGTTGCCGGGGTATGGACAGGTTGCGAGGATAGAGCATTCCATTTTACAAGTACAGCACAGGGAGATGGAGCTACCACAGCCCTTCCTATATTTGCCGGCTTCATGAAACGTGTGTATGCAAATCCAAAATTAAATATTTCTAAAGCAGATTTTGAGCCTCCTAAAAATGGTGTTTCTATTACCTTTGATTGTAACCAATATCAACAACAGGAACAAAAAACTGAACTTGATGAAAAACTAGGTTTCTAACCAACTTAACCCATTCTAATTTCAATGAGTGCTTTTGACTATAAAAAGGCTGTTAGTGATATCCCTCATAAACCTGGTGTATATCAGTTTTGGGATAACGAAGGCATTCTAATTTATATTGGTAAGGCAAAAGATTTAAGGAACAGGGTTGGATCCTATTTTAATAAGGACAATCAGATGAATGGAAAAACAAGAGTACTTGTTTCCAAAATCAGAAAAATAACCTTTACCATTGTTGACACCGAAATTGATGCATGGCTGCTCGAAAACA
Organism: Pedobacter ginsengisoli; assembly: GCF_002736205.1. Classification (NCBI taxonomy): domain Bacteria; kingdom Pseudomonadati; phylum Bacteroidota; class Sphingobacteriia; order Sphingobacteriales; family Sphingobacteriaceae; genus Pedobacter; species Pedobacter ginsengisoli. Next base: position 4,869,484 of record NZ_CP024091.1, on the reverse strand, counting down.
GTCTGATAAAAAAGCACCAGCCAAGGTATAACATCATGCTTAAGGATGATAAGACATACCCATGGATTATCATCAAAAAAGAGGCTTTTCCTCGTATATACTGGACCAGAAAAATGATTAAGGATGGATCTACCTATTTTGGCCCATATGCCTCAGTGGGTATGATGCATACTATACTGGATCTAATTAAAGAAACATATCCACTGCGTACCTGTAACCTCCCGCTTACCGATAAGAACATCAGCGACAACAAATTTAAAGTTTGTCTGGAGTATCAGATCGGCAATTGCAAAGGCCCTTGTCAAGCCTATCAAACGCATGAAGATTATGACAACAGTATAGAAGAAATCAAAGATATCCTAAATGGGAAAATAGGTAATGTAATACGCGATGTAAAGCAGGTAATTAAAAGTGCTGTTGAACAACTGAATTTCGAATATGCACATCAATACCAGCTAAAACTGCAGGTACTTGAAAAATATCAAAGCAAATCAACTGTAGTAAATAGCGCTATTACCAATATAGATGTAGTAAGTATTGCTTCAGACGAACGATATGCTTTCGTTAATTATCTAAAAGTAACTAATGGCAGTATTATTCAGACTCAAACCATTGAAATCAAGAAACGATTAGATGAAACCGACGAAGAGTTGCTTACAATTGCCATAACAGAATTCAGAACAAAATTCCACAGTACATCTAAAGAAATCATTGTCCCTTTTGACATTGTACTTCTTGATGCCAGCCTTAAATTTACAGTGCCAAAACTGGGTGAAAAGAAAAAACTATTAGAGCTATCCCAGAAGAATGTATTGTTTTTCAAAAAAGAAAGGCTAAACCAATACGAAAAGCTTAATCCTGATCTAAGAACAGACCGGATTCTTACCCAAATGCAAAAGGACCTAAAATTGACCCAGTTACCAAAACATATAGAGTGTTTTGATAATTCGAACTTCCAGGGTCAGTATCCGGTTTCAGCAATTGTAGTTTTTAAGGATGCCAAACCATCAAAAAAAGATTACAGACACTTTAATGTGAAAACCGTTGAGGGACCAAATGACTTTGCTACAATGGAAGAAGCTGTTTACAGACGATATAAGCGCATGTTGGAAGAAGGAAGCACATTACCTCAACTTATAATCATTGACGGTGGTAAAGGCCAGCTATCATCAGCATTGTCAAGTTTAAAAAAGCTGGGAATAGACAAAAAGGTAACTGTAATTGGAATTGCCAAGCGCCTTGAAGAATTATACTATCCAGGGGATTCTTATCCTTTATACCTTGATAAAAAATCTGAAACACTAAAGGTAATTCAACAATTAAGAGATGAGGCACATAGATTCGGTATAACATTTCATAGAAAGAAAAGGGATCAAGGCACATTAAAAACAGAGCTGGAACAAATAGGCGGTATAGGAAAAACAACAGCCGATAAGCTGCTAAGACACTTCAAATCAGTAAAAAAAATAAAAGAGGCATCAGAAGCAGAACTTTCTACAGTGTTAAACAAGAAACAAGTACAAACCCTTTTTAATCACTTCAAACAAAAAAGTCCTGATGTTTAATACATTAGGACTTTTTTGCGTACACTTATTATATATGCTTAGGAGTGTGATTCTAATACTCCCAAAGGCTTTGCTCAAAATCAGAAATTGATTTCTTTATACGCTCAGACTCATATAATTTCCGGGGATCTTTAGGATCTGTCAGTCCTAACATATCTGTAATATTCTTATTTCCAGGATTGGTTTCTTTAACCACATAACTAGAAAACAACCTTCTAACAAAAAAGTCATCAAAAGTTAAGGTAGAAGCATCATTACCTGGGTTAGTAAGGCGTTTTTTACTTAACAGCTCACGTGCATCATCATAATACACCCAAAATACCGGCTGCCAATGTCCTTCAACCTCCTTCATCGGTGCAATACCAACAATTCTTGGTTCAAAAACAGAACGCTTGGAGTCTAAAATCCAATCCTCCTTTATTCTGTATTTTAAAAACTCATCAGATCTTAACCTTCTTAAAGACGGTTCAGCAATTTTTCCTGTTGCAGAATCTGCAACACCCTCGCTTACACCTCTTGCGCTTTGTAAAGCCTCTTGGGCAGTCAAAGCAATACGAAACGAATCATTATCATCAAGAAGCTTTCCAGCTGTGGTGTCTTTATTAGAATAAACGGTTAATTCCTCGTTTCCTATTGCTTCCAATAAGATATCTATTAGTTTCGAATCCTCAGCTTTAAGCACTGAGTTAATTGTGTCTCTCAAATCAATTTCACGCCAAATTCTTTTAGCATAATAAACATCTTCTTCTCTTACATCAGCATATGGAACCATTACATTACTGTCAATGTCTCTTCGTACTGCAAACCCATCCTTTGGTGGAGTTTTGATCTTAGTTTTTTTAACTGAATCTGTCTTCACCGGAGTTGCAGGTACCTGGGCATAAGCACCAATACTTAACAACAATAATGCAACAATACCTAACACATTTTTCATAATATTCTATTTTGCTACAAATGTAATTCCATCCAAAACTTTTTGTCTTCCATCCGGTCCTTCACAAACAATATCCTTAAAGATAATAGTTGCATTAGGTTTAATAGAATTTAAAGCACCTTTAATCTGTCCGTTAAAACCGCCCCCATTACATGGAATGGTAACAGCATCTGCTTTTGGATTAATAAAGGTAGCAGAAAACCTGATCACTCTGAACTTAACATCAAAAACAAAATCTTCAAGTTGTGTTTCAATTCCACCGGCACTTTCTAGCCATTCCAAAGGAACATTTCCTCCGGCTTTGCCTTTTACATATGCTCTTGGTGTTGGCAAGCCTTTAACTCTGAACTGCTGAGAACCCAAATTTAATGTTTTACCTGCATTAGTTGCAGAAACATTAATACTCAAAGTTTTACCAACCTGTCCACCGTCAACATTAACAGTATACTTACCATTACCGCCCGAAATTGATCCTCCTGAAATAGAAGCACGAACACTTTCTAAAGGGAAACCAGCTGCAGAAACAGAGAATGGGTTAGGAATACCTGCATAAATAACATTCATTTTATCTGGTGATACCGTAGCAGAAGGCTTAGCTACCTGATAGCTCTGTTCTGCCGTAGGATATTCTTTAATCTGTCCGTCAGTTTGTCTAACGCGGATGATACCCTTCCATTTAAATACACCAACACTTCCTGTACCTCCGGTATAAGTTCCTTTCCCCTCTTTAACAGATAAAGCATTTCCACCCACAGAAATTTCAGGATTAGATCTTGAATCGCTGGCGGTTAAAAAAACCTGTGCAGTGTACGGCTGGCCTTGTACCACGTATGAACTTGGTGCTACAGCCACCGCCTCAAACTGATCTAAATTTACAAGTGCTTTATCCATGTTACCGAATAATTTCTTTACAATCTCGGCCTCAGCATTTTTAACGTCAGATTGTATTTTAGTCAAAATTGTATTTGCAGCAGTAAGTGGGGTACCTTCACTAAAGTTAATATCTTCCCATTTTTTATTGCCGTTAATGCTTTTCGCAGCGTCTTTAGCCTCAAGAGTAAAGGTTACACCTCCACGATCTTTCTCATCCAGCAAAGCAATTAATTTCTCGCGGGTTTCATTGATCTTAACTTTAAGCTTCTGACCTTCTTTATCATTAATCATAATGCCTTGTGCAATATCAAGGTTTGCTCTTTCAACAAGATCACCTGTTTCCTCATCAATACCTTTCCCTTCAGCATTAAATCTGTCTTTCAGTTTTTGCACATAATTATTCAGCTCATCTGCATAAGCTTTGGCTTTATTAGCCTTTTCCCATATAGGTTGTGCCCTTGCAGGCTCATCTTTTAATTTTGTATTTTGAAACGATGTAAACAATTGTTCAATGCTCGTATTTACATTAGTTTTTGAACTAACTAAACTATCATTGATGTTTTTAAAAGCGTTTAATATGGTATCTGATACGTTTAGGGCGAGCATAGCTAACAATACCAAATACATGATATTGATCATCTTCTGTCTCGTTGTCTGTTTTCCTCCGGCCATTCTGAATAGGTCTGTTTGGTTAATTAATAAATAAAATAATTACTAATTATCCGCGTGGCTGATTCATAGCAGATAACATATTGCCATAAATAGCATTCAATGATGCCAGATTTTTAGCCAGTTTACCTACTTCATCTTTAAACTGTTTAGAATCTTCCATTGATTCATTAAAGTTGTTCATTGTAAGAGACAAGTTCTGGTAAAACTTATTCATAGATTTTAAGTGAGCACTTGAATCCTGTAGTTCTAATTCATAAACAGCATTTAAAGCTGATAAATTTTTAGCAAGCGTATTTACCTGCTCATGGTAAGATTTAGAAGCAACATTGCTTTCGCCCATTTCAACCAATTGCGAGGTAGCTTTTTCAAATGCATTATTTAAGTTATCAAAACTTGCAGATGCGCCTTTGATTTTACCTGTGAATTCAGCAGTTGCAGTTGAAACATCAGCAACATTAGATATGGCGGCAACCTTATCTCCGAAAGTGCGTAAGCCTGTACCCAGGCTTTCAATCAATTCTGGGCCAATTTTAGCGTCTACCAACATTTTATCTAAAGCCGCAGTTGAAGAAAAACTTGCCGGTGCAGCAACAGGTCTGGCCGAAGCTTTAGGCAGTTCACCATCAAAATCATCTCTTAATTCAGGATATACCCTTTCCCATGCCGGCTCCGGTTCAGGCTGAATAAATCCGGTTAGTGCAAATAGAATTGCCTCTACCCCCAATCCGGCACCAATCATATAATTACCCCAAACACCACCAAGGTGTAGGATTTTGAAAAGTGCTCCAAGAATTACAACACTAGCACCAAGCGATATAGCTAAGTGCATCTTATCAAATTTTTTATTTGCTGCCATTTTATTAAAATAAGGATTTTCGATTTTTGGGTTTTATTGGTTTGTTAGTTTTTATAAGAAATATCAGTTCCAGGATATGCAGAAATACATCTGAAACCAATATAAGATCTTGCCTCATCCTGATACTCATAAGTACCAACAGAGTTCTGCAGGAAGAAACCTATGTCTTTCCATGAGCCACCTCTTACAACTTTACGTTTTTTGTATTTGCTGTCCGAAGTTTTGGCTACATAAGTAAAGTTAGGGTTAAAATCGTGTAGCATCGGAGCTGCAGATGGGTTATAAGCAGTTATAGTCCACTCAGCAACATTACCCGCCATATTGTATAACCCATAATCATTCGGAAAATAAGATTTAACGTTTACAGTATACATACCACCATCATCCGAATAATTTCCACGTCCCACTTTAAAGTTGGCTTGCATACAGCCTTTCGTATTACGCACATAAGGCCCACCCCAAGGATATTTTGTTTTCACATTACCACCTCTGGCAGCATATTCAAACTGAGCATCACTTGGCAACTGGTATTCAGGCCTAGCGTTAAGAGGTTGTTTCCTTGCTACAGCTACTGATTCATAGAAGCGTGTACGCCATACACAGAATGCTGAAGCTTGCTCCCAGTTTACACCAACCACAGGATAATCGTCATAAGATGGGTGGTTAAAATAAGTTTTAACCATTGGGTCATTCTGCGAATAAGAATAATCTATTTTCCATACCATTGTATCAGGATAAACTGCAATAGATGGGTGATGATTAGGATTAGAAGGATCAGGCAAATCAGTATAAGTAACAATAAAGTCCTGCCTTTTTTTAGAAGGATCGTTTCTTCCTTCAGCAGCTAAATCTGTACTTACATAGCTGTATGCATATCTTAGTTTTCTAATATCAATTTCATTTCTTCCCGGAATGGCATCAGCACCGCTATAATACATATCGGTTAGCTTACTGGCATATCCCCCATTTTTGCTGCTCCATAACTGCGATCCGTTACCAACTTTTCTCCAGTCAATATTTCTGGTACCACCAAGTGAGGCTGAGCCTGCAGCACCTTGAGGCTGTGCCTGAAAATAAGCAGGTGCACCAGAAGGCCCTAAAGAAGTTACAGCAATTGAATCTCTAACCCAGTTTACAAATTGCCTGTACTCGGCATTAGTAATCTCAGTTTGATCCATAAAAAAAGCACTAAAGGAGGTCATTTTACTAGGTGAGCTCTGTGAGTTATTAATGTCCTCATCAGACATACCTATAAGGGTTCTGCCCGGAGGTATGTAAACCATACCCAAGGGAATCCTATTATTTCTGAATTTCTTATTGTACACCCCAACCAGTTCACCCTGGCCGCCCTTTCCACAACTAGAAAGTAATATTGTAACAATAAAAAAACCTAATAAGTAGCTGTTTCTCATAATTAGCGTTAAGCAATTTCCTAACAATTTTATCAATAATGATTGATATTTACAATTCTTAGGGGCAAAAATATACCTAAAGACTAAAATGAACAGATTTTAGAGCAAAAAAATACAATTATTAAACTTTAACGAAATAAAGCTTAACGATTTGTTAAGCTTTATTTGTTAGACTTTTTAATATAATTCTCTATTGCCATAATCATAGATGGAGCCTCTGGAGAAGGGGCTGCAATATCTACAATAAGGCCAGCGTCTTTAACAGCCTTATGGGTATTTACTCCAAAAGCAGCTATACGCGTATTGTTTTGTTTAAATTCAGGGAAGTTTGTAAATAACGACTGAATACTTGAAGGACTAAAGAACCCGATTACATCATAAAAAACTTCGGCCAGATCTGAAAGATCTGAAACAACCGTTTTGAATAATACTGCCGGAGTAAAATCATAACCATTCTTCTGCAAGAAATTCATGGTATCTTCAGTAGCTACGTCAGAGCAAGGGTATAGGAATTTCTCACCTGCATGTTTTTTTAACACTTCGGCTAAGTCGGCCGCAGTTTGCTTTCCAAAAAAGATCTTTCGTTTTCTGTACTGTATGTACTTCTGCAGGTATAGTGCAGTAGATTCTGAAATACAGAAATACTTCAGATCAGCAGGAACTTCGTATCTCATTTCCTCACAAATTCTGAAAAAATGATCAACTGCATTTCTACTGGTAAATACCACTGATGTGAAATCACTTAATGTGATTTTATCCTTTCTAAAATCCCTTGCAGGCACACCTTCAACATGAATAAACGATCTGAAATCAATTTTCACATTGTACTTTTTTGCTAAATCAAAGTATGGTGATTTCTCTGTTTCTGGTTTTGGTAATGTGATTAATATACTCTTTACCTTACGCAACCTATCTTCTGTCTTTTCTTGCATTTTACAAATTACACGGTTATAATCCTATTGCCTTGATTAAAATTAATATAGGGCAAATTTCGAGGGCACAAAAGTACAAAAACAAATAGACTTTTGAAAATCGATGATGAGATAATATGTTAACCCCTGCCCTTATAAATTGAAAAGCAAAAATCACGCCTAATAGTATAAAAGAGATAGCAATATAGTATGGCCCATATTTTAAGGGCGATAATGAGAAAGCTATAACTAATGGAATGAACACTAAAGAAAGGTTAAAATAACTCAAATATAATATTGTAACATATTCATTAATCGGTTTCTGGATGTTAAAAAGATACCCCAACAGCCTTAGGATAACTATTTTCATTATATACAAAACTACAATCAGAATTGAAATACTGAGATAAAACTGAAAGCCTGTGCCCGGAAATGAAATATGATAAAAGCCAGATACGAGATAAAAAAACATCCCTATTGTAAAGCCAAATTGAACAAATAAAAGCAAAAAGGGCCATGATGTAAATAAGTTGTCCTCTTTATTTAAATTGTTTAATACCCGATTACTGAAAAAGGACTGAACAATTGTTTGCAGTTGTTTATTAAAAGATATTTTGAGTACTGCAAACAAAACCAGAAGTAAACCTACAATAGCAGGAACCCAAACCGAGCCCTTTGGTATAGGCTTGCCCAATCTGTATTTACTTACCTTCATTGTGGTAAGCTCTTTATATCTGGTAATCAGATTAGAACTGCCCACTGTATTTGCCAGAATGATACTATCCATAATCATATGCTTATGAATCATTGAATCCGGAAAGAGCCAGCTATGAGTCATTATAGAATCTGTAACAAATTTTTGGCGGGCAAGAAAAGCAGGGTCCTTTACAAATTTACGGGTATAAGCGGGTGCTGCTATAGTAGTATCTGCATCCTCCGGTACTGTTTGTGCATAAGTCCGATTATAGCCTAAGGCAAAAAACAAGGTCGCAATAAGTATAATACGGCTCAAATTCATTGCCCCAAATTTAGATAAAAGTTTTGAAGATCATGCCTCACTACTCAACGAAGCTGAGAGCTTTGGCTATTAATTTATATAAGTTAAATTCTTCTGTCAAAAACACCTCTCCAATATACCTGCCATGGGCTTTGAAGTGCGCTATTCCATTTTTAGTGATGATGAATTCATGTGGCCCATAGCCGGTTTCAACAAGAGGAAAGGTGTTTTCTTCTTCAGGATCTAATGTTATAAATGCCCAATCCTCATATTTAGGCAGTATCTTATCAGGAAGCTTCTTGCCAACCGGATTCTTATAGAAATTAAGTGGTGAATGCCAGAAACTATGGTTATTTAGGCAAACTCCCTCTTTAAAGTCTCTAATGGCCTCTAAACGCTGATTTGCAAGTTCAAACCACTTTGGAGAGATCTTAAGGATAGCAAATTCTACAGTACTGAAATTACTTCTGGTATAAGCCTTAATAAAGATGTGATTGGTTGCTTTCTTTGATCTTTTCATATTTTAAGGATTAATTTTTTGGCAAAGCGTTGCCATTACGATAATTTGATTCGTTTTTAGGTTCCGGATCGAACCTTCTGTTCGGCAGAATCAGGACAGATTAAGGATTGAGAGCAGATTGCTTCGGAAAATGGATACCTTTACCCGAAGCAAACCCAAAGCTGCCTCCAACCTGTCTAGACGCGGGTCATATCAATCTACAAGAAAGGAGTAATCTTGCTCAGTCTGGTGGGCAAAGGATTAGTGTATAAAGAATAGCTATAAGTACCTCCATATTTTTAACGCAAAAAGCGCGGACCCCCGACTTACCGAGCCAGAGGTTCTGGAAGACCGTGCAACGATAAGGGTGCTCACGGTAGCGTCACTTCTGAGCTAACTATATATTAATGTGGCCTCTGCAAAAAAGCTTAAAAGAATCTATAACTTTTGAAGTTCTGCTATGTAGCTGAATAAATTGAAAAGTTCGAAACATCTCAATCCCTTTAATATCTACAATGCTAAGCTCATTCCTTTTCAATTCACCTATAATGGTTTGCATTGACAAAAAAGCCGCAGCTTCTGAATGAAGCAGATATTGTTTGATGCTGACATTACTTTCTAACTGCAATTCAATTTTGAGATCTTTAAGACTGATGCCAACTTCACCTAATGCTTTTGAAATTACATCAAGCGTACCAGATCCATGTTCTCTGAGTACCAATTGCAAATCAAGCAGCTGATGGGGAACAATCTCTCCTTTTTTGGCTAATGGGTTGTCGGACTTTGTAACTAAAACCAATTCATCATCGCTAAATTTTTCATAGTTTATCTGAGGATAATGCATTTGCCCTTCAACCATCGCCACGTCAATTTTTCCATCTATTACCAATTGCGTAATAGACTCAGTATTGCCCCTGATAAAAGTAAATACAATTTCCGGATAAGCCCTTTTAAATAAAGCAAGGATTTTGGGCATAAAGGTCTGCGCCAGTGTTGTACTTGCCCCTATGCGCAGATTACCTCTAAGACCATCGCTTAACTGGGCAAGGTCATTTTGAATCAACAAATAGATTTCAAATATTTTCCCTGTATGTTTTAATAAAACATTGCCGGCTGCTGTTAAGGAAATATGATTTCCATTGCGAACAAACAAAGCAGTATTTAATTGTTTTTCGAGTTCCCGAATATGTCTGGTTACAGCAGGTTGCGTAATAAAGAGTTCAGCAGCTGCTTTAGTAAAGCTCAGTTTTTGCGCAACAGCCTGAAATACCTGTAACCTGAAATCGAATATCATTCTGCAATATATAAATATCCATAGAATAATGTAATGACCTTTGATAACTTATTGTTATGACCTATAACTATAAACATTTTTTGTATTAGCGTCATTAATGCCATCTTTGGGTAACACACAAAACTAAAATTATGTTAACTAACCAATTAAAACTATTCGCTATTATTGGCGCAGCGGCCTTAATAAGCAGTTGTACCGGACGAAACAAGCCCATACAACAGAACCATTTAAGCAAAACAAAACCAGCCGCCGCTGCTAAAGATGTATGGCACGCTCCTGATGAAAGTACAATTCCAAAAAATGCCAAAGGCGAAATGATCCGCTACGGTAAAGACCTGATTGCCAACACTTCGGCCTATTTTGGTTCTAAAGGAACATTGGGTAAATTTACTAATGGATTGAATTGCCAAAATTGCCATCTAGATGCAGGGACAAGGATATTTGGAAACAACTACGCAGCTGTAATGAGCAGCTATCCAAAAATTACTGCACGATCGGGAAAAATTACCAGCCCTATTGCCCGAATTAAAGGTTGTTTTGAGCGAAGTTTAAATGGAAAGATGCCTGATTCTACATCCAAAGAAATAAGAGCGATGATTGCTTACATGGAATGGCTTAACCAGGGAGTTGAGAATCCGGAAGGCATGTATGGACGAGGAACCGAAAAAATAGCTTTGCTGGATCGCCCTGCTGACCCAAAAAAGGGAGCATTACTCTATGCATCGAAATGTAAAAGCTGCCATGGCGAAAATGGAGAAGGTATAGCTGCAACCGGAGGCAAAACGTTTATCTATCCACCACTATGGGGCAAGGTTAGTTATAATGATGGTGCGGGGCTTTATCGTCTCTCTAATTTTGCCGGATTTATTAAGAATAATATGCCTTTTGGTGCTACTTATAAAAATCCAATACTAACTGATGAGGAATCGTGGGACATTGCAGCCTTTGTTAACTCGCAGGCACGCCCCCACAAAGATCAGCACGCAGATTATCCAAATTTAAAAAAGAAACCTATTGATGCACCTTATGGCCCTTATGGAGACCATTTCTCTGAAAAACAACATAAATACGGCCCATATCAACCAATTAAAAACGTATACAAAACAAAAACATAAATGAAAAACTCAATCAAATACATCTTTGCATTAGCGGCAGTACTTTTTTTTGCTAATCTTAAACCAGCTACAGCTCAAACCAAGAACGAATTTCAAGCGGCTAAAAGTAAAAACAAGCAATATTATGCACTCTATGCATTAAATAGCGGTGATGAACAAAAAATAGCAGGAACATTAAGGAATATTAAAAATGCTCTGGAAGATCCGCGACTAAAAGGAAAACTTCATGTTGAGCTGATTGCCTTTAGTGGAGGCGTAGCAGTCTACGATAAAAATGGGCCGTTTAAAGAGACTTTGCTTGATTTAAAATCCCGCGGGGTAGATCTTGTTCAATGTGAAAATACAATCAGGGAACGTAAGATTGAAAAAAGCTCTTTGTATGATTTCATTAATTATGTTCCCAGCGGCAATGGAGAAATTATTCTGCGCCATTACGAAGGATGGGCAATTGTACATCCGTAATCATTTTTAAATAAAGGTTATAATAATGCGTAAATTAAAACTAATCATATTTATACTAACTGTAGTTCTCCTTAACAGTTCCATTGTTATGGCTCAGAATCATCGTTTTGACCCTCCATGGAACACACCTCCCGAAGCTAAGGTTCAGTTTACAATTCCAGGGATCGACAACATACCTGATATTTATGGCGACATAAATGACCCTCAGCTAGTTGTATTTTTTGCCGGCAATCAGTTCATGGTTATAGATGATTTAATGAAATCATTTAAAATCAAATATCCTCAATATACCCGTGTGCTTGCTGAAACCCTTCCGCCGGGTATTTTAGCAAAGCAGATTGAAGCTGGCAGTATTGTTATTGGCAATATGCGAATCACATTGAAACCGGATGTATACACTGCCGGTAAAACCAGAATTGATGAATGCCATAACTGGTTTAACAGAACTGAGCTTTATGCTAAAAATAAATTGGCGATAATGACCAGAAAAGGAAATCCTAAGCAAGTAAATAAACTGGCTGACTTAGGGCGCAATGATTTACGTGTAAGCATGCCTAATCCAGCATGGGAAGGAATTGGGAAACGTATTGAAGAAGCTTATAGAAAAGCAGGTGGCGAAGCACTTAGAAATACTATAATGGAAACTAAAGTAAAGGACTCTACAACATACCTTACCCAAATTCATCACAGACAAACGCCTATGCGCATTCTATATGAGCAAAGTGATGCAGGGCCTGTCTGGTATTCAGAAGTGCATTATCAGAAAATGATTGGTCACCCAATTGAGTATATTGAAATTCCAGAAAACGAGAATATAAAGGCTCAATATTATGCGGGGCAGCTTAAAAAAGCTCCACATCCTAAAGCCGCTAAAGATTTTATGGATTTTTTAATAAGTAAAGAGGCTCGTGCCATTTATAGCAAATATGGATTTGAACTACCTTAGTAAGGAGTTCAAATCTTATTAATTTTCTTCTTTAAGCGGGCTTACTTTAATGGATTTGAATTTTACTTCGCCATGCTTGGCATAGAACCATAAAAAGCTACCTTTTTGCTCCGGCGTACGATTTACAATGCATCTTTTATTATCTATTGAAACATCTATAATGTCGTCTTTTACAATAAGATCAAGCTTAATAGTTTTATTTAAACCGCTAACTGCTCGTATCATTGTATTACCAAGACTTACAGTTTGATTATTTGGCGAAAAGTTAAGTCGGTAACCGGCTTCTGCTTTTTCACGCGACCTTAAATACAGCCCATACTCGTCAACCGAACCAATGGTTTCTATTTCGAGCGTAATCCGGCTGTTTAATGGAATAGCCTCGGCATGCGCTGCCCCTACACCATTAGGGGCTTTAATTAAAATGCTATTTTTACTAATAAGTGAAGCGTAGAGATCTGCAACGAGATCAGGTTGAATTTCAGGGCCAGATTCGGGAATCATTTCGGCAGGGAATTTTGAGCTTAGTGTCCCGTCGGTCTCCTGTACAATTTCTCTAAATATGGCATTACCTCCAAACCTTTCTCCGCCATCATCCTTATTTTGATCTCTTGAAGGAACCCACGCGGCAGCAATACGTCTGTTATCTTTAAATTCAGCGGTCTTAACAACGTTTGTCCACGACTCATTTATAGTTTGATATCTTGGCTCTTCCCAAGGGCCATAAGGGCTTCTGGATTTTACATAATAGGTATCTCCATTATCGCCATATACCAAATAATACCACCCTTTCCATAAAAAATAATCAGGACATTCAGGTACAGATGATTGTCCGGTTAATACCGGATCAAGCACAGTCCAATTTTTCAGATCTTTTGAGGTAAGGTGTACCAAAGCACCACCTGCATGCCTCAATACAGAATTTTCTTGCCAACTGGACACGAATAAATGAAACTCCCCTGTCTTCTCATCTACAAACACCTTTGGGTCCCTAAAATCTCTTTTGCTATAACCCGGTGCCGAAGTATAAAATGGATTTGGCTTTTGCTTATCGAAGTTAATACCATCAGAACTTATTGCATAACTCAATTGTTCATTAACCTGACCCTCTTTATTGATTAGCCGTGTGGCATAAAAGGCATAATATTTATTTTTATAATAAACAATGGAACCGGTGCATATAGATTTTTCCCATTCCTCATCAATTCCAAGTACCACAGGGTGCTGCTTCCATGTTTTTAGATCTGTTGTAGTGCTTAAAGCCCATTGATGGCCTCCTAATCCTTTTAAGCTTGCATGATGTGCAGAATCTAAAAGCCAGTAAAACGAATAGGTGCCGTTTCGTGAAAAGGGCATACAATCGCCAACAAACAAATTGCCTTTAGGCCGCCAGTATTGAAGGTTCTTAGTGCTTTGAATTTTAGGATCGTACTTTACACCAAGTTGCGCCATAACACTGTTGGCTCCAAGAAAGATTAACAGCAATAATAGATATCTTTTCATATGTGTTATTTTTATCTAAACCCGTACCAATAAGTTGTAGCAGCGCAGTCAGCCGTGCCATTTGCCCAGCCCAGCATTTCCAGATCATATTTAAAATCAGTTTTAAAGGTTACCCCATCCAGATTTCTTGTTCTGGTAAAAGTATTATGACCATAAGAATCTTCTGCATCAGCTCTTGGTGCATTAGCAAAGGGGCTTTGATAAAGCACCACAGGAGCCCAGGAGGTATTGTAATAATCTTCGGCACCCGTTCCAAATTCAGATGGAAAAGTTTCACAGTCTACATATAATTTTTGATCGCCCTCGCCATACCATGTGTGCATATGATTGAAAACTGCAAAACTATCTCCAAGAAAAATACCTTTGCCTTTAATTCTATTAAGCTCCCACTCAATAGCACCATCAGTTTCATCCCATTTCTTTATTGGAACCTTCTCTGTGAACTTCCAATGTGCATTAAAATACATACTGTTACTATTCCATGAATAAAGTTGACTAACTGCCTTTACTTTTATTGAAACCGATTGATCTCCCTGATTTTCTAAAGATATTGAGGCGGTTTTTTGATAAGGCATTGTCCATCTGGATATAATTTCGCCATTGGCTGTGACAGTTCTATACCAGCTTTGCAATGGCTTGCCTCCTACGCCAGATCCAGAAAAATCACCCACCGGACATTCCACACTTTGCTGACCATCAAAAGAGATTTTGAGTATAGTTGATCTCAAAAGCTTCTCGAGATTATCTTTGTTTTCAGATGAGACCTCAATGCTTAGAAATTTAACTGCATTGGCCCCTTTAGGCAGATTTACAGATGCGGTTTGCTTTGGCAGAATAGTTTGATTTATTAGCGATTGTTTCCCTTTGGTAACATTTATAGGGTTTAACAGCTGTTTGTTAACATTGTCTATTAAACCAGATAAACTTCTTGCTTCTTTTAAGGTAAATGTTCTAACAGTTGTGTTTGGGATATATTTTCGGAAATTGATTTGATAGTATCTTGGCTCTGTTATTTCATTTGCTGCGTCTTCCCACGTAACTTTACAATGTTTGGCATAGGGCATTGGTAAATAAAGGGTACTACCTCCTTTTTCAAGAGGTTCATAACTTGAATGAGGAATCAGTAAGGCGGGCCCGGGCTTTAGATCTATCTTCGTCAGATCATATGATGGGATAACAATTTCCGGTTCAGGGTTATTATCAAAATAAACTCTCAGTTTGCCTGCCCTTTTAAAAGTGGTTAGCCAGAATCGCACCAAGGCACCAGGTCCCTTTTCATCAAGCATTACATATTCTTTATGCCCATTAATCTCCTCTACCTTTATGAATTCGGATTTATCCCCATTGGCGAACCAGCCGGGTTTATCAGGAGAAATAGAATGACGATCATAACTGCTGGCCTGACCAGCACTGTAATAGGGTTTGGGCCAATAGGTAACAGCATTAAAATCTGTCATCTCTTTAAGCAACGATGCCATGGTTACTGTCTGCGCTCGACCAATAAATCCTCCAGCGGTTAGCAATACAATCCAAATACCAGTTATAAATTTTTGCATAGAAACTTGCATATAAAACTACTGCTACAAATTTAATGCTATGGAATACTTAACCATCCTGTACTGTTCTGCTTTATGCTGATCGAAGTATATCAAAAAGTACAAACAAAATGTTCTTTACTATAAAAACTGTATTTTGATTTCCGGTTAGCTTTGATAGATATTCCGAAAATTTATTAATGATGAAATTTACGCTAATACTTTCTTTTTTTCTATTATTTATTCATGACACTTGTTTTTCTGCTGAAATGACAAATCATGATATCAAGCATAATACTGGTAACAAAACAATTACGATCACTGTTCCTGATAAAAAAACTTCTATTACAATTGATTATTCAAATGGCTGCGTAATTAAACAATTGAGTTTAAATGGGAAAAATGTGCTTTCATCATCCGGGGTTTATACAGGAATCAGAATAAAGAATTCAGCCTACTCATCAGGTGATAAGAATAGTGGCATTACAGTAACTGAAAACCCAAAAGGGATAACATTAAGCGGAATTAGCTATGGCAATGACACTATTTTAGTTAAGGAAGTTTGGGATTTTAAATTGAATAGTAACAAAATACTGTGGGGCATCAGCCGCGAGTACAGTAACAATGCGAACCTTGAAGACATGGCATTTCCTAAATGGAATTTTGCAGACCTGTCAGCCTGGAAAGGTGGAATAATGGATAATGGCGGAATGGTTTGGTGTAAATACCTTAAAGAAGTAAATGATACATATGGAGTTCATACCGGCGGGGTAACATTCTGGAATGTGGAATCGGGGGATGCATTGCGGATTGCAGCAAAAACAGAAAAAGGTAAAGAAATTGCCTCAAAGTATTCGCACAGCGAAAAAAACGAGTTTACATACACACAATTAATAACTGATATTGAACTGAGTCAGCGATACAATTTAAGCAGGTTTGTTTCACAAAAAGCTGATGTATTTGCACCTTTTAAGGTTAAAAAAGGGAAAATTAAGGTAAGTTTTGAATTCGGGTATCTGGATTACAACAAAGAATATTCAAGAGGAACATTAGCAGGTATAGATGCTTTAGCGGTACGGGAACTGCTAAACACAACTGGACGATATGGCGTTGTAGATAATAATATAATAGGTGCGAATGGCTGGTTGACCAATTGGAAATGTTTGCATGAACCTTTCTTCGCTCAGATTGGCATGGCGGTTAATGATCAGAACTACACCAATAATATGTCGGCCACCCTTGATCAGGAGCGTGATCAGGCCATGCTTAACGACGGACGTGTATTGTCGCGCTGGCACAACGCTGCCGGGGATGAGATACCAGGAACATACAATGCTAAAACCGGATATTACGAAGCAATGTGGGGCTATACAATAGACTCTCAAACAGGTTATGTAATTAACACCAGTGAACAATTCGATTTAAATGGAAATATAGAGTGGCTTCGATCTCATCAAGTGAGTGTTGAAAAGGCTTTGGATTGGCTAATCAAGCGTGATTCGAACAAAAATGGGATTTTTGAGATGATGAATAATAACGTTGCTGAAAAAAAAGCTAGCGACTGGTTAGATATTGTATGGGCAAGCTTTGAAAATTCTTTTGTAAACGCACAGTTATATGAGGCATTAACCCAATGGTCTAAATGTGAAAAGGTATTAGGCAGTCAGCAAAAATCCGATTACTATTCGGCAATAGCCTCACGTTTAAAAATTGCTTTTAACAAGCCAATTGAAGAAGGTGGATTTTGGTCTGCAACCAAACAGCAGTACGTATATTGGCGAGACAAGGATGGTTCTGTACATGGCGATAACCTGGTTACTCCTGTAAATTTTGCAGCTATTGCATTTGGCATATGTGACGACCCGAAAAGAATAGCAATGATCCTTAATCAGATAGAGGAAAGATCTAAAGCTGAAAATCTTTTTCACTGGCCATTGTGTTTTGACTCTTTCAAAAGAGAAGAAGTTAGTGATGGCAATTGGCCATTTCCAAAGTATGAAAATGGAGATATATTTCCGACATGGGGATACCTTGGTGTAAGGGCTTATACGAAATACGACAAAGCCATTGCACTAAAGTACATCAATAATTTGCTGGATCAGTATAAAAAGGATGGGCTTTCTTCGCAGCGATACAGCAGAACTACACAACTGGGGTTAGGAGATGATATTTTGGCTGGCATAAGTACAAGTATTACAGCCTTATACAGAGACATTTACGGAATAAGGCCTAAATGGAATAGAATGGGATTAGAACCAAATATGAGTACTACACTAAACGGAACAAAATTCAATTATACAAACCGCAATACAATTTATAACCTGGAGTTAAGTGTGAACGATTATTTAATGAGTACGCCTGGTTTTTCAATAAAAAGCAAAGAAAGTTTTGGTGCAAATAAGACAGGAAATGTCCTTACATATTACCCCCATAATGACGACGTAATGTTGCTTAAAATTAACGCCGCTACTAACCTCAGCATTAATATGGAGGTTAATTCATGGGATGCCAATGGTTACTCATGGACTATTGCTTCTCCCGATAAATACCAATTTATTGTTAAAGGATTAGTCCCCGACAAAGGCTATCGGTTATCTATAAATGGTGTGATCAGGAATATCCAATCAAAAGGTGATGGAAGCTTTTCGGTTGAGCATGTTTGTAAGCTGCCTACTAAATTCATTCTTAAATAATCTTTACTGATATCCCTTAGTAAATTCATAAATGAGCTTACCTTTGTTGGATGTCTGGCATTTATATCCATATTCCTTTCTGCAAGAAAGCTTGTAGTTACTGCGACTTCCATTTTAGCACCTCTTTAAAATACGTTGACGAGATGACTGATGCAATATGCGAGGAAATTATTCGTAAAAAATCCAGAATAACGGATCAGGTCGGCACTATTTATTTTGGGGGAGGAACACCATCAGTACTCCCCTCAAAAGGTTTTGAAAAAATATTTAATACCATAACAAAGCATTTCTCTGTTTCATCAGATGCCGAGATCACAATTGAGGCAAATCCTGATGATCTTGATGCTAAAAAGATTAATGAATTAAGAAAATTACCTGTTAATCGATTCAGCATCGGAATACAATCTTTTTTTGATGAAGATCTCATCTGGATGAACAGGGCCCATAATGCTGGCGAAGCTGAAAGTTGTATTAAACGCAGTCAGGATGCTGGATTTGAAAACCTGAGCATTGATCTTATTTATGGTTATCCTTTGCTAACAGACAATAAATGGCTAACTAATATCAATAAAGCTATTGAATTCCAAACACCACATATCTCCGCTTATTCATTAACTGTTGAACCACGCACCGCTCTGGCCAATGCAATTAAAAAAGGCAAACAGCCTGCTGTTAATGATGAACAAAGTGCCTCGCAGTTCATGATGCTTATTGATAAACTAAACTCAGGAGGCTTTGAACATTATGAAATCTCGAACTTCAGCAAGCCCGGAAAGTATGCAGTGCACAACACCAATTATTGGCGTGGTATACCTTACCTGGGAATAGGGCCATCTGCACATGGCTTTAGCGGAAAAACCCGATACCTTAACATTGCAAATAATGCCATTTATTTAAGTGAATTACAAGCAGGTAAACTACCTGAAACTATTGAAGAACTTAGCCTTTACGATAGGTTTAATGAATATATAATGACCTCGCTAAGAACTATGTGGGGTACAAGTCTAACTAAAATTGAATCTGACTTTGATAAAGTATTTTTGAGTGACACTATTAAGAACATAAAACCATTTATTGAAAAAAAATGGCTTAAGGATCAAAATAGCCATCTGGTTTTAACCCTGGAGGGGAAATTGTTTGCAGATCATATTGCATCTGAGTTGTTTATAACGGAAGATGATCATTTTAAATATTAAAGAATGAATAATAAAGTTATTTGGATTACCGGCGCGTCATCTGGAATTGGCGAGGCTTTGGTTTATGAATACAATAAAGCCGGAGCAAAACTAATTATATCATCGCGCAACCGTGATGAATTATTTAGGGTTAAAGCTAACTGTAAGAATCCTGTAAATATTCATGTACTGTCCTTAGATCTTGAAGATACAGCCAACCTGAATGGAAAAGCAGAAGAAGCAATTCGTATTTACGGTTGTATTGACATGCTGATAAATAGCGGTGGAATTAGTCAGCGTGGGCTGGCTCTAGAAACTGACCTGGAGACTGAACAACGATTGATGAATGTTAACTTTTGGGGAACAGCCATCCTAAGCAAGGCAGTTCTGCCTAATATGATTGCAAATGGAGGTGGTAATATTGTTTGCATAAGCAGCCTGGTTGGAAAGTTTGGGACCAGGATGCGTTCTGCTTATTCAGCATCGAAACATGCACTGCATGGATACTTTGACTCTCTACGTTCGGAAATGTATGGTAAGAAAATTAACATTACAATTGTGTGCCCCGGCTTTATTAAAACCAAGGTAACGCTTAATGCTTTAACTGCAAATGGCTCCCCGCAAGGTACTATGGATAGTGCCCAGGAAAATGGCATGTCGGCAGAAGAGTGCGCTAAACAGATCGTTCAAGCAGTTAAATCAAATAAAGAGGAAGTTTACATTGGAGGCAAAGAAGTAAAGGGTATTTTATTTAAAAGGTTTTTCCCTTTAAGATTCTCCAAATACCTTAGAACTACAAAAGTTACGTAACAGTTATGGTACAATCTATAAGCTCATAAAAATTGCAAACGTTTGCGCAATCATTTCAATATCAGACAAAAAGAAATAAAAGTTTGACCAAATAAAAAAGGGAACGTGTATGTACGTTCCCTTTTTTATTTGCTATTTA
The DNA here is from genome assembly GCF_002736205.1 of Pedobacter ginsengisoli. NCBI lineage: Bacteria > Pseudomonadati > Bacteroidota > Sphingobacteriia > Sphingobacteriales > Sphingobacteriaceae > Pedobacter > Pedobacter ginsengisoli. The sequence continues at coordinate 4,849,096 of NZ_CP024091.1, read as the reverse complement.
ATTGGTTTTATCCAGTAAGAATACTCATGTTTTACGTAAGGTACTCTATACTCTTTTAATGGCATAGCACCCCAACTATCTATTCCCTGAACACCACTCTGGATTAAATCCATGTGCATGTAAATCCTATCGCGCTTAACAAGTTCTCCTGAATGGTACTGTTGCTTTTCTTCCTCAGGATCAAGATCATTTAATGAATACGGCAATGCTGAAAAGCTTAATAAACTATCAGCCATTCCAAAGCTTACTCCTTTTCCTTTTTTATCTGTAAAATTCACCCAGCGTACATCTGTTTTATTACCACTTTCTTGCGGTCGTGCATAAGGGAAATACTGTTCATCAATTGTTTGGCTATAAAGCCCAATAAAGGATCCGGTTTTACGGTCCCAATAATTCTCTCCGGGGCCACGACCATAGAAATTGATTTTACTAAACTCTTTGCTTAATTGCAAATCAGTACCAATCCGTTGCATTAAAGGGTATTTACCTTTTATTGCCACAAACTTGTTATCAACTTTAATTGTACCATCTCCCTTGATTGTAAATATCTGCGTTACTGAGGCATCACCATTTACCAGTTCTTTGGTAAATGTTGCCGTAACATCGCCTGATGCATCTTGTTTAATATCTGCAAGACTTAGTTTGCCTTCTGCATAAGCATTACGCCATTTCCTTAAGCTGCTGTTAAAACCAGCACCAATATCATTATCAGTAGGTGCTCGCCAGAATGCCGGAATTGGTCCTTCCGTAAGCGTTTGGATTCCTTTAATACTGTAGCTGCTCATAGTACCTGCAGCCATATCAAAGGCTACCGAAAAGTCTTTGCCTTTTACAATGGCTTTACCTGATTCTTTTGCTATCAATAGCTTACCGCTTGTAGTTGCTATTTTAAAAGGTTGAGCTACCCCAGCCCATGCAAATTGTTCTGCGGCGATGTTATATCCCGCCGGCAAAAATGGTTCTTCCTTCTTCAGGTTATAATAAACATTTAAAAAATACTCGGCTCCGTTTTTAGCCTTGGTTTTAACAGGCAAACTAATCTCTTTTCCCGTTCTTGGATCTACATTTAAAATACTTATTGTGCCCTTTTCTATAACCTTTCCATTTTCCAGAAGTTCCCAGGCAAGTCCAACATTATCCAGATTCTTGAAGAAATAAGAATTATTGACACTGATCTTATTTGCTCCATTATAAGCTGTTTTGATATATTGATATACCTTTTTTACTTCAACAGCCATAGGTGTCATTCCCCTATAATTGGTAACAACTCCCTTTACGCAAAAATTATTATCACTAAAATCCTGGTTAACCGGACCGCTTAGTGGGAAATCGCCGCCATATGCGTTGATACGTTTTCCATTCTTAACTGTATCAATTGCCTGATCTATCCATTCCCAGATAAAACCTCCCTGCAAATTAGGTTGGGTTTCAATAACATCCCAGTATTCTTTAAAGTTACCCAGACTGTTACCCATTATGTGTGCAAATTCACTCATAATAAGCGGCCTATCAGGTTTGCTGTTTGCATATTCTTTAAGCCAGTTTGGGTCTGGATATTGAGGAACAATCATGTCTGTGTTGTAATCTTCTTCAGCACGTTCATATTGTACAGGTCTGATGTCATTTGATTTAAGCCAATCATAACCTTCATAAAAATTCACTCCATTTCCGGCCTCATTTCCTAAAGACCATGTGATTACTGATGAATGGTTTTTGTCGCGTTCATACATTCTCTTGATGCGCTCCAAATGAGGAACTCTCCATTGTTTATCATTACCAAGCGTATAAGCCAAATCATAATAACGACCATGAGATTCTATATTTGCTTCATCAACTACGTAAAGGCCATATTCATCGCACAGCTCCATCCAATATGGATCAGGAGGGTAATGAGAATGCCTAACTGAGTTAACATTCAGTTTTTTCATCATCTCCATATCTTTCAACATATCAGCATGGGTAAGTGTATGCCCTTGAGTTGCATTGTGCTCATGACGATTAACCCCTTTGAAAAACACCCGTTTACCATTTACAAGAAAGTTATTGTTTACCAATTCGACCGTACGGAAGCCGATTCGCTGAGGAATAACCTCTAGAACATTTCCTTTTTTATCTTTTAGAGTGATGAAAAGTGTATATAAATTTGGTGTTTCTGCCGTCCATGCAGCTACATTTTCTATCTGAGTATTAAAGCTAACGGTACTTTTATAATTTCCAAGAACTGTTTTAACTCTTTTGGTTTCATCTTTATAAACAGACTTGCCTTTAGCATCTACCAGATCTAATTCAACAGCAAACGTATCAGGTTTACTATGCATAGTTTTCTTATCAACCCTATAATTGTTTATCTCGGCAGTAAGAGAAAGTAGCCCGTTTTTATAAGATTTGTCGAGCGTTGCTATTGCTTTGAAATCCCTAACATCTAATTTAGGTGTAGCATATAAATAAACATCGCGCTCAATTCCCGAAATACGCCACATATCCTGGCACTCCAGGTAACTACCATCACTCCACCTGTATACCTGCAAAGCCACAAGATTTTCTCCGGGCTTCACATATTTAGTAATATCAAATTCCGCAGCAAGTTTACTGTCTTCACTATACCCTACTTTTTTACCATTTACCCAAATATAAAAAGCTGATTTCACTGCACCAAGGTGAATAAACACCTGGCGGCCATCCCAGTTTTGGGGAAGGGTAAACTTTTTACGATAAGACCCCACCGGGTTATTATCAACAGGAATATCAAAAGGAGGGTTCATTTTGGCACCCGTATTTTTACGTCCAGCAAATTCATATGGTTGATTGACATAGATCGGCAAGCCGTATCCATTGGTTTCCCAATTGGCAGGGACTTTGAAGTTATCCCATTTGGCATCATCAAAATCGGTTTTATAAAAATCATCCGGACGCTTTCGTGGGTCTTGTACCCAATTAAATTTCCACTGACCATTGAGTGTTAAAAAATAATTGGATTTTTCTTTCGCTCTTTTAGAAGCCAATTCTCTATTTTCAAAGGCAAAAGCTGACGCACGCATCGGCATCCTGTTTACAGAAACCACTTCGGGGGTCTGTAGTTCAGAAGGTAATTGCTGCCCTATTACAGCTGATCCAGCTAATAACAGAGATAGGGTGGTTAAAAAAAATTTCATTTGAATGTTTCGATTGTATTCTGCCATCGAACCTAATTATATTTTAGCTAAAATATTAACGCAAACGTTTGACTTAAATTTAGTTGAACATTTTAATCATGGTTTTCATACATTTAATTCCTAACACAAACAACACATAAATGAATATGAAAAGAACCACCTTGTTTCTGCTTACATTTCAGTTTTTACTTAGTACCATTTGTTTGGCAAAAGTAAAGCAAACTGCAGAATCTGAAACCATTACCATACCGCTTGGAGGAAATGGATGGGTAAACGAAAACTCAACCGCAAGTCTTAAAAAAGAGGGCATAACCAATTGGTCTGCCGCAAGCGATGTAATTACCATTTATTTTAGAACAGAAGCTGCCGGACAGGCAGAATTATCATTAAAATTGAGTGTTCCCGAAGGGAAAAGTAAAATAAGTTTAACCGCCGAAGGCACTACCTTGGTTAAAGAGGTAGGTAATCTAGGCTCTGCATTGGTTAAAATAGGAAACATAACAATTAAACGCCCTGGTTATGTAAAAGTAGAGTTGAAGGGAATTTCAAAAACCGGAGGTGTTTTTGCAGAAGTATCAGATTTAGTTGTTAGTGGAAGTATCGAACTACTAAAGGGTGCTGCTTATGTTAAAAACAACGAAGGAAATTATTTTTACTGGGGCCATAGGGGACCTTCTGTACATTTAGGATACAAAATACCGACCGAAGCACAGAACAATACCGAATGGTTTTATAATGAAATTCAGGTTCCTGTTGGTGAAGATAAACTAGGTACTTATTTTATGTCGAATGGCTTTAGCGGAGGGTATTTTGGAATGCAGGTAAATTCTTCCACTGAACGCAGGGTATTGTTTTCTATATGGAGTCCATTTTCTACTGATGATCCAAAATCTATTCCGGACAGCATGAAGGTAATATTGCTTAAAAAGGGAGAGAAAACAAAGACTGGAGAATTTGGAAATGAAGGTTCTGGTGGACAAAGCTATATGTTTTACCCATGGAAAGCCGGAAAGATTTATGCTTTTCTGATAAGGGCACAGCCTAATACAGATAAAAAAACAACTATATACACTGCCTATTTTAAAGATTTAGAAAAGGGGAATTGGCAGCTTGTTGCCAGTTTTGAGCGTCCAAAATCAGGTGAATACTTAAAAGGGCTTCACTCTTTCCTTGAAAACTTTTCTCCATCTACAGGTGATCAGTCGCGTAAAGCAAATTATAAAAATCAATGGGCTATAGACGCACAGGGCAACTGGCATGAGGTTACTGAAGCTACTTTTACGGCTGATGCAACTGCAAGAGAAAACTACAGGAAAGATTATGCAGGTGGAACAGAGGGTTCGTCGTTCTTTTTAAAGAATTGTGGCTTCTTTAATGATTTCACTCCTATAAAAACTCCTTTGCAAAGAAAAGCCTCGGGAAAAGAACATCCTGAAATTGACTTTAAAAAATTGCCATAAGGCGAGCTCTTGAGGGTGTTTAAAACTAAAAGAATGTTTTAAGCACCCTTCTTAGCTCATTACTCCTATTTTTTTACCACTCCAGTCGGGAAATAGTATTTTATCATTATTAATTTTTAAATGTTTGTCGGCAACCTCGCTAAACACAGCTCTAAAATCTGTAGTAACAGCAAGATCTCGGCCATCTTCAAGGTTTTCAATTGTAAGCGGATTTATTATTCCATGTACTAATCCGCCGTTTACGCTATTTCCAAGAATAAAATTGCAAGATGCCCTGCCATGATCTGTGCCACCCGTTCCATTTTGTTTTACTGTGCGGCCAAACTCAGTCATGGTCATAACCGTTACATCATCCTGTAACGTCCCCATATCTGTCCAAAATGCCATAATACTCTCACTCAGGTCATTCACGTTCCTGGCAAAAATCCCTGTCTCTCTTCCTTGGTTAAAGTGTGTATCCCACCCTCCAGATTCAGCAAAGGCAACTTCCATTCCTACATTCATTTTGATAAGTTGGGCAATCTGCTTCAATGAATTCCCTAAGGCTGAATTAGGATAAACAACTCCGGTGGCTGGCTTATAATTTTTCACATCTGTTTTTTGAAGCATTTTTATTGCTTCGAAACTTTCTTTACCGGTTTCCTTTAGTAGTCCCGATGCTGTTTGGTCATAAAGGTCTTCAAAGCTTTTAGCTGCCATATTGGCTCCATTGATATTGCCTTTCATCTGAATATTAAAATCTTTCAAACTGCTTATTGCAACTGCCGGATAATCGCCATAAAAGGACCTTGGTAAAGATGAGGTTAAACTTACCCCTCTAAGTGGCGATGCAGCATCATGGCCAAGCAAACCCACGGCCCTGTTAAGCCATCCGCTTTCTGTACTTTTCTTAAAGGGTGTACCCGATTCCATGTAATCTTGCGCATCAAAATGGGAGCGTGTATTATTCGGTGAGCCAATTCCATGTACTATGCCCATTCTTTTATCTCTGAATACCTGTTCAAAGGCCGCCATTGAGGGATGCAATCCAAAGTGCCCATCCAAATCTATTAATGGTTTATTTGCGGATATTTTAGCAGCAGACATAAACAGCGAAGGTCTGGCAGCTTTTAAATATTCATCTGTAAAAGGCGTAACAGCCATCAAGCCGTCCATTGCCCCTCGTTGGAAAATGCAGACTAATATTTTCTTTCTTTCAAATAGTCCGGGTTGCTTTATTTCTGCAGCTGCATTGGCAAGAAAGCCCGGTACTCCACCCATTCCTATACCAAATAAGGCAAGGCCTCCGGCTTTTAAAAATCCTCTTCTTGATGTCATGGCTAATCTTTTACTTTAAGTTTATTTACGTTGAAATTCGGGAGAACCCAAAATTACACCTACAACCTGTGCCAGTTCAGAATTCTTTATATATATATCTTTAGCTATCCTACTTTTTTTAATGTTTGCAAGAGTGTCTTCATTAGTATCTGGTATTGTCATTATGTTTTTATTAGCGGCCATTTCTACTTTCTTATTTAAATCCGGATCCTTAAGCATTGGCTTTAACCGCTTTATTGTCGCATCGAGATTTCGTTCGGGCATAATGATCTTACTATATATTGTTAAGGCCTCATCAGCACTTTCTGGTTCATGATGGTTATTTAAAGCTCCGAGATCTACCTTTATTCCCGGAATACGTTGTGAGGCCAGAGCCAGTCCAAAATTCATTCTGTTTAATAAGGCGCCAGTATTAATCCAATACTGTCCCTTATCCGGAAACCCAGTTGGTGCCTGGTAGTAGTACATCTTCTGCCCCATCTTATTAACCCAACTAAACAATTGATATGGCTGTACTATTTGAGCTTCCAGACTCCTTACGGCACTAATGGCTAGTTCAAAGGGCGATTTAGTTTTTTCTCTTAAGGCATCAGCCTGCCAGAATTCCGGAGATGAAACCATAACAATCATTACCTGTTTAATATCTCCATCAGATTTAATGAAAGTTTTCGCCATTCTATCAGCGAGTTTAGCAGCGGGTTGATCACTTACAAAGCGAGTAGCAATTTTTTTTGATATAAACTTTGCTGTAGACGGATGATGGGCCAACATATTTAATAGCACAGTACCCTCTTCGTAGCCACCATTTGGGGCGAATCGCTTCCCCAGAACTATTTTCTCGGCATTATCGTGTCGAGTTGGTACGAATAAGAAATCTCCCTGGTGCACAAACCCTCTTTTTTCAAGATTAGCTTCTTCTATATTATCAATCAGTTTCTTTATAGCTCCGCCATAACTATCATCTCCCATAGGAGCAATAGTCCAGCCGGTTAATACCCTTGCAGCCTGTGTTACATCAGCCTGAGTATATCCACCATCTACACCCAATGTATGTAGTTCCATTACCTCGCGGGCATAATTCTCATTTAGTCCACCCTGTTTCTTTTTTGTCTGAACCTTCCTAAACTTCTTCACTATGGTTCCATCTTTCATAAGTATAGAATCTTTTCTCATTTTAGCAGTTGGTTGTCCACTACTGATAAAATTATCAAGATAGATAAGCATTGCTGGCGACTTTGCCGTAGCGAGGAGCAAATTGCTGAATTTATCGGTTACATTTGGTCTGATCACATCCCGTTCATAAGCGGGAATAAATGATGCACATTGGTTTTTAGTTAAAGAAACATTGAAATGATTGAACCAGAAATCAGTAAGCAATTCGCGCAATTGATTATTCGTATAAGCAGCTCTTAATATTTTTTGATTAATAAACTGACGATACAGTTCCCGTTGCGGCTTTAACCCTTTCTGTTCCATATAATCCTTTATCTGCTTTCTATAAGCTGCCTGATTTCCTTTATTTACAGAATCCTTATCTATTGCCCCTTCCTTAATGGCCATACGTAATACTCTTGCAGCTCGGGGATATTTATTTTCGACTTCAGTATTGGTTAAATTGATGTCCTCAAACTGAGCCAATTTTTCATTAAGTACTTTATCATCCAGATTGCCATCCAACTGCTGCATAAACCATTTTTCCAGGCCCATGTCCAGAACGTGATCTATGTCTCCAGGCTTAGGACCATAAGTGAATCTGCTTAGCAGATGCTCTGCCGCTTGTCGTTCGCTTAAACCCGCCTGCTTATAAGGAAAAATTAATTTTTCTGCTGCCGGTTTCTTTTGAAAAGAAGAGAATAAAAGAACTAATAACAAAACAAATACAAAAGAGAGGGAAATCTTAATTGATGTTTTCATAGGCATCTTGTTGGTTATACTTCTATGACAATTAAAACGCAAAAAAGATTAAACCGGATATAACTTAATGTTTTGTCAGAGATTTTTAATTTTTATTTGGGGTAATTCCCTCCCCTCCTCATTTTCTATAATTTTGTTTCGTCTTAATATTGAATTAACATGCAGTTTGACTTATCACCAATCGATATCGTTAATGATATTTCTAAAGAGGAATTTGAAAAAAACTACCTGAATCCCCGTAGACCACTTATTATAAAAAATATGTCGAGGGCCTGGCCTGCCTATGAAAAGTGGAATTTAGACTATATGAAGAGTGCTGTTGGTGACAGAACAGTCCCTTTATATGATAGTTCCAAAGCAGATCCTTCAAAACCGATTAATGCTTCTGCAGCAGAAATGAAGTTTGCAGACTATATAGAATTAATAAAAAATACACCTACAGACCTTCGCATTTTTTTATTTGACCCTATTAAACAGGCAAAAAAATTACTTGAAGACTACCGTGCTCCAAAAGAACTAATGGGTGGTTTTTTAGATAGCTATCCTAACATGTTTTTTGGCGGAAAAGGCTCTGTTACTTTTTTGCACTATGATATAGATCTAGCTCACATTTTTCACACTCATTTTAATGGGAGAAAGCACATTATCCTGTTTGAAAACAAATGGAAAAAACGTCTATATCAAATTCCGTTTGCTACTTACGCTTTAGAAGACTATGATGTTGAAAATCCTGATTTCAACAAATTTCCTGCATTGGAAGGTGTTAAAGGCGTAGAGGCTTTCCTTGAGCATGGTGACACACTGTTTATGCCTACAGGTTACTGGCATTGGATGAAATACCTGGATGGTTCATTCTCTATTAGTTTAAGGGCATGGGATAAATCATTTGGCGTAAAAGCAAAAAGTTTATACAATCTTACTGTTCAGCGGAAATTTGATGATTTTATGAAGGCTAATTTCAGAGAAAAATACATGAGCTGGAAAGAAAGTCTGGCTATAAAACGAGCAAATAAAGCGCTTGTCAATCATCAGCCCTATTAATGTTGGCAGTTATCTTTAATTTATTTCGGGGATTTTAAACGATTGCATTATGAAGAGAAGGATTTTTTTATCTAAGTTTGTTCTAAATAAGATCAGTAAACAGGCATTTAGTCGTTATTAAGTATCTTATCATTAAAACTTATGAGTTTTATTTTAAAGCCGGTAGACACCGTTGAGAGCATCAGCCCTGCTGATTTTAAGAAAAATTATTTAGATGCAAGACGTCCTTTAATCATTAAAGGGCTTACTAAAACATGGCCGGCAAGAGAAAAATGGACTACCGACTATTTAAAGGAAATAGGAGGAGAATTGAAGGTAAGTTTAATGGACAACTCTAAAGCTGATCCTTCAAAGCCTATTAATGCTTCAGTTGCCGAAATGAAATTCGGAGATTATCTGGATCTGATTAAGTCTAAGCCAACTGAGCTAAGAATCTTTTTCTTTAACCTGTTTAAACATGTCCCCAATCTGGTAAATGACATAGTGATTCCTAAAGACTTGATGGGTGGTTTTATTGAAAGTATGCCCGCAATGTTTTTTGGAGGATCAAACTCAGTTACCTTCTTACATTATGATATAGATTTACCCCATCTTTTCCATACCCATTTTGGAGGCAGAAAACACATTATTCTTTTTGACAATAAATGGAAAGAGCGTTTGTACTGTATCCCTAATGCAACTTATGCGCTGGAGGATTATGATGTGGCTAATCCTGATTTTGAAAAATTCCCTGCACTTAAAGGTGTTGAAGGTTACGAGGTTTTCCTTGAACACGGCGATACGCTTTTTATGCCTACCGGAATGTGGCATTGGATGAAATACCTGGATGGTTCTTTTTCATTAAGTTTAAGAGCCTGGGATGCTTCTATTACCAGAAAAGCCCAAAGTGTTTTTAACCTTGCAGTAAAAGGTGGTGTTGACAGTGTATTAAAAATGGCTTTTAAAGCCCCTTATGCAAAATGGAGAGAACGACTAGCGATAAAACGGGCTGAGAGAGCTTTAGCTAACGGCAGTCCTAAATAATTACTCTAAGCCACCGTATTAGGGGTATTTTTACACCCGGATAACATTATTAATGCCTCAAACTTTTACCTTCGATAATTCGTTTATAATGAATATATGAGAGGTTTTCATTTTTCTAATTTCCAACCCGATGATTTACCAAAAGGTGGGTTTGATGAATTGCTTAAGCTTTTCACCCAGCTACTGAATTATACTGCCGGTGATGCAGGAGAGGCATTGGCATGGATGAATGAGCTGGACAAGAAATATAAGTTCACAAACAATGAATATGGCATGGGCAATTTTATTGATGACCTTACAGAAAAAGGTTATCTTAAAGAGAACCCTGCAAATGGAGACTTAAGCATTACGGCAAAAACTGAACAGACAATACGTAAGTCTGCCCTTGAAGAAATATTCGGTAGATTAAAAAAAGCCGGAAGAGGAAACCATAACACCAATATATCAGGTATTGGTGAAGAAAAAAATGCGGATAGAAGAGAGTTCTCTTTTGGAGATAGCTTAGATCAGATAGATATTACTGCTTCGATACAAAACGCCCAAATAAATCATGGTATTGCAAACTTTACTTTAACTGAGAGAGATTTAGAAGTAGAGGAAAAAGACTATAAAACCCTCACTTCTACCGTACTGATGATAGACATATCTCACTCTATGATTCTATATGGAGAGGATAGGATAACTCCTGCTAAAAAGGTAGCTATGGCACTTGCAGAGTTGATTAAAACCAGATACCCTAAGGATACTCTTGATATTGTTGTGTTTGGTAACGACGCCTGGCCTATATCAATCAAAGATTTACCATACCTACAAGTAGGCCCATATCATACAAATACCTTTGCAGGATTAGAGCTAGCTGCCGATTTATTGCGTCGCCGTAAAACCCATAACAAACAGATTTTCATGATCACCGATGGTAAACCGACCTGCTTAAAGGAAAATGGCCGGTATTATAAAAATAGTATGGGGCTTGACAGAAAGGTGATTAATAAAACATTGAATATGGCAGCTCAATGCAAACGACTTAATATTCCTATTACTACATTTATGATAGCTCAGGACCCGTACCTGCAGCAATTTGTGAGAGAATTTACTCAAATTAATGGCGGAAGAGCATTCTATAGTTCCTTAACAGGGCTTGGAGAATACATTTTTGAAGATTATATAAAGAATAGACGCAAAACAGTGAGGTAAAATACTAAACGCTCAATTCGAAAAGATAAGACATGGATCACAACAATATAAAAACCCTAGGTCAGTTAAAAGCCTCAAGCTACAGATCGTTATCGGTAAAAGACGAGCTTCGCAAAAATCTGATTGTCCAGCTTCAAAATAAGGAAGCAGGATTTGAAGGTATTTTAGGATATGATGAAACAGTAATTCCTGAGTTACAGACAGCTATTTTATCGCGACACAATATTTTATTATTGGGTTTGCGCGGGCAGGCAAAAACACGTATTGCCCGTTTAATGGTAAACCTATTAGATGAATATATTCCTTATGTGAGTGGAAGTGAGATCTTTGATGACCCTTTGAATCCTATTTCGTGGTATGCAAAACATGAAATACTAATTCATGGTGACAATACTCCTATTAGCTGGCAACATCGAAGTGAAAGATATACTGAAAAACTGGCTACACCAGATGTAACTGTTGCTGATTTAATTGGCGATGTGGATCCAATTAAAGCCGCTACCCTAAAGTTAACTTATAATGATGAACGTGTAATTCACTTTGGACTAATACCAAGGGCTCACAGAAGTATATTTGTAATTAATGAGTTACCTGATTTACAAGCACGCATACAGGTAGCATTATTTAATATGCTTCAGGAAAAAGATATTCAGATAAGAGGCTTTAAGCTTCGTTTACCTCTTGATGTACAGTTTGTATTTACTGCAAACCCTGAAGATTATACCAATAGAGGTTCTATTGTAACGCCTCTAAAAGATCGTATAGAAAGTCAGATCCTAACGCACTACCCTAAAAGTATTGATATATCAAGAAGGATAACATTTCAGGAAGCAAAGACATCAGAAGAACAAAAAGCTAATATTGAGGCTGATGGCTTAGTAAAAGATCTAATAGAACAAGTTGCATTTGAGGCAAGAAAAAGTGAATATATTGATCAGAAATCAGGAGTATCAGCCAGATTAACTATTACTGCATATGAGAATCTAATTAGTACTGCAGAACGCAGAATGTTAATTAATGGAGAGAAGAGTACTTTTGTAAGACTTTCTGATCTGGCAGGCATTATACCTGCTGTAACAGGAAAAATTGAGCTGGTTTATGAGGGCGAGCTAGAAGGCCCTGCAAAAGTTGCAAATACGCTTATTGGCAAAGCAATTAAAAGTTTATTTGCCCGCTATTTCCCAGATCCGGAAAGAGCAAAAAAAAGTAAAACTGCAAATCCATACAATGACATCACAGAATGGTTTACAGAAGGTAATACTTTAGATATTGCTGATTCTCTTACACAAGTTAAGTATCAGCAACAGCTGAGAGGTGTTAATGGCCTATATGATCTTGTTAAAAAGTTTCATCCAAAGCTTAGTGAAAACCAGACCCTATTATTAATGGAATTCGTATTGCATGGCCTTGCCGAACATTCACAATTAAACAAAAAATACCTTGAAGGGGGATTCGGATTCTCAGATATGTTTGAAAGCTTGTTCAATACCGAGCTTGATGACGATGATGATGATATTAATTTCAGGTAATTTACTCTAAAAATAATTAAATGGGACGACTACCCGCACTTATAATTTTATCAATTTTCCTTCTGGCTTTCGATTATTATTGCTATCGCGCAGTTTTATCAGTTTTTAACAAATGGAGGCCAGCTACAAAGAAACTTTTCTCTGTAATTTGGTGGACCTATACGGGCATTCTTGTAATAGGGGTATTTTCAGCTATCTATGTCCCTTCTTATTTACCTTTGTACCTAAGCTTACGCTCTATTATACTTGTTGCGTTCTTCTTAACATTAATTTGTAAGATTGTGATGCTACCATTTCTATTGATTGATGATCTCAGAAGATTAATCATTAAAATGAACAGATCACTTAAAAAGAAAGATACATCTGTGGCAGTTAAAGAAACTGAGCCTTTTGGAGAGCCTATAAGTAGGTCATCTTTTATTGTAAAAGCTGGGTTAATTACAGCGGCTATTCCCCTAACTTCACTTACATGGGGCATTTCCTCTGGAGCATATGACTATAAAATAAAACGAAGAACACTGGTTCTACCCAATCTTCCAAGGGCATTTGAAGGCATCAAGCTTGGCCAGATCTCGGATATTCATTCAGGGAGTTTCTACAATAAAAGAGCGGTGCAGGGGGGCGTGGATATGTTGTTGGCAGAAAAGCCTGATTTTATTTTTTTTACGGGAGATCTTGTAAATGATATGGCAACTGAAATGCGCGATTATCAGGATCTGTTTAGTAAGGTAAAAGCACCTCTTGGAGTATATTCGGTACTTGGAAATCATGATTACGGGGATTATCATTTTGGTGGCGCCCCTTCAGCTGCCAAGGCTAAAAATCTTCAGGATGTTATAAAAACTCATAAAATAATGGGATGGGATTTATTAATGAATGAACATAGGCGACTTAAAGTAGATGGTGAGGAAATTGGAGTCTTAGGAATTGAAAATTGGGGTATGGGCCGTTTTCCTAAATATGGTAGGATGGATCTGGCGACTAAAGATACGGCTGATTTACCTGTAAAATTATTACTATCACATGATCCTTCTCACTGGAGACAGGAGGTACTGAAAAAATATCAACAAATAGACGCCATGTTTAGCGGACATACCCATGGTATGCAATTTGGTGTAAGAACTGAGCATTATCAATGGAGCCCAATACAATATATATACAAAGAATGGGCCGGACTATACAGAGAACAAAACCAACAGCTTTATGTAAATGTTGGCTATGGTTTTCTGGGTTACCCTGGAAGAGTTGGAATTTTACCAGAAATAACGATATTTGAATTGAAGCGGGCCTGATTAAATTAAACCTCTTCAGTACAAATGATTAAAAGAATACTTCTTTCTATTCTTGATTTCCTGTTATTCAGCAATCTATTTATCGGTATTTGTGCCGCCGCCCAAGGATTGGTGACCTACCATCTTTTGCATGTTCCTGCCGATAAATACATCCTTGCATTTTTATTCTTTGCTACAGTTGGCCTATACAACTTTAGTATGCTTTTAGCTAAGCCTAAAGATCCAGGGAATTCACCCTATATTAGAGTCAGGTGGATATTTTCGCACCATCGGTTAATCATTTCAATTACATTAATCTGTATTTTGTGTCTAATTCCTCTTGGTTTGTGGTATTTAAGTTTCGAATCGAAACTACTTATGGCCTTTACCGGATTAATGGCAGTGGGCTATAACGTGCCCTTTTTGACACTCAACAAGCAACAAATTGGGCTAAGAAATATCCCCGGAATTAAGCTCTTTCTGATTGCTCTTGTATGGTCCGTGAGCAGCGTACTATTACCAATTGTTGAACTTGAACGCAGCTATCAGATCAATATCTCTTCGGCGGAAACACTTTTGCTTGTAGCCAAACGCTTTCTATTTATTGCAGCTATAACTGTTCCCTTTGACATCCGTGATCTATTCCAGGATAAGCTTTACGCCCTTAAAACAATCCCTGTAATACTTGGAGAGAAAAAGGCATACATCTTTTGTCAATTCCTACTCGGCCTATATGTTTTGCTTTTAATATTATTCAGACAAGCTACACTTGGAGACATCCTTGCACTTACCCTAACAATAATCTTAACAGGTTGGTTAATCTTTAAATCAAATATAAAGAAGAATGAATATTATTATTTCTTTTACCTTGATGGAACTATGCTGTTACAATACCTGGCTTTAATATTATTTGCCTGGTTCCCATTACAAATGTAACTAAGCAGGATTAAAGCGATATCCCACACCTCTTACAGTTTGAAGCAACTGCGGGTTATCCGGATTAAGCTCTATTTTTTTGCGTAGGCGCACAATGTGCATATCAAGAGTTCTGGTGTTCACATCAGAGTTGTATCCCCAAACAACCAGCATAAGCTCATCTCTGTTAATCACTTTATTCGGATTTCTTAAGAAATAAAGTAAAATTCTGTTTTCAAGAATTGTAAGCTCTATTTTCTTCCCATTTCTAAATAGTGTATGGATATTAGGATGATGTTCCATGTTGCCAAAACGATGAACTTCTGAACGGTCATTATTAAGCAAATATTTAACCTTACTATCTAGCATTGCAACCAATACATCCATATTAAATGGTTTAGTTACATAATCAGAAGCACCAAAGTTGTATGCATCAATTTTATCTACATCCTGGGCTTTGGCAGTCATCATAATAATTAGATTCTCAAAGCCTTGTTTACGTACTTCCTCACAAACCTCAGCTCCCTGTTTACCTGGCAACATCCAATCTAAAAGAACAATATCTGGTTGCTCCTCTAATATCATCTTTTCGGCGGCTAAACCATCGCCCACCTCCAAAACATCATAGCCTTCGGCTTTTAAGCGATGTACCACCAAAAAGCGCAAATTCTCATCATCTTCAACAATCAGTATTTTAATTCCCTTAGACATAATTTTTTATTTATTTCAATATAAGTACAATCCTATAATGTAAATTAATCATTATATGGCAATACAATTTTAAACTCTGTTCCTTTATCAACCTTACTTTTTACTGTAATCTCGCCACTCATAAAGTTAACAAGTTCCTTACAGAAAGCCAAACCCAGACCAACGCTTCCATTTTGGTTGTACTGGTTTTGTATGCGGAAAAACTTTTTAAATATATTATTAATTTCTGAGGAAGGAATCCCTATCCCCTGATCTGTAAATCTGAAAACTACTTTCCCTTTAATCAGTCTGGCAGAAATGTGAAGGCGTTTCCGTTGTATAGGCGAATACTTATATGCATTTTCTGCCAGGTTATCAAACAAACTCCCCAATAGTACCGGATCAGTAACAAAAGATTTGAATCCGCTCACATCAAAAGTAAAGTCAAAATCTGGATGCTTTAGTCGGTGAGATTCAACTGTACTTTCAATAAAATCAGTAATATTAACTTTCTCCGAGTTTAATTGAATGGCCTTATTCTCTATTTGGGTAAAAGCGAGTAGCTTATTCATTAAACCATTCAGTTTATCAGCCTCTTCATCAAGAATTTTCCCATAAAGTTTTAATTCTCTATCTGTAAGATTTGAAGCACTTTTAATATTATTTCCAGCAATCTTAATTACACTTACCGGGGTTTTAAACTCATGGGTAAGATTATTCATAAAATCATACTGCAGTTTAAACATCTTCTGATTAATGTTTAGATTTCTGTAGATAAGAAACGCTACCAACACTAATATGCTGTAAAACAACAAGACCCCTAAAGCTATTGGCAAAAAATAACTAAGAATTTCTTTATCAATAAATGACTTGGAAGAAATAAAATAAAGTTTATAATCTGAAAATGGTCCTGGCAATGTTATCTCGGTAGTTACATATAATGAAGATGTTTCAAGAGGATCGTAGGTTAAAGGTTCAATTTTTATATACTGATAAAGTAACGGTCTTGAGTTAATGATCTTAATCTTATATGGATCCAATTGAAAGGAAAGCATATCCTGCTGATAAATTGGCTGCGGATTTAAAGCCCTTCTCATCATTGTTTTGTACATTTTCAGATCATCCATCCTCGGTATATTCAAGTAGGTGATCTTGTTGGATCGTACATTGCTAAAGTTACTAAACAACTCATCCTGACTGGGCACCCTACTGGTATCCAAACTTTCAATGTAAGTAACCAGTTTTAATGCAAGAGCATTAAAATCATCTCCTGCAATAAAATTATGAGTATTATCCCTAGAAAAAAGCTTAACGGAATCCATCGGAACAAGACTTCCGAACTGGTAAATACTCTTGGGGCCGAATGAGAACCTTCCGATATTTAGGCCATCTGTTACCGGAGTGTTTTTAACTTCTGAATCATAAAATACAACCTTAGAAACAAATGGATATTCCAGCAATACAGTATCAACAAAATTGGATGCAGTTGCAGAGTCCAAATAACCATTATAATAGGAAACCTCGGGTAGTTTTTTTTGAAAGAAATCGTTGTACGGCCTAATGCTTTGTTCAAGCACATTTACTTTTTCAGAGACAAATTGGTTTTCAATATATTTTGTGCTAAACCTATAAGCTAACAAAAGCGACAACATAAACAGCACTAGCATCAAGATGATGAAAGTGAGTATTAAGGGAAAATTCTTACGATAACCGCTTTTCTTCTCTGAAGACATGAGGTTGAATTTACTTCTTTTTTAGGTTAACTTCTAAAAATGACTCAAGGGCAGTATAGAGTTTTTGTCTACCCTCGTCATTTTTACTATTGAATGGATCGCCATCATTTTCCAAATAAGTTACGTTTATATTCCGCTTTTGAAGGTTTTTAACGAACTGTATTGTTTCACGGGCATTTATATTCGGATCTTTAGTGTTTTGGGCAATAAACAAGGGTTTCTCTATCCTATCCACCTGAAACAAAGGCGAAGAGACTGACGCATTCTATCTACATCAGTTAAAGGATTACCTATAACTTCGTAATACATTTGGAGTTTCGGCTTTAAAAATGGCGGTATTGATTTTAAATAAGCAAATAAATTAATGATCGCCGAATTTGAAGCACCACATGCATAAGTCTTGTTCTCCGAGTACAAACCATTAAGTGCAATATATCCACCAAAGCCACTTCCATATATTCCAATCCTTTTAGGATCTGCAATTTTTTCGCTAATCAACCATTTAACACCATCATTAATATCATGTTGTATTTTACATCCCCATTCTTTAAATCCAGCGGTCATAAAAGCCTTTCCATATCCGGTAGATCCTCTGTAATTCACTTGAAAAACGGCATAACCTCTATTTGCAAGAAACTGTACTTCGGGATTATACCCCCAAATATTTCTCGCAACCGGGCCATCATGAGGCAGTACTACCACAGGCAAACCCTCTGCTTTTTTGTATAAAGGCAAAGTTAAATACCCATGTATTCTCAGTCCATCCCTTGATATAAAGCTGATAGGTTTCATCTCGCACATTTCCTTTTCATTAATAGCTGAATTGAAATCACTCAACTTTCGTATTTTTCTAGGCTCAGAAAAATAAAGATAGTACGATCCAGGGTTACGATCAGTAAATGATCTTACTATGAAAACGGTTTCTGCTTTATCCCTGTCAATTATTCTAGTCTCTGTTTTAGGTAATAATTTATCAAGATTATTGTAAATTAATTTTACAGAATCATCCAGAAAATGCTTTTCCTTTTTCCAGGTTTCATATACAACGAAGGACATTTTCTGTTTTTTTCTGGAATATTGAGCATCGGTAATATTTATAGTTTCACTTCCAAACAATACTTTAATCTCCTTCCCTGTCTTGCAGTCAATCTCCACTAATGCTCCTTTATCACGGTTAACATTAGAAATAGCGTAAATAATGCTAAGCTTATTTTTTGCAAATGCTATAGGTCTTAACGTATTTTTAAAGTTATTAGTTACTATTGGTTTAAAAGCCTCATTTTCGCTTTCTCTATATAGTAATGTCTCATTTACACCATCACTGCTTGTTGCCAATCTTAGTTTACCTTCAGAATCCGTTGTCCAATCCGTAATATTTCCAGGATTTTTTGCAGCCATCTCCATTTCCCCGTTACGAACATTTAAACGGTAAACATCAAAAACTGTTGAATCGCGTCTGTTAGATGAGACCAGTAGATATTTATCGTCCATCAATTGATCATCCAAAACCCTAATCCTACTCTTTTTATTATTAGATAGTTGCCGCTCATTATTTCCATCTTTATCAATAATGAATATATCAGAAAGTCTTCTTGCAGGATCTGTTTCTTTATAATAAATCAACTCATCTTTACTTACCCAAAAATAAAAGATAATGCTCTTCTCCTTTAACTGGGTTATCTTTTTTCCTTTACCCGTCTCAATATCCTCAACATACAGATTTTGATTCCTCCCCTCTAATTTCAGATATGATAAATTTCTTGCATCCGGTGAAATCCTATAGCCTATCCTATTTTGCGATTTAAAAAAATCGTCGATAGGCATAACTCTTACTCCTTCCCTTTGTGAACAGGCTAGAGTAAAGAATAATAAGAAAAGAAAAAAACACTTTCTAAATACAACCATATCATTTTTCTGCTTACAAAGCTACGGAACCCCTGCCAGTGTAAATGAGTTTACACCAATATTGTTACCTTAAACGCCGTTTCAATATGCTTAAGTTAAAATAAATATTTAACTAATATGAACCATCATTTACTTAGAAACAACCTTCTAAAGTCCTGAAATCAATAATAACCTCATAACCAAAGAAAATAAATGTTAAACAATCGAAAATATTGTCTGAGTAACATTTAAAATACGCATTTATGTTTTTACATATGGAAAGGAAATTAGAATTCAATTCACTACTTTAGAGACTCTTTTGATAACCCAGCCCAAATGAGAAAGTTAATCCTAATCTTATTCTTTTGTTATTCTAGCTTTCTTTCTTTAGCTCAAGGCAATGTTGATGAAGGACTAGCATTTCAATATTACCAGCAGGGACAGTATCACGAAGCCTCTGTTTTACTGGAAAAATTGTTCAATTCAACTAAGAATGATACTTATTTTGATCTCTGGTATACCTCCCTTATTAAGCTTAAAAAATTGGAAGACGCTGAAAGGATAGCAAAGAGACTAGTTAAGCAAAACCCAAAAAACTTACATTATACCATGGCCCTTGCTCGTGTTTATCAGGAAAAGGGACAAATAGATGCAGCAAATAAAGCATATGCAGAAACGTTGAACAATCTACCAGCTGATGAATTTAAAATCAGAGAGGTGGCTAATATATTTTATAGTTTTCAGGCCTATGACCTGGCCATATCTACCTTCTTACAAGGGAGGAAGGTTTTGAATAATGAAAAGATTTTCACTTACGAACTCTTAAGTATATATCGCTTTAAAAAGGATAAGAATATGCTTGTACAGGAATATATAAATGCACTTGGGCAAATGCCTGAATTATTGCCACAGGCAGAAAGTGTGTTATCTACAATTTTTGAAGACAATGCCGATTACCTCATTTTGCAGTCTGCATTACTAAAAAAAATACAGAAAGAACCTCAAACTGAAATTTATACCAAACTTTTAATTTGGCAATATCTCCAGCAGCAAGAATATGAATTGGCATTAAGGCAATTAATAGCTCAGGATAAACGTATTAAAGATGATGGAGGTATACTGTTCAACGCGGCCAATACTTTCGTTGCCAATCAGGCCTATACTACTGCTATAAAAGCCTTTGAATATCTTATAAGTAAAGGGAAGGGGAATCCATACTTTTTGCCTGCAAAGGTGGAAATGATAGATGCAAAGTATCAGTTGGTAATTGCAGGACAGTATGACAAAAAAGCAATTACTGATCTTTCTACAGAATACACTCAGATAATTTCTGAGTATGGAAAAACTGTTCAAACAGTTTTTGCAATGAAGAAACTAGCTAATTTACAAGCATACTTCCTTAATGATTTAAGCTCAGCCGAAAAAACTTTAGAAGATGCATTAACCATCTCTGGCCTATCAGCTACAGAAACTGGGCAAATGAAACTTGAACTTGGAGATATCTATATCTTGACGCAGCAACCTTGGGAAGCCTTTTTAATTTATGAACAAGTAGCTAAGCAATTTGAAAATCAGGCTGTAGGAAATGAGGCTCACTTCCGCTCAGCAAAACTTTCCTTTTATCAAGGTAATTTTGCCTACGCTAAATCACAGGCTGATGTTTTAAAAGCATCAACATCTCAATTAATTGCTAATGATGCATTGAATTTGAGTTTAATGATTTCAGATAATCTACAGTCTAAAATCGATAGCAATGCACTAAAAATGTATGCCGACGCCGAGATGCTTCAATTTAGAAATCTTCCTACAAAAGCTCTTGGAAAACTGGACAGCATTGCAATCAAATTTCCCGATAATGGTTTAGCAGATGATATATTAATGGCAAAATCAAGAATATACATTAAAACCAATGATATAAACAATGCTGTTAAGGTTCTTAAAGAACTTATAGCCCAACAAAGCAATAGTCTCTGGGCTGATGATGCTCTATTTACATTGGCAGACCTATATGAGAAAAACCTAAAGAATAACGAGGAAGCTAAAACCCTGTACCAGAAGCTAATTAGCGATTACCCTGGCAGTATGTTTACCACGGAAGCACGTAAACGTTTTAGAAAACTTCGTGGAGATAATATTGGTACATAGTTTTATCTTTGCACCATGTTATTATATAATGTAACCACAATTATCGAGGATAGCTCAGCAGATCGCTGGCTTCAATGGATGCAGGAAATCCATATCCCACAAGTAATGCAAACCGGATTATTTATTTCAAACCGGCTTCTAAAAGTAGTTGACTCACCAAATGAAGGTGTAACATACTGTTCACAATATGTTGTCGAAGACATGGATAATTTCTTAGAATATCAGAATAAATTTGCGTCTGCTCTAATAGCTGAGGTAAATATTAATTTTCAAAATCAGCAGGTATCATTTACCTCCCTGATGGAATATATTGCTTAACCCCATTTATGAATATTACAGAGACCCCCATTGCCGGCCTTTTGGTTATTGAGCCCAAGGTTTGGAAAGACAATCGTGGATATTTTTACGAAAGCTACAATTCAAAGTTGTTTTCCGAAGCAGGCATCGATGCTAACTTTGTCCAAGACAATCAATCCTTTTCTCAAAAAGGTGCTTTACGTGGACTTCACGCTCAACGGAACCCATTTGAACAGGGTAAATTGGTGCGAGTTTTACAAGGAAAAGTTTTAGATATAGCAGTTGATATTAGAAAGCAATCTGACACCTATGGCCAATATTTTAGTTTGGAACTGAGTGGCGATAACCATAAACAATTATGGATTCCTCCAGGATTTTTACACGGCTTTTTAACTCTAGAAAATGATACAATTTTCACTTACAAAGTAACTAATTATTATGATAAAGCTTCCGAAATCGGAGTAATCTGGAATGACGCTGATATCGACATCAACTGGAATAGCAGCATTCCAGAGGAAGAACTTTTGCTCTCTGAAAAAGATCTGGTATTACCAGCTTTCAAAGATTTCGATAATCCTTTTTAAACGCTTTCTTGATCTTCAGTGGTCCTAAGCTTATGGATCTGGCTTCAACAAAATGCCCTGTTAATATTTAACAGGGCATTTTGGGTTCAAAGTCTATAACACTATTGTTTAATCAAATCATACAACTCGTCCAATTTAGGGGAAAGTACAATCTCAATTCTTCGATTCTTACTTCTTCCCTCTGCTGTTGTATTGGCATTCAAAGGTTGAAATTCTCCCTTTCCGGTTGCCGTCATACGTACACTCTCAACTTTGCTTACTTCTGTCAAATAACGTACTACTGATGTTGATCGCAAAACACTTAAGTCCCAATTGTCTTTAATTTGTCCTAAGTTCGTAATTTTCTGAGAGTCAGTATGTCCCTCAACAGCAATATTTATTTCTGGTTGCTGCTTCAATACATCTGCAAGCTGACTTAAGGCCTGTTTACCTTTCTCATCAATGATAATACTTCCTGAAGGAAATAACAGCTTATCAGTAAGGGAAACATATACTTTACCATTTCTAATCTCTACAGTTAATCCATTTTTAGTAAATCCTAAAAGTGCCTGTTGCAGCTTTTCCTTTAACTGGTTTGTAGCCTCATCACGTTTACGTAAGATTTCTTCAACTTCTTTTAAGCGCTGTTCTCGCTTTTTTAAATCATTAGAAAGTTTGCTGATCTCAGTAGAACTATTATTCTTTAGCTTGGCATAATTGCTATCCATTTCAGAGTACTTGCCCTTCAAATCATTTAATGCACTACTTAAGCCTGTAGTATCCTTTCTTAATCTTGCGATCAAACTTTCCAGATTTTCATTCTTTAATTGTGATTCGCCCCAGCCTGTCCTCAAAGAATCTTGTGTGGCTAATAATGATTTATATTTTTTGGGTGATAGAACAACACAGGAACTAAATGCATTTGCAAGAAGCCCTACGAATAGGAATAAGCTAATTTTTTTCATTAATGTGTTATAATTTAGTGAGTAAGAAAATCCGTATAGCCCATCAATTAAAGTTTTAACACTATACGTTTTTCCTGAAAATTTATTGCGCTACTGCGTTTCTCAAAAATAGAACAAAAGGATAAACACTTTCAAAAGCAGTTTTCAACTTATCAACGATTCCTTGTTTTAAAAACTCATCATCCTTTAAAGGACAAACTGCAATAAAACTTTTAAGTTTTAAAAACTCTATTTGAGGATGTTCGGTATCATATCCCTTTGGAGCATTTTTTAGCTTATCCACCTGGCTTAAATTAAAAATGCTTTTAAAACTTTTATCATCAACTATACTCAAAAATTCAGAACTGTTGTAATCTATCTCTTCTCTTAGACTTTTTAAAACCTGAGCCTCTGGCATCCAAAATCCAGCAGCAAGAAAGCACTCTCCGGGCTGGATATGAAGATAGTATCCAGGGCCATGTATATTGCTTCCTTTAATGTTAAACGAAATGCCAAAATTATTTTTGTATGGATCTTTATTTTTGCTAAAACGAACATCCCGATAAATTCGTAATAAACACTTTTTAGCTGGGGTATCAATAGAAAATTCTGGATCTATGACTGCTAACTTCGGTATTAGCTGATCAATAAAAACCAATACGTCTGCTTTCGCTGTCTCATATCTGCTCTTGTTCTCTGCAAACCATTCACGGTTGTTATTTTGAGCTACATCTTTTATAAAAGTAAGTGTTTCTGGCTTAATCATGGCTTATCGTAATTGGCATCGTACTTTATTTTTGGAGAAAGCCAATGTAATAAAATCACTCGGGAATAACGATAATTAAAGGGTGCCAAAATTAAACAGCCCGTAAAGATTACAGTAAGATATAGCCATAAAGATTCGAACTCAAGATTTCCTCCCGACAATACATAAGTTGCAATACCCAATGCAATCATTTCTGCACAATTCATTGCATAGCTTACATACATGGCTGCGTAAAAATAACCAGGTTCTATTTCAAAGCGTTGGCCGCAATGCCCACAAATCGTATTAGTCTGCTGTACATTAAAACCATAAAGGCTTCCGGTAAAAATATCTCCTCTTCTGCAATGAGGACATTTACCGTGCATAAGTGCGTATAGCTTAGAGGTTTTCTGCATAACTCATGGTTCTTTTGCGATATTTTAAGTACCACAACACACCAATTCCTGATATTAAAACATAAGGGATAGCTAACAGATATAAAATACCAGAGTTTAAGCCTTTTCCTTGAGTATTGCCATTCTTTACACTTTGCTCTGCACTTACAGTACACATAGCACATTGCGCATTCACATTATTTGAAAATGACACTGTCAACAGGATCATAAAGAGGAAGATAAATGCAGCCTTTTTCATATTACAAATATAAGTAAAGAAACCGTAACACATTTCAAGAATAGTCAGGCCAGTTTAAAAATTGTAATAAGGTGATATCATCAGATATACAATTACACCAGTTACAGCAACATAAAGCCATACCGGATAAGCCCACCTAACAATCTTTTTATGACGTTCTACCTGCATATTAAATCCCCTTAAGAAACTCACTAAAATTAAAGGTAAAACTACTATGGCAAGAATAATATGTGTAGCTAGTATAAAGAAATAGATATAACGTGTTGATTCAACTGCGGCCAATTCTACTGCCGACAACACACCATTATGATCAATATCACCATATTTCGTATCTTTTTCATAGAGATGAAAAACAATATAAAAAAGAAGAAAAATTGCCGAAAGAATAAATGTAATAACATTAGTTACTTTGTGAGCCTGTATATTTTTTTTCTTTATAAAGATTAAAGATACAACAAGGAGAACAGAACAAGTTGCATTAATACCGCCTATTATGTGTGGAAATAGATATATGAAAGAGGGTTTAGTTTCCGGAGGTGGCATTAACTTTAATGCTAAAACCACAAGTAACACGACTACAGTTACAATCCATATTAATCTTAAAAAAAATTTATCGTTAAAATTCATATCCTATCTATTTAGACCTTCTTATCTTCCGTCTCTGGAATTTCTCAACTCCTCTGCCAGCAAAACCTTAATCTCATCATCAAGTTTTAATAAGGCCTCCTTACTAGTTGCCTCATAATAGCCTCTAATGCGACGATGACTATCAAGCAATACAAGCATATTGCTATGTATAAATTTGTTCTCAGTGCCAATCTTTTCTTGATGCGCATCTAAGGATAATCCATTTCTTATCAATCCAGATAACTGTACGCTATCACCGGTTAACAAGTCCCATTTTCCCGCCTTCGCAGAAAGTATTTTTGCATAATCAGCCAATACCTCTGGCTTATCAGTTTTAGGATCAATACTGATTCCTATAAAATTAACAGCTTTATTGTGTTCATAGGTTTCATTAAAACCTTTCATCGCCTTTGTTGCTGCTCCTCCACCATTAGCATCTCCTTTTGTATAGAACAGATTTAATATTACAATGTTACTCCCATATTTGCTCCAACTAACAGAATCTTCATTCTGATTAATCAGTTTAAAATCGCTTACTATATGGTAAATCGTATCTGGAATCTGTTTACCTCTAACTGAATGAAATGTAGAAGCAACTTCTTTGTGGCCAAAAATAGGAAGTGGTCTGTATCTGTTTTTGCCCTTTTCCTGAAGTAAATAATACAAAAATCCTGGTACCGCTAATATGGTGACCAGGATTAATACTTTTTTTATTGAAGTACCCTTCATTAAACTAAAGGCATATGTAAGTGTAAGTAACCTCCTTCAATTAACATCAAAACAATAAAGTAAAAGATAAAAACAAAAACGACAGTTAAAGAAAGCTGAAGTCCTACCTTTTCATATTTAAGGTGCATAAAATATGCAACAATATAAAATGCTTTTAATAAAGTTAATGCAATATAAACGAAGTTACCAATGTGTTGAGACATGTGACCGCCTGGAATAAGCACCAAAGCGATGATAAACTCAATTACAGTAATTGCAAGCAGGATACCAAATACCTGCCAAATTTTCTTTTTATCTAGCCCTGCATGCTCACCATGTGCATGCTCGCCGTGAGAGTGATCTGTATGTATTTCTGACATAATATTTTAATTGAGAATAATTAAACCAAATAGAAGAATGTAAACACGAATACCCAAACAAGGTCTACAAAGTGCCAGTATAAACCAACTTTTTCAACCATTAAGTAATGTCCGCGCTTTTCAAATGTACCATTAATAGTCATGCATAAAATGATGATATTAATAATTACACCACTAAATACGTGGAATCCGTGGAATCCAGTAATTGTAAAGAAAAGGTTAGAGAACTGAAGTGCAGAAACAGTTGAGACCTCACCAGTAAACAAATGATGTAATGTTTCCATTGTGGGAATTTTACCCCAACCAAATCCTTCATGGAACAAATGTGTCCACTCAGCCGCCTGACAACCAAGGAACATTAAGCCCCCAATTATAGTAGCAATCATCCACCATACTACTTCTTTTTTAGAGCGTCTGTGACCAGCCTCTACTGCAAGTACCATAGTTACAGAGCTCATGATCAAAATAAACGTCATAATACCCACAAATACCAGTGGAGCACCACTATCAGTTATGCCTGGGATAGATTGGAAAACCAAATCAGGATCCGGCCAAGTAAATTTACTGAAGCGCTGCGCTCCGTAATAGATCAATAATGACGAAAATGTGAATGCATCAGAAACCAGAAAAAACCACATCATTATTTTGCCGTACTCTACTGACCACGGCGAGCGGCCCCCACTCCATGGAGTAGTTTTTACCTGATCTAATTGTGATAATGAACTCATTTTGTAAATAGTAATAGTTTGTTAAAAAATCTAACTGTTCAAAAGTAAAAAAACATAAAGATATATCCATAATATATCTATAAAATGCCAAAATATAGAAGCAATTTCCATCCGGTACTTGCGTGTTTCTATTGGCAATTCTTTATAAGCCCCAATCAGGGCATTTAATACAATACATAAACCTGCAAAAATATGCAATAGGTGGAATCCTGAAACTACGTAAATAACAGAAATAGCAGCATTATTATTCACCATTGCTGCTCCACTTTGATATAGGCTCGACCATGCTTCTACCTGCAGATAACCAAATGCCAATCCAAGAGCGATAGTAAACCACAGGAACAGTCTTTGCTTTTGAATCTGACCGTTTCTTAATGCTCTCGACGCCAGAAATAAGCATATACTACTGCCTATTAATGCAGCCGTACTATACATGAAAATATCAGGTAGTACCAAGCCATGTCCTTTGCCTTTAGAGGCAGCAAAAACAATATAATAACTTGTCCAACCTCCAAACATAATAGTCGAGGAAACCACAAACAACCAGATAACAAACTTTTTAGGTTTAGTATCTATTGGAGCTGCAGAGTTCATATCCTCTTTATTTAATGTGTGTACCATTTTAAATTATTTAGCTATAAAATCAAAAAATAAAATCACTTGAACCAATGGAAGATAAAAGAAGGAGCAAAACATTACCTTCTTTGCACTTACCAAATCCATATTAACCCACATTTTAAATGCTAACCAAGCAAATACCAATCCCGAAATCAATGATACTCCAGCAATATAATAGCCTCCAAATCCATAGAATGTAGGCAATAAACTAACAGGAATTAATATTAAAGTACTGACAAATGTTATAAACGCACTCGTTTTATCTCTTTTGGTAGTGGGTAACAATCTAAATCCTGCCTTTTTGTAATCATCATCAAGCACCCAGGCAATAGACCAGAAATGAGGAAACTGCCATACAAACTGAACTAAAAAAAGTATTACTGCAATTTCATCTATTTTTCCATGAGCAGCCACATAACCAATGAGAGGGGGTAAAGCGCCTGGAATGGCTCCAACAAATACTGCTACTGGCGATTTACGCTTCAATGGAGTATAAGCAAATGCATACAAAAATATCGAGAAAACAGATAATAACCCTGTCTCTATATTTAACTTACCGAGCAACCATGTCCCCAGCATCCCCATTACAAGTCCAGAAACCAATCCCTGCCCCGTGGTCATATGACCCGCAGGCATCGGACGATCTTTAGTGCGAGTCATTAGCTTATCCAGATCAACCTCAATTACTTCATTGAAACAATTGGCAGCAGATGTAACCAGGAAACCTCCAGCTATTAAAATAAGCCATTTCATCCAGTCAATGCCTGGAATCACTCCATTAATTTCTACCTTAGATCCAATTAAAAAAGTAACAGACGCAGAAAATACAACCAGAAATGTAAGTCTGAATTTAATGAGCTTAGAAAAATCTGTTAAAAACTGTTTCAAATTATATATTATTAATGCTCTTGATTGTAAGTATCAGTTTTGTAAACCAGCAAGTACAAATAGTATTGCAGACTAAATAGTAAAGTTGAAAATAAAATATGTAGGGCCTGAGCGTAAGGTGGTAATGCAAAGTTCGACAATATTAATCCCGTTACAATCTGAATAATTAATACAACAGCAATAGAATTAGCAACCATCAATGCAGTGGCTTTGCCGTTGAATCTGTCTTTAACAATCTTATATATAAAAATATTCAAAATAAGCACAATTATGGCCGAATCCCTGTGATAAGAAAAGATCTTTCCAACCTTAATTAACCAGCTTTCACGATCAGTATACATTAATGCTTTTGAAACTGCGTCAACCGCCTCTCTTACTTCAGTACCCAATACAATCTGCAATACACTTACTACTATAGCTAAAAAGATTAAAATCTTCAACCATAAAACCTTAGCCATAACTATAGTTGCTGCTTTATGCATTTGTTGGGCATAATTATAGGTATAAACCAATATTGCCAAAATTACTAAAGCCAATAACATGTGAACTGTAACAATCCATGGCACCAGATTAGTTGAAACCACTATAGATCCCAACCACGCCTGAAAAGCAACCACTATAAGATTAAGCCAACTTAATACAACTATGCGCTTTGCAGTTTTGCGATAAGTAAAAGAATAAACAACCAAGCCAACCAATAAAAAACCAGTTGTAGCTCCCATTAACCGATTTAAATATTCGGTCCAGGTTTTAGCTACATTAAAAGTTTCAGGTTGTAAAATAGATTCATCGTGTCTTATACTATCTGCAAGATGCCCCTTACCCAACTTATCAAGCGTTTTAGCAAAACGTTCATTCTTTACTACACGTTCAGCTACATACTTTTCTTTGTAATCACCCGGCAATTGTTCGGCCGAGGTTGGAGGTATATATTGATCAAAACACTTAGGCCAATCCGGACAGCCCATACCAGAACCTGTACTACGTACTATCCCCCTGCCAAAATCAGCAATAAGGTTACAACTATCGTTATAAGGTTTAGCCTGATAAATCTCTTCTCAGATTTAGGAACCATGGTGTGTATTAGATTTAAAAAAAATGAGGTATCTGTTGTAAGTATTTACCTACTGCAGATACCTCATCATATTATAAACTATATGCTAGTCTAATTTTGTTTTGCCTGCAGCTTCTTCTTTCTCTTCCCACTCTCTCTGTATGCGTTCAGATTCCGCATTTCCTTCAAAATCATGAGGCATATTCGAACTCATAGTTTGAGAGAAAGGCACAGTTTGAGGAATAAAATCTTCTTCAGCTCCTGGCTTGCTATAGTCATACGGCCAACGATAAACAGTTGGGATCTCACCTGGCCAGTTACCATGTAAACGCTCAACCGGAGTAGTCCACTCTAGTGTATTTGCTCCCCATGGATTTCTCGATGAAACTTTACCTTTAAAGATAGAATAGAAGAAGTTAAACAAGAATGCAACTTGAGCTAATGCCGCTATAATTGCAGACCAGGTAACTAAAATATTTACCGTAACCCATTTCTGCATAAACTCAAATTCAGTAAATGCATAGTAACGTCGAGGAACTCCATCAAGTCCTAAAAAGTGTAGAGGGAAGAACACTAAATAAGCACAGATAAATGTGATCCAAAAGTGTAAATAACCAAGCTTACTACTCATTAATCTTCCAAACATTTTTGGGAAGTAGTGATAAACACCCGCAAGCATACCAAATATTGCAGCCGATCCCATTACAAGGTGGAAGTGAGCAATAACAAAGTAGGTATCATGCAAGTTAATATCTAATGATGCATTACCCAAGAATATACCAGTTAAACCACCAGAGATAAAGAATGACACCATACCTATAGCAAACAACATAGCAGGGGTAAATCTAATATTACCTCTCCATAATGTAGCTAACCAGTTAAATGTCTTAACTGCAGATGGAACAGCAATGATCAAAGTTGTAATCATAAACACACCACCTAATAATGGGTTCATACCTGTTACAAACATGTGGTGACCCCAAACGATGAATGATAATATAGTAATACCGATCAATGAATAAATCATTGCGTGGTAACCAAAAATCGGCTTTCTTGAATTTACAGACATAATCTCTGAAGACAATCCCATTGCAGGCATAATTACAATATATACCTCAGGGTGCCCCAGGAACCAGAATAAATGTTGCCATAAAATCGGTGATCCCCCTTCGTTTGGCAATACTTGAGTACCCATAACGATATCAGAAAGGTAGAAACTCGTTCCAAAACTACGGTCAAATACTAATAATACAACACCTGCAACTAACACAGGGAAAGATAGAATACCTAAAATAGCCGTTAAGAAAAACGCCCATATTGTTAATGGCATTTTCCATAAATCCATCCCTTTAGTACGCATGTTTAAAATAGTACTTACGTAGTTGATACCACCCATTAATGATGATGCCACGAATAGTACCATACTAATTAACCATAAAGTCATTCCTAATCCAGAACCACTAATTGCAGTTGGCAATGCAGACAAAGGCGGATAAACCGTCCATCCAGCACTTGCAGGACCAGTTTGTATAAAGAATGAACTCATCATGATTACACAAGCTGTAAAAAAGAACCAGTATGAAAGCATATTAAGAAATGGTGATGCCATATCTCTTGCTCCTATTTGAAGAGGTATCAATAAGTTACTAAAGGTACCACTTAAACCAGCTGTTAATACAAAGAATACCATAATGGTACCATGTATTGTAACTAAGGCTAAATAAAAGTCTGGTTTTATCCTTCCACCTTCAGCCCATTTACCTAAAAATGTCTCTAAAAGAGGGAAACTTTTATCTGGCCATGCTAATTGTATACGGAACAAAATAGATAAGCCCATTGCTATAACAGCCATGATAATACCAGTTATCAAAAACTGCTTAGCGATCATCTTGTGATCCTGACTAAAGACGTACTTTGTAAAAAAAGTCTCTTTGTGATGACCATGATCATCATGGCTATCGTGGTTATGTGTATCGTGTAATGATATAGTTGACATAATGTGCTATTCCAGTATTGTTATTTTTTTAAAGCTATTTGATTCGTTTTAACTGCAGAAGTATCTTTTGCAGCTGTGTCAACAGGCGCTGCTTCAGTAGCAGGAGCCGAAGCTACAGGCAAATTAAATTGCTTCCTTAAATCATCAGTCAGATATGTTGGTAATTCAGCAACCCACGCATCATATTCAGCTTGTGAAACAACTTTAACTTCTCTCTGCATTTTGTAGTGACCATCACCACAAATCTTATTACATAAGAACAGGTATTTAAATTTAGGATCATTTGTTTTAGCCTTCATCTCCTCTGTAGTAATTGTAGGAGTAAATTCGAAATACGAAGTCATACCCGGTACAGTGTTCAATTGAACCCTAAAGTGTGGCATGTAAAAACTATGAATTACATCCTTACTGGTAAGAATTAAACGAACAGGCTTATTAACTGGAATAACCATAACTTCTGCAAGCTGATCATCCAATGTCTTTTTGTCTTTAAAATCAATACCTAATGCATTATCAGAAGTAATTAACTTATAATTTTTCAATCCAACTACGCCATCAGCACCAGCATAGCGAATTGCCCAGGCAAATTGCGATGAAGTAATCTCTATACTGATAGGCTTATTATTAGGATCTTCAACTTTATAAAATATAGATCTCCATGTAAGGAAACCCATAAGTACAAGGACCGTTAATACTAAAGCGGGAATAATTGTCCAGATACGCTCAATCGTATTATTATGAGGGTAGTAATAAGCCTTTCTTTTTCCACTATGTTTATAGAAATAGGCGAAAGTGAATAAAAGAATGTGTGTAACAATAAAAACGATAGTAGTAAGGATCAATGTAATATTGAACATCTGATCTATCTTTTTACCATGCTCAGAAGCGGCCTCAGGTAAGATCATGTTTCCATGAACTGTATATTCCCAATATACACCATATAAACCTACAATAAGGAACAAGGCGAATAAACCTCCGTTTATTGCATCCCAGTTAATTCCCTTTGGTTTATCTTGAACCTCACGGGTCAGTTCATAAACCTTTATTGCTTTACCAACTATTGCTACAAATAAGCAAACTAGTAAAAATGCAAGAACATAGAACGTTGCGGTTTTATAAACCGGTCCCATATCAACAGGTTTCTCAGCGGTTGCAGCGGCCGCCTGTGCAAAGGCGCTCGTATTTGCAAATGCAGTTAAAATCACTGCTAGTGCCGCTATTGTTTTATTACTTATTAATTTTCTTAGACTCATTTCCTTAAAAGTAGTAACACTGTACTTCTATTATACTATTATTTATTATATCCTATCCGGATCACCTATTACAAATGGTGATTTAAACTTTCTTGTAAAAATGGATGGTTCTTTGCAATTAAAGGTTTCTTGCTTAAGCCATTTAAAACTATAAAGGTAAACAAACCCACAAAACCTACTGCAGTACCAATTTCAATGATACTAAAACCATGATGTTCCTCTACTGTTCCAGGCATAATCATTTGATAATAATCAACCCAGTGACCACATAATACTATTATTGATACTGTTAGAAGAATATTCTCCTGTCTTTTATTATCTCTATCCATTAATAGCAATAATGGAGCAAGGAAGTTTAAAATTAAATTCAGATAGAACCAAAATTCATAATTATCAAACCTTTTGTAAAAATATACAGTCTCCTCAGGCATATTTGCATAGTAAATCAATAAGAACTGAGCAAACCATACGTAAGTCCAGAAGATAGAGAAACCAAAAATAAATTGACCTAAGTTATGTAAGTGACTGTTATTTACCCAAGCCATATAACCTGATTTCCTTAAAAGAATCAAGATAATAGCTATGGTAGCTAAACTGCTAACCCACATCGCTGCAAAATTGTACCAACCAAACATTGTAGAAAACCAGTGAGCTTCAAGTGACATCACTGTGTCAAAAGCAAATATTGGAGTAGTAAATCCGTAAATTACAAGAAATACACAAGAATATTTAAAGCTCTTTCTGTAAGAATTTAATCCTCCTTCTAGATCTTCATTATTTGACAATCTAGCAAGTAATAATGCAAAAAAACTATATACCCCCAGGAAAATAACCTGACGAGCCATAAAGAATGGAACATTTAAAAATGCTGATTTACCTTGTATTAATTTATCAAAGTTTTCGCTATTAGGATCTGTTAATCCCGGAGCATTCCAGTGATGATATAAATTATGTGTATATAAACCTGCGGCCATTACAGCAATTAAAATAACCACCGCAATTGGTAGTGCTTTTGCCATTGCCTCAGGTACACGTAGTATAGAAGCAGACCAACCTGCCTGTGCTACAAATTGAACAGCTAAAAAGAATGCGCCCGACATGCAAACACAAGCGAAGTAATAAGCCATTAGTAACAGGTTAGCAAAAGTACGCTCATGAAGCTCCTTAGCCGAAAAGCCATATCCTATAGCCAATAATCCTATTACAATAGCGATTATGCTTAAGGTTTTTGCTTTACCTGTAAACTCAAACTGCTCAGTTAAATTATAATTATGAGTTCCCATTTATTTCTTCTTTTCTATTTTGCTTTTTGTAATTGTTGTACATAAAGTACTACTTTCCATCTCTCTTCTGGCGATAATTGTGATGCGTATGAACCCATCATGTTAACACCATATTTAATTGTATGATAAATCTTACCTGCCGATAGATCTTTCATTAAACCTCCTCTGGAAGAAGTCTTTTCAGGATCATGAAATGATGGAACTCCGTTAATTTTTTCCAATTTAACAAGGTGACCTTGACCATCACCTTCTTTACCATGACAAGGTGAACAAAATGCATTAAATAAATGCTGCCCTTGTAAAAGATTCTGCTCTGTTGCCGGCAAACTGTTTATCAATTTAACACCAGCTTCTTCATAACCTTCTTTTGTATTTGGATAAACATCTTCCTCAACAAAACCAACCGGACTAGTGTGTGCCGGAGGAGTCTGAGCAGTCTGCCCTTTAAAACTTTTTAAAAAGTCATTTGTGGTAGAAACAGGTTGATCCGGATTAAGTGCAATCGGGTCATACATATTCCTTGCGTATTCTAAACCCGTACTACTTTTATCTCTGCATGCTGAAAAAACAACAGCAGTGGCAAGAATACAAAACGAGGTTAAAACTACTTTATTCCTATTCATAGCTAACATACTTCCTTTCATTATACTTTACTTCTAAAGCACCAGCTTCTTTTAATAAATCATCTATCTTATTGTGCTCAACATTTTCTTTTGCATCAATAGCAATAATAAACCTGTCATTTGTTGCTCTTAAGTCCATTACCCTTGGAGCTCTCCCCGGAAATAAATGGGTTGAAGCATAATAAGAACCAACTAAACCAAAAGCACAAAACAAGATGGTAAGCTCAAATGTAATTGGAATAAAATCCGGTAATGCAAAATGCGGTTTACCACCAATATTAATTGGCCAATCATATGCTGCTGCAAAGTATACAAATGACAACATGGTAATTGTACCAGTAATTCCAAAAAAGAAAGCTGCTATATCCAACCTTGAACGTTTAACACCCAGCTTTGCCTCAATACCGTGGATTGGCATTGGTGTATAAACATCATGTATCTTAATGTTATTATCCTGCAATTTTTGAATTCCATGCATCATTTCATCAGGATCACCAAAACTGCCTAAAATATATTTGATATTATTCATTGTTATATTTTTGCGTAATCTTCTTGTTTAACACTATCAAATTTCTCTAAAGAGTCAATGTATTCTGCTACATGTTCTTTTTCAAGATGTCCTTCTTTAATCTGCTCTAACTTAGCCTGCTCACTTGCACTCTTAAGTAACAATTTTACTTCAGCAATAGCAATTGAAGGTAATACTCTTAAAAACAATAAGAACAATGTAAAGAACACACCTATTGATCCTACGAACACACTTACATCAACCCAAGATGGATAGAACATAGCCCAGCTCGATGGCAGGTAATCACGGTGTAATGAAGTTACAATGATTACGAAACGTTCAAACCACATACCTATATTTACTACAATAGATAAAATCCAGGTAGCTGCAATACTGGTACGGATCTTTTTGAACCATAACAACTGCGGAGAAATTACGTTACATGTCATCATCATCCAGTATGCCCACCAGTAAGGTCCTGTTGAACGGTTGATGAAAGCATATTGCTCATATTCAGAACCTGAATACCAGGCAATAAAAAATTCTGTTAAGTAAGCAACACCTACAATAGATCCTGTTAAGATGATAATTTTATTCATCGACTCAATGTGGAACATAGTGATGTAATTCTCCAAACCTAATACTTTACGTGCAACCAACAATAAGGTTAACACCATCGCAAATCCTGAGAAAATCGCCCCTGCCACGAAATAAGGAGGGAAGATTGTGGTATGCCATCCTGGAATTACTGAAGTTGCAAAGTCCATTGATACAATTGTGTGTACAGAAAGTACAAGAGGTGTAGAAATACCCGCAAGGATCAAAGATACAGCCTCAAATCGTTGCCATGTTTTAACATTTCCTGCCCATCCAAATGACATTATTGAATAAACTTTACGTCTTAATCCAGTTGCGCGGTCACGAATAGTTGCGATATCAGGTAAAAGACCTGTATACCAGAATAAAAGTGAAACTGAGAAATAAGTAGAGATCGCAAACATATCCCAAACTAGTGGGGAGTTAAAGTTAACCCAAAGTGATCCGAACTGATTTGGCAGAGGAAGTACCCAATAAGCTAACCATGGTCTACCCATGTGTGATACAACATATGTAGCGGCACAAATAACGGCAAATATTGTCATCGCCTCAGCAGAACGGTTAATAGAGTTACGCCAGTTCTGACGGAAGAGTAATAGTACCGCCGAAATCAACGTCCCTGCGTGACCAATACCTACCCACCATACGAAACCGGTGATATCCCATGCCCAACCTACTGTTTTATTTAAACCCCATGCTCCGATACCGAACCAGAAGGTATAACCAACGGCTACCACCCAAAGAGTAGCACCGCAAAGTGCAATTATAAATCCAATCCACCATGCCCTGTTAGGCTTATTCTCTACAGGCATTAAAATATCATCCGTAATTTTTGCATACGTGATATTCTTGCCTGTGATTAATGGTTCTCTTAATATTGATTCCTTATGTCCTGACATAATTTATTTTCTTTAATATCAGCTTACGCTTGTACTGTTGTATCTGTATTTCTAATTTTTGTCATATAACCTATACCCGGTTGTACGTTTATCTCTTCTAAAACATAGTAAATACGCTCACTACGTAATGCTTTAGATACTTCCGAGTTAGGATCGTTACCATCTCCAAAGATGATTGCATTGGCAGAACAAGCTTGTTGACAAGCCATTTTGATATCACCATCTTTCAATGGGCGTTTTTCAATTTTAGCCTGTAATTTACCAGCTTGGATACGCTGAATACACATAGAGCATTTCTCCATAACACCTCTTGAACGTGTAGTTACATCAGGGTTAAGAACCAACTGCGTAAATTCATTATTCAGGTAGTTATCAAAACGTGAGTCATTCCAGTAGTTAAACCAATTAAAGCGACGTACTTTATATGGGCAGTTATTTGCACAGTAACGTGTACCTACACAACGGTTATAAGCCATATGGTTCAAACCATCTGACGAGTGTACAGTTGCCAATACTGGACAAACAGTCTCACATGGAGCATGGTCACAGTGCTGACAAAGCATTGGCTGATGCACTACAGAAACATTATCCAGGTTATCTAAATGAGCTATCTCTTTCTCTTTAGTTACTGAATTAATACCATTTCCATGTTCACCATGAGCATGAGCTTCTTCTGCATGACCTTCTTCAACATTAAAGCTGTAATAACGATCAATACGAATCCAGTGCATCTCTCTGCGTCTGCGCACTTCAACTTTACCTACAACAGGAATGTTATTTTCCACATTACAAGCAACTATACAAGAACCACAACCAGTACAAGCATTCAAGTCGATTGCCATAACCCAGTTATTACCTGGTTTCTCATATTTATCCCACAGATCGTAAGTTTTATGTTTTGCATGGTCATTACCTGAACCAGCAGCAGGATTCTTTTTATATTCTGTAAAAGTAGCCTCACGAATAATATTTCTACCCTCAAAAGAGTGGTGAGTTTGTGTTTGAGCTAACTCTTCAGTTTTTCCTGTTCCCGAAAGCTTTACAGTAGTTGCATACTTAGAAGTACCATTAGTAAAGCTTACAAATGGGTAAGCATTTTTACCTACGTTATCTCCTGCTTTACCAACTTTTGTACGTCCGTAACCTAAAGCAATAGAAGCAGTTCCCTGAGCTTGTCCTGGCTGAATAAGCACTGGTAACTCAATTTCATAACCTTTATCGTCTTTTATTGAAACGATATCAAATTCTTTAAAGCCTTGTTCCTTAGCAAATTTCGGTGCTAAAGCAATGTAGTTATCCCAGGTTACTTTAGAAACAGGATCAGGTAATTCTTGTAAGAATGCATTGTTAGCATGTTTACCGTCTCTCATTGGAATACTTTCGTAAACCTGTAATTCGATATCCTTAGCTAAAGCTTTGCTATTATTTACAATTGAAGGTATTACAGCAGCCAATGACAAGCTAAATGTATATGTGCCCGCAGGTTTCAATGCCGAGGCAAAAACACCAGTCTGCAATACATCTTGCCATGTTTTACCTAATGCCGGTAAAATACTCTTCTCCCAGTTATTACGTACATACTGATAATATTCTTTAACCGGGCCATTAGACCAGATTAAAAGACTTTCCTCTGCCTGACGTGAGTTAAATACTGGGTTGATAGTTGGCTGTACAATTGAATAATATCCTTCATATGCGTTAGCATCACCCCATGACTCTAAGTAGTTATGGTTAATGGCAATAACATCACACAATGTCGAAGTCTCATCTCTTCTGTCAGAGAAAGAAACTTTCAATCCAACTTTACCTAATCCGTCAGTAAACCCTTTAGCATTTGCGACATCATAAGCAGGGTTGCTATCTAAGAAAAATACTGCGGCAACTTCACCTCTGTTCATCTCGTTGATAAATTCTGCAAATTCTGCATCATTACCAGCGTAACGTTTACAAGGATTATCAAGATCTATAGTAGTACCGTAGCTACCAATTGCCGAATTAATTGCATTTACCAATATTTGAGTAGATACATCATTCGACCCTGAAACTACAAGTGACTTTCCTTTATTTTGTAATAATTCTTTAGCTATTAATTTAAGTGCTTTATCAGCAGTAACATTATTAGGTAATGCAGCACCAGCTAAAGCACTTCCTGTAATCGCATTGTACAAAGCAATTAAAGCAGGACCTTCTTCTGATAATTTAACCGGAACGCGCGTATCAGCATTTGTTCCTGTTAAGCTCATACCCGCTTCGAACTGGAAGTGACGAGACATCTTACCAGCTTTCAAAGATTTGTGATCTCTGTTAGAAACGTATTGTGCAGTAAATTCTTCTCCACTAATCCATGTACCTAAAAAGTCCGCTCCGAAACTTACAATCAGATCAGCTTTATCAAAATTATATTTAGGTACTACAGCTTTACCAAAGCTATTTTCATTCGCTTTAATAATACCTGTATAAGATACAGCATCATACTGAACATGCTTAGTAGTAGGATAAGCAGTAGTAAAATCAGCAACAACCGATTTAGTAGAAGGGCTGCTTACTGAAGATGAAACAATACGGATTTTCTTACCTGAAGCCTGAGCTTTATTTAACTCAGCCTGCACAAACTTATCAATCTCAGCCCAATTACTCTCTGCATCTTTTAATACAGGAGCTTTAAGCTTTGAAACATCGTAAAGATCTAACACAGAAGCCTGAGCTTGAGCATCAGTACCACAATTAAACGTTCCTGCATTAGGATTTGGTTCAATTTTAATCGGTCTTCCCTCTCTTGTTTTAACTAAAACACTTTGTCCGTTAAAACTTGAAACATAATAGTTCGGTATACCTGGAACTACCTCTTCAGGTTTAACCAGGTAAGGAATTGATTTGTGAACAGGAGCAGTTTGACAAGCTGCCAGTGTTACCGCACCTAACCCAAAGCCCAAAGCTTTCAAAAAGTCACGGCGTGGAGTTACTGTACTTAACCCTGCTTCATTTAAAACATCTTCTATTGGAAGTGGCTCAGCAAACTCGTTTTTGTTATTTTCAACAAAATCCGGAGTATTTTTATACTCTTCTAAGCCTTTCCAGTATTTTTTATTGCTTTCCATTTAAGCTATATTACTGTTTATCGAACGTTCTTTTTATTAAACTCTAATTAATAGTGGCACTTACCACACTCTAAACCACCCAAAGCTGCTGGTGTGATTTTCTCACCTTTCTTGATTTTCTCATGCGCTTCGATAATCTTATCGTAGAATGCATTTCCTTTAACTTCAAGTTTGGTATCTTTATGACAGTTCACACACCATTTCATGGTTAGTGGAGAGTATTGATAAATCTCCTCCATTGTGTCAACCGGACCATGACATGCAAAGCAAACAGGCTCATTAGGTTTTAAACCTTTTTCTTTTCTGATCGCTTCCTCACCTACAACTACGTGTTGAGAGTGGTTGAAGTAAGCAAAATCAGGAAGGTTGTGAACTCGAACCCACTCAATTGGCTTTTCTTTTGAGTGATCATAAGTCATAGTTGCAGGATCATATCCAAGCGCAGTGTAGATTTTTTGAATCTCTGGCGAAATCTCTCCGTCATATTTCTCTGTTGCCTGTACCGACTTGTGACAGTTCATACAAACATTCAAAGATGGAATAGTTGAATTTTTTGATTTAAACGCACCAGCATGGCAATATTGACAATCAATCTGATTGGTACCTGCATGTAGCTCATGCGAGAATTTAATTGGTTGAACCGGCTGGTAACCAGTATGGACACCGGTATTCCACATTCCCATCCAGCCAAATGACCCTAATGTTATTATTAAACAAAGAATAAAGAAGAATACAAATTTCTTATTCTTAAATAATCCTTTAATACCCGCACCAAAAGAAACGTTTTCTTCCTCAGCAAGGGCAACTCCTTGTTTTTGAAGTATCAAGCGCTCCAACATTTTTATTGCACGACCTAAAACGATCAATACAATAATAGATATAAGAATAATTGCAGCAACCCCTGCAATTGAGAAACTGGAGGTGCCCTCAGAAACTCCTTCTGCTGCTGCCTTCTCTCCTTCTTTCTTAGGCTCACCTGCTTTAGCGTAAGCTATAATGTTCTTAATCTGATCATCAGTCAAACGTGGAAATGTTGTCATCTCCGCAGCTGAAAACTTCGAAGCCTCGATAGCTTGTTTGTCTCCTGCATCAACTAACGCTTTCCAGTTTCTGATCCACTTGATTGCAAAAGCTTCATCAAGCTCATTAAGTTTTGATGTTAATGCAGGACCAGTACTGTTACGATCTAACTGGTGACAAGAATTACAATTATCCTTAAATAGTTTGCGGCCCTCTACTACATCTTGTGCCTGTGTTGCAGAAACGATTAAAACAGATAGAGCCGTAAACATGAATGCCGACTTCCAAACTCTTCTAACGATCAATGAGATATCCCTCATAATGAGTATTTTATGCTATTTTTTAAAAAACTTTATAAACGTAATTGGCTTTTAAACTTAGGTCCTTCACCAAAACGTCCACAAAAGTAAAATTTATTAACTTACCAATGACAAATAAATGACAGTAAATACAATTTATAATCAATCTAAATAGTTCGTTTTTTATGCTTTAAACGACGAAAATCAGCAATTTTTTAAAAATCATTGATTCCATTTTAAGTCCTACTTTCAAAGCAGGACTTGTTAATTTAAATTACATTTTTAATAACCACGCAAAGATCAGTGGTGCCACTATGGTCGCATCAGATTCTACGATAAATTTTGGTGTATTTATATCCAACTTACCCCAGGTAATTTTTTCATTAGGAACTGCTCCTGAATATGAGCCATATGAAGTTGTCGAATCAGAGATCTGACAGAAATAACTCCAGAAAGGAATATTCTCCATTTCCATGTCCTGATACAACATTGGAACCACGCATATAGGAAAATCACCGGCTATACCACCTCCTATTTGAAAGAATCCAATTCCTTTGCCTTCGCTATTTTTGATATACCAATCTGCTAACCATCCCATGTATTCGATACCGCTTTTCATGGTTGTTGCTTTAATTTCTGATTTCATCACATAAGATGCGAAGATGTTACCCATTGTAGAATCTTCCCATCCTGGCACAACAATTGGCAAATTCTTTTCTGCCGCTGCAAGCATCCACGAATTCTTAGGATCAATTTCATAGTATTGCTCCAAGTCTCCGCTTAACAGCATTTTATACATAAACTCATGTGGGAAAAAACGTTCTCCCGCATTGTCTGCGTCTTTCCAGATTTTATAAATATGTTTTTGCAATCTGCGAAATGCCTCTTCTTCAGGAATACAAGTGTCAGTTACACGATTGTAGTGGTTCTCTAATAAATCCCATTCATCCTGAGGGCTTAAATCACGATAATTTGGTACCCTTTTATAATGTGAGTGCGCAACAAGATTCATGATATCCTCTTCCAGATTCGCACCTGTACATGAAATTATTGATACTTTGTCCTGACGAATCATCTCAGCCAATGAAATTCCCAACTCAGCGGTACTCATCGCACCCGCAAGCGTGATCATCATTTTACCACCTTCATCTAAATGTGTTTCATATCCTTTAGCAGCATCTATCATCGCGGCTGCATTAAAATGGAGATAATTTTTCTCCATAAATTGAGATATAGGTCCTCTTGTTGTACTCATTTTGATTTTATATTTATTGCCGCAAAAATAGGCAAATAATCTTAATGCCCTAATTGTACTTCATCTCTGGTTCAAAATCTATATAACTAATCTCCATATTGTAGCTTCTTTTCTTTCATAATCGCCCTAATATCCTCTTGTAAAATTCTGGCTAGAATAAATAATGGCCTTAAAGTTGATAACCAGAACTGAAAATTAATTTTTTCTACTATTTTAGGCCGATGAAGAAAATTTCCTTGTGTACAATATTAGTTTTAGCTACCATAAACTCTATGGCGCAAAAGAAACTTATAGAACGCTACCTATCCAATAAAACAGATTCCTCCCGTAGGGCGAGTTTTATGCCCGTTCCAGTTTTTAGATACACACAAGAAATAGGTCTTGAATTTGGCATTGGGGCACTCTATTCAACATATCTCGACAGAAAAGACCTTACAAATCGCAGTTCAAATTTTTCCACTGTACTTTCTGCTTCCACTAAAGGGCAGTATAATATTTCCTTAAAAGGAGATGTGTGGACTAAACAAAATACACATCATTACATCTCTGAGGTCCGCTTTAAAAGAATGCCATTCGATTTTTATGGTGTTGGTAATGAAACTCTTGAAGCTAATGAAGACAGACTTATCCAAGGCTATGTAAAAGTTGGCCTGGAAGCCGAAAAACTACTCTTGCCTCATATGTACACCGGTTTATCTCTTGGCTTTGAAAACTATCATTTTACTGATAAAGAAGCTGGAGGTATTTTCACTACCGATCAAACATTAATTCACAAGGTAGGCGGCTCAGTATTCTATGCAGGGATATCTCAAACTTATGATACCAGAAATTCTAATAATTATACTACTAAAGGCTTTTACGGAAAAGTAACCTATCAGTATGCGCCTGACTTCTGGGGTGGTGAGAATTTTACCGGCAGCTTAATAAAGGCCAATGTTCGTAATTTCTGGTCCATATCACCGAAATTTGTTATTGGAGTAAATGCATTATTCCATTCCGTACAAGGCAAAAACACCCCGTTCTATTTATTACAGCAGATGGGGAATGACGAAATGATGAGGGGCTATTATACCGGTAGATACAGAGAAAGAAACTTACTTGCCGGACAAGCAGAACTACGCTATCGTTACAACAACAGGTTTGGGGCGGTTATATTTGGCGGTGCAGGACAGGTATTTGATAATGGCGACCTATCGATGAAAAGCTTTAAACCTTCTTATGGTGCCGGCGGCCGATATTTCTTCGATCCTGAAAAAGGATTAAGTGTACGTGTAGATTATGGCATT
Source organism: Pedobacter ginsengisoli (assembly GCF_002736205.1). Taxonomy (NCBI): domain Bacteria; kingdom Pseudomonadati; phylum Bacteroidota; class Sphingobacteriia; order Sphingobacteriales; family Sphingobacteriaceae; genus Pedobacter; species Pedobacter ginsengisoli. Next base: position 4,805,505 of record NZ_CP024091.1, on the reverse strand, counting down.
GGCGAAAAACGCCCCAATGAAAAACGCCAAACCGGTTTTTACATCAGTTTGGCTGAGGCGTTTTAAAAAATTTTATTTATAAACCTGATATACTACTTAAAATCTGATAAGTTCCTTCCTTAAGATCAAATTTTACAAATTTTTCTATAATAGGATTCTGGTATAGCTCACTAGTGAAACTTACATTTTTTGCATAAATAATCTGGTTGGCGTTTTCATACTTTACTTTATCTGCAGTAATGTTGAGCTGAGCTTGTGTTAGCCTCACTTCTCCGAAAAGTGACACTTGCTTTTCTTTACCAACCACTACAGAATCTCTTGCAGTGTAAGAAATTTTACTATTCGCCTCATCGTTGTTATCCAGATTTCTGAATGCTTTCTTTATTCCTTCTAAGGGAATTTCAATTTTCGACACTGCGATCATTGAGCCATATTCCTTACCATATTTAGCTTTTGTTCCTTTATCTAAGCCACTCCTGAAACTCATGTTACAATCTTTGAACTGGTCAGCGGCCAAAGCTTTAAATTCCCTTTCAGAATATTGTTTACCATTGTAAAGAAGTAGTAGCTTTTTACCTTTGTCTAGCCCTACCGATCCTCCGACACCACTTTTCTGCTTTATACTGATCTCCTCATAGCGGCTACCATCCTGATGTTTCTGAGGGTAGCGAGTATATACCTTACCTAAAGCAAGGGCTTTTTTACGAATAATAACGTTTTCTCTGTCAATTTGGGTGGCATATTCAATTTTGTTATTATGGGTAGTGATCTCAATCTTGTCATTATTGCGTCTCGTTGTACTTATACAGCGCGGGCTGATCTTAGTGAGGATGTCTGCGTCATAAGACTTTCCGTCTATGATCACTTCAGTATATTTGCTCAGCAAAGGATAATCAATCATCCACAAGGTATCAGACTGAGGTTTTTGAGTAAGAATCTTTGTAGTCTTTAATTCTCTATAAGACACTGCCTTCAAAGGAGTTTTCTCTATTTGAGTAGGCTTGACCTCTATTTCTTTTAATGTTGAGTCGGATGGATTTGCATAGACAACTTGCACAGCAAATGTCCATGTAAGCACGAGTCCAAGCGGCAACAATAGAAGATATATTAACTTTTTCATATTTTTTGATTGATTGTTAAAAAGCATTTTGATCCTTCCCTTCAAAGCATTTCGGACAAAGCTGTGTGTTAAAGAAGGATTACGCTTTCTAACAGCCATCGTTAACAATATATTGGCATAAGGCGTATTTCCTATAGTTGCTGAGGTTTCCTTATCCGCCTCGTATTCATGAACCTGCTCCAAGGCCCTTTCGTACAGGTAAGCCAGCGGATTAAACCAGAGCAGTGCTTTACAGATAGTAATAAGTAATTTATCAATAGAATGGTATCTGGAAATGTGCACATTTTCGTGGTGCAGAATTACAGCTACCTCTTCATCACTTAGCTCCTGTCGGTTTAAAAACACATAATTTAAAAATGAACAATTGGTAAAACCTTCTACTTTAAAAACAACCTTAAGCCGACCGATCTTTTGATGCACCTGTCTGGTGTGCTTTAATATCTGAATGGCCTGAAAGGCAAATATTGACAGCATAAGAATTGCAATAAGCAAATAGGAAACAAAGAGTACTTGTGGCCAGTCGATAGCAAGTAAGCTCTCATCTGTTTGCTGAAAGGAAGAAAGGACGGTGGCACCTGTATTAGTGCGGTCTGTAAAGGTACTTGTATAAATTGCTGAAGCCTGTGTAGTCTTGCTGGAATCCTCTGTTAAGCTTTGCACCTGCAACTGTAGCATCGGGATCACGAAGCTTAGAATAAGTGTAGTGAGCAGATAAAATCTGTTCAAATTAAAGAAGGTAAGTCTTTGTAAAGAAAGGTAATAAAAGGCATAAAACAGCCCCATGCAAACACTTACTTTAGAGAGGTAAATCAGCCATTCCATATCATTTGGTGTTTTTATCAATGAGCGATTTGAGTTCAACTATGTCTGATTCGCTTAAGGATTGTTCCTTTACCATAAAAGAGAGCAAACTAACCGGAGAGTTATCAAAATATCCTGCGAATAATTTAGAGAAGGTGGTCTTTGCATACTCTTCCTTGCTAATCGCAGGAAAGTACTCATAAGTTTTACCGTAGGCTTTATACCCCAGATAACCCTTTTTCTCTAAAAGCCTTACTATTGATGAAATGGTGTTATAAGGAGGCTTGGGGTCCTCGTCCATTTCTTCTATGATATCTTTCACAAATGCTTTCTGGAGTTTCCAGATGATCTGCATAATACGCTCTTCTGCTTTGGTTAATTCTTCCATAACCTAAAGCTACAACTTATGTTTCAGTTTTACAACTGTTTTTTAAGTTAATAAACTGCGCAAGCAGTTTAAATGATTAAATACCTGACTATAAGTTAAATAATATTAAAACCTGATTTTAAAATGCTCCTTTGCCTGTCCTTTTCTAAAATAAACTAAGCCAATCCAAAACAAATCAATTGTAACAATAACATCCGGATGATTCTTAATCTCCCCCCAGGCCTCCTTCATTCCCTTACTCCAATATATATCATCAAATATGAGTAGCGAGTTTTCATGAACCTTAGGTAAACACCAATTAAAATAATTCAAAGTAGCTTCCTTTCTATGATTACCATCAATGTAAACAAAGTCAAGCTTATCTCTTTTATCTATTATTTCCGGCAGTAAAACATCAAAATTTCCAACCTGCAATTCAACATTTTCTAAATCCAGCTCCTTAAAATTATTGTAGGCAACTTTTGCAGTTTCTGGGCACCCCTCTATGGTAATAACTTCAGCATCGGGACGAGCTTTCGATAAATAAGCAGTAGTTATTCCCAAACAAGTACCTAGTTCAATAATGCTTTTAGGATTATTATCCTTTGCCAACCTATAAATTAATTGTGCCAAAGCAGGATTCTTCAATGCATTCTTTGCAATCTGGCTTACTTTCTTTGTACGGTTCTTATTTAAATGAGAACCGGCACCCAAATCGGTCACTGTAACCAAAGAATCGTCATTAAAAAGTTTTTTTCTTTGCACTTCAATACTTTTATATTCAATTTTGGACTTAAAATCGTAAATTACCTCATCCGTAAGTTTATAAACAAATGGGGAATGGGTACCATGTCTGCTTTTTGCAGTAAAGCGATGCTTCAGATAATCACTGATAAAGTTAAAAACCATAGCCACAAAAATAGGCATTCAAATTTGTATGTTTAATGGAAAACATTAAAGAAATAACTGCTTTAGTAAAACTTCTTGATGATCCTGATCAGGAAATCTACCAACATGTTGAGGGGCGATTACTTGAGTATGGAAATGAAGTTATTGATTATCTTGAAAATGCCTGGGAACACTCATTAGATTCCTTGCTCCAGCAAAGAATCGAAAACATTGTGCATAAAATACAATTCTCAAATGTCAAAGAGGACCTTAATTTATGGTATCAAAGTGGAGCATTTGATTTATTACAAGGAGCCTTAGTAATTAATCGTTACCAATATCCCGATCTCGACGAAGCCAAGGTCATCCTACAAATTGAAGAAATCAAAAGAGAAATCTGGCTAGGGCTACAATATGAAATGAGTTCTATTGAAAAGATAAAACTCATTAACCATATCTTTTATAACATATACGGTTTTAGTGGAAATACAAAAAACCATCACGATCCCCAAAATTCTTATATAAATCAAGTATTAGAAAGCAAAAAAGGCAACCAGATCTCACTTGCCATTATCTATTCTACACTTGCCCAAAAACTCGATATTCCTGTCTATGGCGTAAATCTGCCTCAACACTTTATTTTAGGATATATAGATGAGAGTAAGCGCGAAGAACAAGAATTTGGAGTGCTTTTTTACATCAATGCCTTTAACAAAGGCGCCATATTTGGCAAACACGATGTAGATCAGTTTCTCCGCCAGCTAAACCTCGACCCCCTTCCAGGATTTTACGCCCCCTGTAGCAATGTAGAGATCATCAGGCGCGTAATTCGTAACCTGATATCTGCTTATGAAAATCTGGGTTCTAAAGAAAAGGTCGAAGAGCTTAAGGAATTACAGGAGATCTTAGTCAACACCGAACTTTAAACTAAAGGAACTTATTGCTCTTCATCCAGTTCATCAGTCTTTCAAACCAATCATCTGATGTGGTTTTGTTATTCAACCCAAAACCATGCCCACCACCCTGGTATAAATGCATTTCTGCCTTAACCTTATTAGCCACTAATGCCTGATTAAAAAGAATACTATTCTGTACCGGCACACCATTGTCATCATTAGCATGAACTAAAAATGTTGGTGGTGTTTGCGGTGTTACATGTCGTTCATTAGAAAAGTACTCCTTCTGCGCCTGCGTTGCATTAGTACCTGCCAAATTATTTGCAGATCCTGTATGAGGAGATTCTATGAAAGAAATAACCGGATAAATTAAGATAGAGAAATCTGGTCTTAGGCTCACTTTCTCTATATTTTCAATTTTCACATCATCATAATGAACCGTCAAAGTCGAAGCCAGGTGACCTCCTGCCGAAAAACCCATAATCCCTACCTTAGCAGGATCCACATTCCATTTCTTAGCTTGTCCCCTTACAATATACATTGCCTGTTCAGCATCCATCAATGGCCCAAATGATTTATCAATCATTATTGCATCACTAGGCAAACGATATTTTAGCACAAATGCAGCTACACCTACCTCATTAAATCGTTTTGCAACATTATACCCCTCATGGTTAATAGCCAAAATACCATAGCCACCTCCCGGACAAATAATCACCGCGGCTCCGGTAGCTTTTTCCTTTGATGGCAAAAACACAGCAAGCGTTGGTTCAGATACTTTGCTCACTCGTATAATTCCATCATCACCAACTGGCGCTATCTCCTTAAAATTAGCAGGCGCGGGTTTTGATCCTGGTATTACACCTGGATATAATTTAACTATTTCCTGAGCATTCAAATTAGCTGTACACATCAGTATCATTAATAATGAGGTAAAATATTTCATCTTTTAAAATTCCATTAAATATGCCTTTAAAAAATTGTTGATATCTCCATCAAGTACAGCCTGTGGATTTGAGGTCTGGTAATTCGTTCGGTGATCTTTCACCCTCCGGTCATCCAACACATAACTTCTAATCTGTGAACCCCACTCTATCTTTTTCTTACTCCCTTCTACCAAAGCTGTAGCTTCCATTCGCTTACGCATTTCAATTTCATAAAGTTGCGATTTCAACAAGCGAATAGCATTTTCTTTATTCTGAAGTTGTGAACGTGATTCCTGATTCTTAATAATAATTCCCGAAGGTTTATGATATAAACGAACTGCGGTTTCTACCTTATTTACATTCTGTCCACCGGCACCACCTGATCTGAATGTTTCAAACTCAATTTCCGAATCTTTTACTTCAATCTCTATTGTATCATCTACCAATGGATATACATAAACAGAGGCGAAAGACGTATGCCTTCTGGCATTTGAATCAAATGGTGAGATCCTAACCAAACGATGCACACCATTTTCTCCTTTTAAATAACCATAAGCAAATTCACCGGAGATTTCAATTGTAACTGTTTTAACACCTGCAACCTCCCCTTCCTGATAGTCTTGCTCGCTTACTTTGTACCCGTTTTTCTCCGCCCACATTAAATACATCCTCATTAACATATAAGCCCAATCGCAACTTTCAGTCCCCCCCGCACCAGCAGTAATCTGCATTACGGCATTCAATTGGTCTTCTTTTGTTTTGAGCATATTTTTCAATTCCAGATCTTCTATAGCATTTACGCAGAGATCAAATTGCTCTTGCATTTCTGCTTCCGTGGCATCTCCACTTTGCCAAAAGTCAAAAAGAACCTGAGTATCCTCCATAAGGCTATTTACATGCTCCCAGCCATCAGTCCAAACCTTCTTGGAGTTAATCTCAGCAATATGTTTCTCTGCTTTCTTTGGGTCATCCCAAAAATTTGGTTGCAGGGTAAGTTCCTGCTCTATTCGGATATCTTCTAAACGGTTTTCAACGTCAAAGATACCTCCTCAGCGACGCTACTCTGTCCCTTAAATCTTGAATTTGTTCTTTTGTCATAATCGCAAATATATAATATAAAACACAAATGGCTACTTAAACAATGTTTAAATAGCCATTCACTAAAAGTTGTTACAACTAATTAAAAAGTCCTTTTAATTTATCAATAATCCCACCATCTTTACCCTCTGCACCAGCTGTACCGTCGTTATTTCCTGTAAACATCCCTGTAATGTCCGATAAGTCGAATTTACCATCCGGCCCGGCAAGATTGCCCAATACATCTTTAATATTAAAAGAATTATCATTTGGATCATTAGTCTTATTTACAAACTTTTCCATTATTGTAGGAATAATAGAAGCTGCAATACTTTTTGCGGAATCAAGATTTATACCCATCCCCGCAAGTTTCTCCGTGAATCCCGAAGATGCCTCATCAACTACAGAGCCTGCACCCCCGTTTTTAAATGTATCTACTAAACCTCCAATATCGCCCGACGACAGCTTAGCTTTAAGTGCATCAATGATAGAACCCGAGGCAGCATCAATAGCTGCTTCATTCTGCTCATTCGGAACTTCACTATTATTTACAATAGCGTCCTGAACATTTTCTGTTACCAGTTGTTTTAAATTCTCAATCATAGCTAGTTTTTTTGTGACAATACATTGCCGTTTATATATAAATATAGCTAAAATAATTCTCTTGCATAAACTTCCTGTAAAACTATGTTTATCATTAAAATATTAAATCTCATCAATCAGATTTTGTGAAATAAAATAAACCGTTACATTTACAAAAACACTAATTATTATGCTTCCAACAATAAACTTTACAGAAACAGCCGCTTACAAATACCTGGCCGATCACTTCATTAACATTAATGAAAAAAGCTTAAAACAGCTATTTACTGAAGATGAAGGCCGCTTTGAGAAATTCTCATTAATATTTGAAGATATCCTAGTCGACTATTCGAAAAACCGAATAGATGACACCACTATCGCTCTGCTCATTCAATTAGCCAGAGAATGTAAATTAGATGAAGCAATAAAGGCAATGTTTAATGGAGATAAAATCAACCAAACAGAGGGCAGACAAGTATTGCATGTTGCACTACGTGAGCCTGCAGATGGCGAAATTTTAGTAGATGGCAAAAATGTAGTTAATGATGTACATCAGGTACTTTCTAAAATGGAAAAATTCAGTAACGCCATCATTTCAGGAAACTGGAAAGGCTATACTGGCAAAGCGATAACCGATGTCGTTAATATAGGAATTGGGGGATCTGATTTAGGTCCCGTTATGGTTACCGAAGCACTAAAAGCATACAAAAATCATCTTAACATGCATTTTGTATCAAATATAGATGGCACTCATATTGCCGAAACGCTAAAACAGGTAAATCCTGAAACTACTCTTTTCCTGATTGCATCAAAAACATTTACAACCCAGGAAACCATGACCAATGCAAACACCGCAAGGAGCTGGTTTCTGGAAAATGGGGCAAAAGCAGATGACATTGCCAAACATTTTGCTGCTTTGTCAACCAATGCAAAAGATGTTTCCGCCTTTGGAATCGATACTGAAAACATGTTCGAATTCTGGGATTGGGTTGGCGGAAGATATTCTCTTTGGAGCGCCATCGGATTGCCAATTTCCTTAAGCATAGGTTTCGACAATTTCAAACAGCTCCTGGCGGGTGCACATGCTGCTGATCAGCACTTTGAAACTGCAGAATTTGAAATCAACATTCCGGTATTACTAGGCCTTATAGGCGTTTGGTACATCAACTTTTTTAATGCTGAAACACAAGCTATTTTACCTTACGATCAATATATGCACCGCTTTGCCGCATATTTCCAGCAAGGTGATATGGAAAGCAATGGTAAACATGTAGACCGCAACGGGAACGATGTAAACTATGAAACCGGCCCAATCATTTGGGGCGAACCCGGCACTAATGGCCAACATGCCTTTTATCAATTAATTCATCAGGGAACACGCTTAATTCCTTGCGATTTCATTGCACCTGCTCAAAGTCTTAACCCTATTGGCAATCATCACCCAATTCTTTTATCGAACTTCTTTGCTCAAACTGAAGCACTAATGAATGGTAAGACTAAAGAGCAGGTAGTTGAAGAACTTAAAAAAGAAGGTAAATCAGACGCTGAGATTAGCAAACTAGCACCATTTAAAGTTTTTGAAGGCAACAGACCAACCAACTCTATTCTCTTAAAAAAAGTTACACCATTTAGCCTTGGAAGTCTGATAGCCATATATGAGCACAAAATTTTTGTACAAGGAATTATATGGAACATCTTCAGCTTTGATCAGTGGGGCGTTGAGCTAGGTAAACAATTAGCAAAAAGTATTCTACCTGAACTTGATGATAATAATGAAGTTTCATCTCACGATGGATCTACAAACGGATTGATCAATCAATACAAGGCCTGGAGAAACTAACTGTCAAACATATGACACTAGCGGGTGTTTTCGCATTAAACCTTTTGCATGTTAATTTGTTCTAACCCAACAGAGTAGCATAGTCATTTTTTTAACGAAAAAAGGTTTAATGCTATTTTATTTGTAAATTGAGATATTAAACATTTAAAGTAAATCATCATGAAAACGCTTAAAAACACATTACTTCTGGTTATTATGTTCGTCGCGGTACAGGTATCTGCCCAAACAGATAAAGAAACCACTACGAAACTTGTAGAAGCCCAAACATTGGTATTTAATGCCACTACAGCATTGCCAATGGCAAATATGGACATCAATAAAGTTATGCAGAGATTTCCCGGCGCACAAGGTGGTGCTATACAGCTTAACGGTTCACAGTATCAGCTAAAAATAGCCAAAGATAGCGTAGAAGCATATTTACCTTATTACGGTAGGGCATATAGTGTAAATATTAGTTCTAATGACTCAGGAATTAAATTTAAATCTAAAGACTTCACCTATAAAACCGAGAAAAAGAAAAAAGGTGGGTGGATAATAACTATCAGACCAAAAGACACTAAAGATGTACAGTCACTTACTTTAAGCGTCGGAGAAAAAGGATATGCCGTACTTAACGTAAATAGTAACTACAGACAAGCCATTGCCTTTAACGGCTTTATAAGCGAGCCTGTTACCCCATCTAATAGTGCTCCGGCAAAATAATTCAAGAATAGCGTTAGTTCTTCTTAACAGGAACTAGCGCTATTTCAAACAATTTAGGCCATTTCTTTCCGGTAACAAACAAACGCTGACCTTGCTTATCCCAGGCAATTCCATTCAAAACATCATTTAAAATACTGTCTTCAGTTTTAAAGTATCCCTTTGGCAATAATCCACTCAAGTCTATTTTCTTCTCCACAATACCAGTATTAGGGTCTATTACCACCAGATAATTATACTGATAAATATTTGCATAGATTTTTCCGTCTATATATTCCAGCTCATTAATAGAATCTACAGCGCCCAGGTTATCATAAACATCAATCACACGTTCGTCTTTATAGGTATCCTTATTCATAAAATAAAGTCGGTTTGTACCGTCAGACATGATCAATTGCTTACCATCATAACATACTCCCCAACCTTCTCTACTAGTTTGATAAGGAAATGTTCCCAGTTGTTTAAAGGTCTTGGCATCATATACAAATCCTGAATTCGCCTTATAGGTTAACATTACAATTTTGTCATCTACAAGAGTAGACCCTTCTCCAAAATACTGCTTATCAAGATCTATCTTTTGTACAGCCTTACCCGTTGCTAAATCAACCCATCTCAATGTCGAAAAACCGTTCTCACCGGTACTTTCCAATAACCTGCCGTTATGGTACTCCAATCCCTGAGTGTAAGATGAGGTATCATGCGGATAAGTTTTAACAATTTTGTAGGTGAATAGCTCAGGATTTAATCCCGATCGTAGTACAATATTGATAGTCGAAGTATCCTTTTTACTTCCATCATCAGTTATTGCTGTAATTATCTTATACCCAACAGCAAGTCCCATTGTTTTTATATTAACAGCTTCAGTACCGTTTTTTGTTTCAACAGTTTTACCATCTACCAGGTAAGTAACAGATTTAATTTGGTTGTCTTTTGGAACATCAAGTTCCACTTTAACCTCATCTCCTAAGCCAAACATTTGCCCTTGCTCAGGTGCTTTAAACCCAACTACAGAAACAGATGGCTCATTCTTACATGAAATGATAAATAAAACGGCAAACAGTACAGAAAAGAATGGTATTATTTTAAAGAAATTGGTGTTATTTTTAACTCGGCCAGAATGCATCTTCTATATGATTAATTTTATAAAGGTGTTTATTTTCAAAAACAATTGCAATAATATCGAAACGAATTTCTCCTTCATGGTTATTCATTTCTATGTAGGCAGATGAAGCATACTCCACTTGTTTCTCCTTCTTACTGCTTACAAAATCTTCAGGTTCCCCATAATCTGTCGAACTCCTTGTCTTTACTTCAACAAAAATTATTGTTCCGTCCTGATTAGCTATAACGTCAACCTCTGCTCTTCCGTACCTCCAATTCATTTTTAAAATATGGTAGCCTAGATTTTCCAGATACTCTTTTGCTATATCTTCACCTCGTTTACCTAAATCATTATGACTCGCCATTATTTTAATATAACTGTGCCCAGATATTTCGAGATATCTCTTTCAACACCCTTTATCATTATGTGTCGTTGCATTAAAATCTCCTGATTTACGGGATCTGTTTCACTGGCAAGCTCCTTAGTTATATCAGTAAGCATTTTTCCGATCTTGTTTTTCTTAAGGTGATATAACCCACCAAAAATCGTTGCCTTTAAATTTACGCTTTCATCCCTAACATAAATATTGTGCTTATTTTCCCAGTTCTCACTAAGCGAATAAGGTGAAGTTGATAGTGTTATTGCCAGATCAACAATCCGCCTGTCTTCATTTTTAATAAACTGACTGGCAACAGGCAAGTGCCCATTTTCTATCTCTTCCCTATAAGTATCAATAATGAGTTTACAGATTTCATCTTCAAAAGTAACATCAGCTAAATTCTGTATAATGAACGATCCGATATACATATTATCTATCTTATCCCAGGTTACCAGCTCATGCCCAAATGCCAGAAGCAGCCTAATAATCTCTCGTTCCTGTATTAAATTATGATCTGTAGTTTCAACCTGCTCTACAGGTGCAGCAACTTCTCCCGGATTTTCAAATAGATTATCTGGTGGTCCATCTTGCTGATATGGGTTTTGCTGATATTGGGATGTCTGCGGTTGATTGCCTCCGCTTGTTTTTTTGAATTTGGCTGCCCTTATTTTATTCAGTTCAGAAAGTAATATCCTTTCTTCAACCTGCAACAAACCACTGCACTCTCTTATAAAAACAGAAGCCTTAATATCATCAGGTATTTTAGCTATGCTCTCTACAATATCTCTGATAATACCAGCCCTTTTTATCGGGTCAGTTCCAGCTTCCTTTAACAGGATGCCAGCCTTATACAAAATAAAATCTTTACGGTTATTCTCAATATACTTCTTAAACTCTCCTGAGCCAACATGATGCATATAAGAATCCGGGTCATGTCCATCCGGAAAAAGCACAACCTTAACATTCAATCCCTCTTCAAGGATCATATCCAAACCACGCAATGAGGCCTTAATACCCGCGGCATCACCATCATATAAAATGGTAACATTCTCCGAGAATCTACCAATCAGCCTTATTTGTTCTGTGGTCAAAGAAGTTCCGGACGATGCAACTACGTTTTCAATTCCCGCCTGATGAACAGCCAACACATCTGCATAGCCTTCAACCAGATAACAGTTATCCGCATCCCTAATTGCTTTTTTTGCATGATACAAACCATAAAGCACATTAGATTTATGGTAAATATCACTTTCCGGTGAGTTTACATACTTAGGAACATTTTTATCGGTTTTAAGTGTCCTTCCACCAAACCCAATTATCCTACCGGTAAAATTATGAATCGGAAACAGCACCCTGCCCCTAAAGCGGTCATAGAGCCTTCCTTTATCATTTCTGATTGCAAGCCCTGTTTTTTCCAGGTATTCTTCCTTATGCCCTGCCCCTACAGCACTTTGTATCAAAGTATCCCAGGCATCAGGCGAATAACCAAGTTGAAATTTCTTTAAGATATCCTCTCTAAAGCCACGCTCCTTAAAATAGCTTAAACCAATTGCCCTGCCGTCTTCACCGGTCCAAAGTTCATTGGCAAAGTAATTTGCCGCATATTCAGAAACTATGTATAAGCTCTCGCGCGCATTTTGAGCTTCTATATTTTGAGGAGACTGAACAATTTCCTCTACCTCAATATTATATTTATTGGCCAGGAATTTAAGTGCTTCCGGATAGGAGTACTTTTCATGATCCATTATAAAGTGAACAGAATCGCCCCCTTTACCACATCCAAAACACTTATAGATTCCCTTTGCTACCGATACGTGAAACGAAGGTGTTTTCTCATTATGAAATGGACAATTCCCTATTAAACTTGAGCCACGCTTTTTTAGAGTTACAAAATCACCTACTACCTCCTCAATACGAGCGGTTTCTGTAATCTTGTTTATGGTATCCTGATCAATCATTCCCTAGTATTTATCCTCTCTCTTCCAAATGCAGCAAAATGCTGAAATCTAATTTACCAGCGGCAGTAACTTTTCTGCTAAAGTCTGATTGCCCTTTTCATTCAAATGCACACCGTCAGAAGTTAAAATTCCTTTTTCTTTGTCCTCAGTATTATGTTCCGTATTGTATGTTTTAAATATTGCTCTCAAGTCACAAAGCGGAAGGTTATTCTTAGCTGCCAGTTCCCTTATCGCTCCAGAATATTTATCCAAATCCCCATCCATCTCATTTGTCCCATTTTTTTTCTCACCAATTACTGCAGGAGTACAAAGAACGATCTTAGCACCATTTGCCTGGATTCTATTTATCAATGCCTGATAGAACTTAATGAACTTATCATAATCCGTTCCTGTTCTGCTCGACTGTTTATGCCATACATCATTAACCCCAATATAAATAACCACCAGGTTAGGCTTTTTGTTCAGCACATCCTCTTCCATTCTCAGGTAAAGATCATATACTTTATTTCCCCCAATACCGGCACCAATAACTTCATACTTTGTTGGATCAAGAGCCTTTTTAATCAAATCAACATACCCACCCGGCTCTACACCAGCCTGAGTAATAGAGTCTCCAAAGAAAATGATCTTTTTAGGTTTATTGTTCATCGCAGAAAAGAGTAATACTATCAGAAATGCAGACAGCAATGTCAGTGATTTAAAGTAAGTTTTCATTGTTATAATCTTTTAAAAATAAAAGCTTAAAGAGCTTATTACGAAGTTAAAAAATTACTTTCCTTTTCCAAGGTGATAATCCTTATGGACAATTAAAAAACTAGCACGTTCTTCCTTTTTAAACGGATAGTCCCAATTCCCCTGATAGGATATTTTTGTTGGCAGCTTTTCCTCACCAAAATAGCTAGTTTCAATGTTCATTTGCACATCAAAATCAAACAGCATATTACTGTATTTCATATCTACATAACGGCCCAGGATTTCAAAATTACGTTTATCAAATATAGTGGTAAGTTCCTTTATCATCAATCCCTCCTTGGTTCCATTACTCAGGTCTTTCTTTACAGTCACTTTAAACCGATATACAGGAATCGAATCAAGATAAGTTCCACTATAATAACTATAATCATAATACTGTCTCATATTGGCAGTAAAAATCTCTGTTTTGCTGCCAATAAAAGGCAATCCCTTAATTGGTTTTCCAGGCGCAAAGATCAGCGTCTTCAACTTATCCTTATACCCTGCATTTGAGCCTTCTGCTTTACCTCCTTTTGAATCTGCCTCAGAAAACTCAGTTTTGTAAGCTTTCAAAAAAATATAATCAAACATTTCAAGTGTATACAATTGGTATTTACCATTCTTCCTGTACACCTTTCCGGTATCCTGTTTGGCAAGGTAAACCATCTTTTCAGGACCTTCATTAGTATGTTTAATCTTGCGATAAATCCGGCCATCTACCTTATTTTTCTTATTGTAGGTATAGATGTTGTTCTCTGCTATGAAATTATACTTTTTCATATTTCTAAAAGCCTTATAAAAGCTTTCATCGGTAATAATGGCATTAATAAAAGTCTCCACTCCAAATTTCTGGGCAGAAATATTTACCGCCGAATCAAGCTGAATAGTTTTAATAGTATCTGGATTAAAACGATCAATTTCCTGAGCAGCCCCTTGTAAAGTAATCCCAGCTAGTACAGCTAGCAAAAGTATTTTCTTCATCTATTCAGTTTATTAATTACCCAGTTGCTTAAGCGCAACATAAGCCATTAATCCGGTAGATGTTCTTAACGCATCTTCATCAATATCAAAGTTAGGCGTATGAACAGAATAGGTGGTCCCCTTGTCCTTATTTCCGGTTCCTAATCTGTAAAAGCAAGCATCAGTAACTTGCGAGTAGTATGCAAAATCTTCAGCCGCCATCCATATATCCAGATCAACCACATTCTCTTTGCCTAAATAATCTTCAGCAAAACCACGTGCATTAGCGGTTAGTTTCTCTTCATTAATTAAATACGGATAACCATCCATAATTCTAAAATCACAGCTTCCACCCATACTTTCGGCAATTCCTTCAGCCATTTTCTTCATTAAACGCTTTGCCTCTTTACGCCATTCTTCATTTAATGTTCTAAAGGTACCCTCAATTTTCACCTCATTAGGGATAATATTTGTTGCGCCATTAGCCTGTACCTTTCCAAAAGAAAGTACCGATGGTAATCTTGGGTCTGCATTTCTGCTTACAATCTGCTGCAATGCAATAATAATATGCGAAGCAATCAACACAGGATCTATATTTTGATGTGGCTGAGCACCATGCCCGCCTTTTCCATGAACCGTTACATACAATTCATCAGTAGACGCCATATAAATACCTGAGCGGAAACCAACTTTTCCTGTCTCAATCAAAGGCATCACATGCTGCCCTATTATCGATTGTGGCTTAGGGCTTTCAAGCACCCCTTCTTTTATCATAATACTTGCGCCACCCGGCAAAACTTCTTCTCCCGGCTGAAATATCAATTTTATCGTACCTCCAAATTCGGCTTTCAAGCTATTCAAAATATAAGCACTGCCTAATAAAGAAGAGCTATGTACATCATGCCCACAAGCATGCATTACCCCTGCATTTTTAGACGCATAAGGTTTTTTATTAGCTTCAAGAATAGGCAAAGCATCCATATCTGCACGCAATGCAATGATTTTATCAGAAGGAAGATCTCCTTTAATAACCCCAACAACACCAGTATTGGCCATATCAGAAAATGGGATACCCCAATCTGTTAAAAGTTTTTTAATAAATGCTGACGTTTCGAACTCCTTAAATGAAAGTTCCGGATTAGAATGTAGGTGCTGGCGATAGCCCACAACCTGATCAAATATCTTATTGGAAAGTGCCTGGATCTTATCTTTCTGTATCATCGTTGTATTCTAAATTAGGTGCATTAATCTTTTCCCTGAATATAAATAGTGTAGGGAAATTACTTCTTAGTTCATTCATAAACCGCTGAGCTTCCAGACGTGTCCGAAAATCTCCTACCCTTAAATAGTAGTTTGGCTCCTTATAAGTAATGTATGTATTAATTGCAGGGTAAAGTGAATTAAATTTCGATTGTTCATTAAAAACCTGTCTTCTATCAGAGCCATAAAATACCTGAACTCTGTATCCCATTTGCGATACTACCGGACCTGGTTTCGCAATTATAGCTCCTGAACCAGCTGGCTTAGTGTTTAATTCTATGCGCTTTGCTATTAAACTATCTATCAACGGATCCTTAATTATGGTAACCTGACCCTTTGTCTGGGCAAACAAACCGAAAGAGGCACAACAGAATAACGCAGTAAATAGTAGTTTCATGAACAAGGCTTTAAAAAAAGAATGCCGATTTTTTTTACAAAAATCGGCATTCTTTATCTTTATTACAAATTACAATCCTGCACCGTGACAGTTTTTGTATTTCTTACCACTTCCACAAGGGCATGGTTCGTTTCTTCCAATTACAGTATCCTTACGGATAGGCTGCTGAGGTACATGCTCACGGGTGTCGTCCATTTGAGCCACATCCGCCGAACTCGTTGCCTGAGAAAATTCAGGTTTAGACATTTTTAATCTGCTTGGCGCTTGTCTTGGTGCCTGAGCTTCCCTTACATCATTAGGATCCGTATGTACCGGAATTCCACCTTTATACAAGAAACTAACCACCTCTTTATTAACCGCATTTAACATATTTTTAAATAAGTTAAATGCCTCCATTTTATAAATAATCAATGGATCTTTCTGCTCGTATACAGCATTTTGTACAGATTGTTTCAATTCATCCATTTCACGTAAATGCTCTTTCCACGACTCATCAATAAGTGCAAGTACAATAGTTTTTTCAAAAGATCTGGTCACCTCACGGCCACCATTATCAATTGCCTTTTTCAAACCTACAGGAACCTGAACGCTACGTATGCCATCAGTAAAAGGAACAACAATCTGCTCAATCTGCTCACCACGCTCCTGATATACCTGGGTTAATACCGGCATAGCCTGGGCAATAATTACATCAGATTTTCTTGTATAGAATGCAGTTACTTCTTCAAACAATTTATCAGTTAAATGATGAACACCTTTTGAGCTGAATTCAGCTTCATCAATAGTTGTGTCTGCAGAGAAGTTTTTAATTACTTCAAGTTTAAACCCTTCATAATTTCCTTCTTCTTTATACTCTGACACAATATCTTCAGCAACATCAAACACCATATTGCTCATATCAACGTCTAAACGCTCACCAAATAACGCATTTTTACGCTTTGCATAAATAACAGAACGCTGAGAGTTCATAACATCATCATACTCAAGCAAACGCTTACGAATACCGAAGTTATTTTCCTCTACTTTTTTCTGTGCACGTTCAATAGACTTCGTGATCATCGAATGCTGAATTACTTCACCATCTTCAATACCCATTCTTACCATGATGTTAGAGATTCTTTCAGAACCAAATAACCTCATTAAGTTATCCTCAAGAGAAACGAAGAATTGAGACGAACCCGGATCTCCCTGACGACCAGAACGACCGCGTAACTGTCTGTCTACACGACGAGACTCATGACGCTCCGTACCAACAATTGCCAAACCACCTGCTTCTTTAACGCCTGGGCCTAATTTAATATCCGTACCACGACCAGCCATGTTGGTTGCAATTGTAACCTGACCAGGTTGTCCTGCTTCAGCAACAATATCAGCCTCTTTCTGGTGCATCTTTGCATTCAGTACATTATGTTTAATACCTCTCAATTTCAACATACGGCTAAGTAATTCCGAAATCTCAACCGAAGTTGTACCAACCAATACCGGACGACCAGCCTCAGTTAATTTCACAATCTCCTCGGCAACGGCATTATATTTCTCACGAACAGTACGGTAAACATAATCCTGCTGATCTTTTCTTGAAATAACCCTGTTTGTAGGTATCTCTACCACATCAAGCTTATAGATAGACCAAAACTCTCCAGCTTCAGTTGTAGCTGTACCCGTCATACCACAAAGCTTGTGATACATACGGAAAAAGTTTTGCAACGTTACAGTAGCATAAGTTTGAGAAGCATCTTCAACTTTTACATTTTCTTTTGCTTCAATTGCCTGGTGCAAACCATCCGAGTAACGACGGCCATCCATAATACGACCAGTCTGCTCATCAACAATTTTAATTTTACCCTCATCAATGATATATTCAACATCAATCTCGAATAAAGTATATGCTTTCAACAACTGATTTACAGAGTGGATACGTTCAGCTTTAATAGAATAATCACGCATTAAAGCATCTTTCTGAGCTATTTTTTCTTCGCTTGTTAATGATGATTTTTCGATATCAGCAATCTCAGTACCTACATCTGGCAATACAAAGAAATTGTGATCTTCTCCAGATTTGGTGATCAGTTCAATACCTTTCTCAGTTAATTCAACCTGATTATTTTTCTCATCAATATAGAAGAACAATTCCGAATCAACCTTAGGCATATTTTTAGACTGATCTGCCATATAATGATTTTCAGTTTTCAATAAGGTTTGCTTTACACTACCCTCACTTAAAAACTTAATCAATGCCTTGTTTTTAGGCAAACCACGATGTGCACGTAAAAGTGCTAAACCACCTTCGCCCTCTTCTGTACCAGCTTTACCATCATTAATTAATTTTTTCGCCTCGTTTAATGCTTTAGTAACATATTCTTTCTGTGCAGTTACCAAACGCTCAATACGTGGTTTTAATTCATGAAACTCATGCTGATCCCCAAAAGGAACAGGGCCTGATATAATTAATGGAGTACGGGCATCATCAATTAAAACTGAATCGACCTCATCCACCATTGCAAAATGTAATTTGCGTTGTACCAGCTGGTCAGGAGTTTGCGACATATTGTCACGCAAATAATCAAAACCAAACTCATTATTGGTACCATATGTTATATCTGCCAGATAAGCATCTCTGCGTTCCTGAGAATTAGGCTCATGCTTATCAATACAATCAACCTTTAAACCATGAAACTCAAATAAAGGACCATTCCACTCCGAGTCACGTCGGGCAAGGTAATCATTCACCGTTACAATGTGTACCCCTTGTCCGGCAAGCGCATTCAGGTAAGCAGGCAGCGTACTTACTAAGGTTTTACCCTCACCAGTAGCCATCTCAGCAATTTTACCGTTATGCAATACCATACCACCAATCAATTGAACATCGTAATGTACCATATTCCACACTACCTCAGTACCTGCGGCATCCCATCTGTTGGCCCAAAGTGCTTTATCACCCTGTATGGTCACATTCTTTTTGCGTGCAGCGTAGTTGCGGTCAAACTCAGTAGCAGTAACTTCTAATTGTTCATTTTCAGAGAAACGTCTCGATGTTTCTTTTACCACTGCAAATGCAGCCGGCAAAATTTCCGTTAATACTACTTCTAATTCTTTATCACGATCTTTGATTAAGGCATCAATCTGATCGTATATAGCAGTTTTCTCTGGTAATGACAATTCCTGGCTTTCAGCATCTGCCTTTAACCCACTTATTTTACCGTCTATTTCTGATAACGCTTTAGCGATAACATCTTTAAAATAAACCGTTTTATTACGCAACTCATCATTGCTTATCGCAGATAGTTTTGCGTATTCTTCATTTATCTTGACTACTATAGGCTGTAATGCCTTAATATCTCTTTCTGATTTGCTTCCAAAAACCTTGGCTAAAAATCCTAACATGTATGTTTGTGTTTGTTTATTATTAATATTAAAAATGATAAAATTACAACAACCAAGCCATTACCAGCGGCAAGCCAGAATGTCAGTTGTAAAGGAAAGAATATCGAATACCTAGGGGCTGTTATTCTTGGGCTTCTCCCTTATTGCAAGTTCTGAAATCCTTTGGTCCTCAACCCGATATTTTATGATATGTATTTCTGGAAGTACTCCAATAGCTGTTAAAGCGCTATAAGATAAAAAGAATGGATACCTTGAATCGTCAGTCTGACTTGAACGAACAGTTGCCTGTTCTGTGCTCACCTGCTGCTTATTACAGTACTTTTCAGTTATAAGTCGTAGTCCCTCAACCCGCTCAGCTTTGGCCAAATGGGTAAGACTAAAAAATACAAGTGATAAAGTAACAATGTGTCTCATGTTGGCGGCAAATCTAATTTTAATCTTTTACAAACCGAAATCTATTGACAAACAACCTTTTCTCAGCATATTTTATGCCTAATTAAAACTTAAACTGTGATAATTTAGCTAAAGCGGTATATTTGCCCAAACAGACCCAACAATTAAATCATATATAGATGAATATCTTACTATTAGGATCAGGAGGAAGAGAAAGTGCCTTTGCCTGGAAAATGAGCCAGTCTCCCCTTTGCTCTCAATTATTTATCGCACCTGGTAATGGTGGTACAGGAGCTTATGGCAAAAACATAAACCTTAACATCAATAATTTTGAAGCTGTAAAAGCATTAGTTCTTAAAGAAAATATAGAACTGGTAGTAGTTGGCCCCGAAGAACCTCTTGTAAATGGTATTCATGACTTTTTTGCTGAGGATGAAAGCTTATCTAAAATCCCCGTTATCGGACCAAAAAAAGAAGGCGCAATTTTAGAAGGCAGTAAAGACTTCTCTAAACAATTTATGGCGCGTCATGGCATTCCTACTGCCAGCTCACGCTCTTTTACCAGCAAGACCTTAGAAGAAGGTTTAACTTACCTGCAGTCACATCCCCTTCCGGTTGTATTAAAAGCCGATGGGTTGGCAGCCGGAAAAGGTGTCTTAATTATTGACAACACAGCCGAAGCACAGGAAGAATTAAAGCTAATGCTAAGCGGTAAATTTGGCGAAGCCGGAGCTACTGTAGTAATTGAACAGTTTTTAAGTGGCATTGAGCTTTCAGTATTTGTACTTACAGATGGTGAAAATTATGTAATACTTCCTGAAGCGAAAGACTACAAACGTATCGGACAAGCAGATACTGGTTTAAACACCGGCGGTATGGGCTCAGTTTCACCCGTTCCATTTGCCAGCAAAGCATTTTTAGATGAGGTAGAACGCGATATTATCATCCCAACTATTAACGGTTTAAAGAAAGACAAAATCAACTACACCGGTTTTATTTTCTTTGGCTTAATTAAAGTAAACGAGAAACCTTTTGTAATAGAATACAACTGTCGAATGGGCGATCCGGAAACAGAAAGTGTAATTCCAAGAGTCGAAAATGACCTTGTAGAGCTTTTTATTGCTACAGCTAAAAAGAAACTAAAAGGCTATAAACTAAATATCAGTCCAAAAAATGCGGCAACTGTAATGGTTGTTGCCGGTGGATACCCTGGCGAATATGAAAAAGGAAAAACCATAACAGGTATTGATAATGTTCGCCAATCTTTAGTGTTCCATGCCGGAACAGTCCTTGAAGGTGGTGTTATAAAAACCAACGGCGGTCGTGTTATTGCTGTTAGTAGTTTACAAGACACTCAATTCGATGCATTGCAATCAGCAACTGCTGATGCAGCGCGACTTTACTTTGATGGTAAATACTTCAGAGAAGACATTGGTTTTGATTTAGTATAATATAAGGTAAATACAAAAAAGTGGGGCGATATCATGATCATGATATCGCCCCACTTTTTTTAAACAATCCGCAATTGTATATGCAATGTATGATGATTGGGTAATCATTGTTTAACGATTGTTTAAACCCCCCAATTTCTCACAAAAATTCCTGCATCAGCAAATACAAATTTTACCAGAATTTATTTTGTTTTTGCAGGTCCTAAAACTTCAGCAAGCTTGCTTTGCAACTCTTCTCCTCTTACATTCTTTGCAATGATTTTTCCTGATGGGTCAATCAGATAATTTGCCGGAATACCACGGATACCATACATCTTGGCAACTGCATTATCCCAGAACTTTAAATCTGATACATGAGTCCATGTTAAACCATCATCTTTAATAGCCTGCAACCATTTCTCTTTTTCCTTAGGCTTATCTAAAGAAACACCAAGAACAGTAAAGTTTTTATCTTTATAAGTGTTAAAAGCCTTAACCACATTCGGGTTTTCACCTCTGCAAGGTCCACACCACGAAGCCCAGAAATCAAGCAATACATATTTGCCTCTAAAATCAGATAATTTAACCGGTTTATCGTTTACATCATTCTGAGTAAAATCCATTGCCAATGTGCCAATAGCATTTTGTTTAGAAGCCGAAAGTAGATTTGCAATGTTTTTACCCAGCTCAGTAGCTTTAACTTCAGCAGAGAATTTATTAAAATCAGGTTCTGCAACAGCAGCATTAACATCAGGCCCCAATGTACTTGCAAACGCAACTAAAGCAACATACGAATCACGATTGGCCAGATAAAACTGTTTATTGATATCAGCAAACTCTTTTTGAATTGCCTCATCACGATCATAAACAGTTTTCATATAGCTCTCATCCTTACGCTCTTCTTCAGTTTTACCCTTATATTCAGCAAGTAAGGCCGCGCTTTTAGCCTTTACAGATTTTGTTATGGCTTTATATTTAACATTATCATCGTTTACCGCCGATGCTTTCACTATTGCATTTTTAACAGAATCCGTTGCTGAATTAATTGCCACCACTTTAGGCTCCAGGTAAAAGCCAAAAACATCAACAGATTCAGGATTTGCCACATCGGGAGCCTTATCATCATGAGCAATTCTTATTGTTGCCTGCGTTATTCCTTCAAGAGGACCTGTAAACGAAAATTT
Source organism: Pedobacter ginsengisoli (assembly GCF_002736205.1). Classification (NCBI taxonomy): domain Bacteria; kingdom Pseudomonadati; phylum Bacteroidota; class Sphingobacteriia; order Sphingobacteriales; family Sphingobacteriaceae; genus Pedobacter; species Pedobacter ginsengisoli. The sequence goes on along the minus strand of NZ_CP024091.1, from coordinate 4,783,130 downwards.
ACCTGCTGTAATAATCGCCGAATCAACAACTTGTGTACCACCTGCCTTATAGTATAAAAATGCCTTGGCAGGAGTATTTAAATTTCCAACCTTAGCCTGAACTGTAAATTTACTCTGAGCAATGGCCGCAACTGGCAATAAACAAACAGCAGTAATTAATAATTTCCTCATATTTTGTTCTTTAATTTAACAGACACTTATACAATAGCATGCCCGAGCTCAAATATAAAATTCAAGCCCATACATAACGCTATAAAAATTGTAAAATTATAATAGTTTTTGGAATGTACGCCACCACAGATCGGGCATTTCGCCATTTACAGCAGTCGTATAATCGTCGTAACGACAAGGCACCAAATGAAAGCGCTCATTTTTGGAGATACCTGTTGGGTAAGGGACCTGCATCCACCACCTATCAGACTTTTTACTTTTCACAAACAACATCTCGCCTGTTCCATCATTTAAACTGGCCCTGTAAATAAGGTATTGCGATTTTGGAGTAAGGGGAAAATCCTTTTTTCGATTATAATAACCATCAACGAAATACCATACCATTTGAGCCAGTAACATTGCAGTTTGCCCATTGGTATCAAAAGCAGGGTTAAATTCATAAAAACCGATAGAGGTAAGTTTATCACTCATTCCTGCATACCTCGCAATACGGCATGCCTGCTCACCATAAAAGCCATTTGGCCCTGCATTTGCATTTGCGGCAGCATCCGATGAACGAATAGCACCAATATCGAAACTGAGCATATTGGCATTGCGGACAATTGGTTCAGTTAAGCTAATATCATCTGCAAATTCGCCTAAACGATGTACATCAAAATATAGCTTACTCATTACTTTTAGGCTTTCCTGATTAACATAATAGGTCTGGTAACCGATATTACTAAAATTGAAAAGGTAATTTGGCTGGTGAAGTAATATTTTATTTAAATAGGTATCTGATTTAGCTGCAAGTCCTTCCTGATCTTCTTCATCAAGGTCAAATTTACTGTCTACCACAACCAAATCTACTTTTTGCTCCAGGCTTTCGTAAGCAAGGTATTGTGCATAAGTAAGATCTTGTCCACCCCCAATAATTATAGGTACAATATTTAACTTGATCAGTTCAGATACTACCATTTTTACTGCTACATAAGTATCAGAAATGGAAGCTCCTGCCTTTATATTCCCCAGGTCTATAATTTTGCTGGTATAAGCGCCTTCATTTAAGCTATAAAACTGGGCGCGAAAATAGTCGGGAGCCAGGCCGCAACCCTCATTATTTACAGAAGCACGGTCATCTTGTACTCCAAAAATGGCAATATCGTATTCATTTTCTTCAAGGTCAGGAAATTTATCGGTATAAAAAGTAGCCTTCAAACCTAGCTGACTGGTATAAAATCCGGCTTTTGGTGAGAATTTGTCTGGACTTAAAGGTGAAAAAAAATCTGATAAAGACATATAGTACTATAAATGTATGCCATCAAATATCTATTTTTGAGAGCATATTTTAATGAACATCCTAAAAAAAATGAAATGATATTAGTTACCGGCGCCACTGGATTTTTAGGAGCAGAATTAATAAATCAATTAACTGAGGCGGGTGTAAAGGTAAAAGCATTAAAACGCGAGCACTCTGTTATACCCAAATCAATAAGCAACAACGCAAATATTGAGTGGCTTGTTGCGGACATAAATGACATTTCTTCGCTTGAGGATGCCTTTGAAGGTGTTGATCAGGTTTACCACTGCGCGGCAATGATATCGTTTGACCCGAAGGATAAGGCAAAATTGCTTAAAGTTAATATTGAGGGCACCAGCAACATTGTTAACCTTTGTGCAGAAAATAATATACGGCTGGTTCATGTAAGTTCTGTTGCAGCCTTAGGGAATGCAAAAAAAGGACAACTGATTACCGAAAAGGATTTCTGGGAATATGATCCAAAAGCGCATTCATACGCCATCTCTAAATATGAAGGCGAGATGGAGGTTTGGCGTGGAATTGCTGAAGGCTTAGATGCGGTAATTGTAAATCCATCTGTAATTATTGGGCCGGGGCTGGTTTTGAAGGCAGCGGTGCAATATTTAAACTGGTAAAAGATGGCCTTTCTTATTACACCAAAGGTGCAACAGGTATTGTGGATGTTCATGATGTGGCAAAAAGCATGATTTCATTAATGAACAGTAAAGAAACCGGCGAACGCTACACCATATCTTCTGAGAACTATCATTATCAACAGTTTTTTGGAGAAATTGCTCAGGGCTTTAATGTAAAGGCACCTTCAAAAGAAGCAAAGCCATGGATGCTTGGCATTGCATGGAGGGCAGCAAAGCTGGCATCTCTGTTTACCGGCAAACCTGCAGCATTAACAAGCGATGCGGCAAGAAGCAGCTTAAATGAAAGCTTATATAGTAACGAAAAAATAAAGCATACAATCGGAATACAATTTAAACCGCTTAAGCAAAGTATTGAAGAAGTTTGCAGGGGGTTAAAGAACAACTAAAATGAAGCAAAAAAATATTTACATTATTGATTTTGACAGCACCTTTACACAGGTTGAGGCATTAGATGAGCTAGCCCGTATCTCTTTAAAAAAGCATCCAGAGAAAGATGCTATTTTTCAGAAGATTGAAGACTACACCAACCTTGCAATGGAAGGAAAACTTTCATTTGGCGAGAGCTTGGCTCAAAGGGTTAAACTTCTTGAGGCTAATGAAGATCACCTGAAACAACTAATTACGCATTTAAAGAAAAAGGTTTCTGCCTCTTTTTCGCGCAATGCCGAGTTCTTTAAAAAACATGCTGATGAGGTTTTGATCGTTTCTGGTGGTTTTAAAGAATTCATTACCCCGGTAGTAAGTAAGTTCCACATTAAAAAAGAAAACATCTACGCTAATACTTTTGTAACTACAGGTGATGGAAAAATAATTGATTACGACCACTCTAACCCATTAAGTGAAGAAGGTGGTAAGGTTAAACTAATGCAACAGCTAAACCTTGAGGGAGATCTTTACGGTATTGGTGATGGCTATTCGGATTTTCAGCTTCGCGAAAGTGGTTTGATAAAGAAGTTTTATGCGTTTACTGAGAACATTTCGAGAGAAAGCATTGTTAAAAAGGCCGACCATATTACCCCAAGTTTTGATGAGTTCTTATATGTCAACAATTTACCACGGGCAATTTCATATCCTAAAAACAGGATCCTGTGCCTGATTATTGGTGATGCAGACCCATTAACTATTGAGCTGCTTAAAAAAGATGGCTTTTCTGTTCGTCATAAAACTACTTTTGAAGAGAAGTATGTACCTGATGTACACATGATGTTATTGGCCGATGGCGAAAAAATTGATCTTGAAAAATTAAAAAGAGCCGTTAAGCTTAAAACCATTGGTTACCTGGGCAGCGCAAAAAATAAGGTTGACATTTCTACCTGTACTGAACAGGGTATTGTAGTTTTTGATGATCCTAAACATAATCCTCGTAATATCGATTTCATTCCAAAAAGGATGATAGATTTTATGAACACAGGCACCAGTTATCTGAGCAGCAATTTCCCGAACCTGCAATTGCCAAGAATCGAGAAATCGCACAGACTAATACACATTCATAAAAACGTACCGGGTATTATGGCCAAAATTAATACTGTTTTTGCCAAACATGACATTAACATTGTAGGTCAGTTCCTGATGACTAATGCTGAAATTGGCTATGTGATTACAGACATTAATGCTCAGTATGACAAGCAATTGTTTAAATCATTAAAAAAGATTGAACATACTATAAAATTCAGGGTTTTATATTAGGATGGAACTTACACCTCAGATAAAGGAAAAGCTGGATAAACTGCAGGAGAAATATGCAGCAATGGGCCAGGATATGTCGGCATATCTGGATGGTTTGTTGTATGCTGATTTCTTAACTTACTGGGATTATATCCACCTGGATACTTTACTGAGCCTGCAAAATCCAAAAACCCCTTTTCCTGATGAAGAGATTTTTATCATGTACCATCAGATTACTGAGTTATATTTTAAACTTACACTTCATGAATGTAAACAGATTGCCAATAATGAAAAATTAACTGTTCAGTTCTTTACTGAAAGGGTAAAACGCATTAATTCTTATTTTAATGCGTTAACTACCTCATTTGAAGTGATGGTGAACGGGATGGATAAAGATCAATTTCTGAAATTCAGAATGTCATTATTACCTGCAAGTGGCTTCCAATCGGGCCAATACCGAATGATAGAGATTTGTGCAACAGATTTTATCAGGCTGGTTGATAAAAGCAAAAGAGAAGAACTTGCAGATAAAAGTGTTGAAGAACAATTTGAATTTATTTATTGGAAATTCGGAGCTACAGAACTGGCAAGTGGTAAACAAACCCTTACTTTAAAACAGTTTATACAGAAGTATGCCACTCAGTTTTTACAGTTGGTAAAAGATAGAAAGGAAAGTAATTTTTCTGCTTTGTATCATAAATTATTAGAGCAGGGACACGATGTTTCTGCCTTGGCAGATGAACTTAGAAAACTCGATTTATATGTTAATGTGGAGTGGCCTTTGTCTCATTATAAATCGGCGGTAAGATATCTGGAAAGAGATCCGGTTGATATTGCGGCTACCGGCGGCACGAACTGGCAGAAGTATTTACCTCCACGCTTTCAGAAAAGAATTTTCTATCCCTTTCTGTGGACTGAAGAACAAATGGACGAATGGGGTAAGGGTTGGGTGCTTAGTGTATTGAAAACACTTAAAAATGAGGCATAAGCATTATTAAAATGCAAAATAATAAGGAACAAACAAGGCTTTTTTTTATTAAATTTGCAGCAATAAAATACAAGTCAAAATGAACGAGACATTGGATATAACAGTAACCAAAACTGAGCAGACCAGATTAACAGTAACAGATTTTTCTCAATTACCTTTCGGAAAGGTGTTTTCCGACCACATGTTTATTGCAGAATACGAAAATGGTGAGTGGACAAACCTACAGGTATTACCTTATGGCCCAATTCCTATGAGCCCTGCAATTTCTGCGCTTCACTACGGTCAGGCAATTTTTGAAGGTTTAAAAGCTTATCGTTTAGCTGACGGAAAAGTCAGTGTTTTCAGAGCTGAGAAAAACTTTGAGCGTTTCAATAAATCAGCAACACGCATGGCTATGCCAAGCATCCCTCAGGATATTTTTATGCAGGGAATTGCAGCACTGATTGAGATTGATAACAATTGGGTCCCAAATCAGGAAGGCTATTCTCTATACATTCGTCCGGTAATGTTTGCTACAGACCCTTATTTAGGTGTTAAAGCATCAGACAAGTATACTTTTGCTCTATTAACTACCCCAACAGGTCCATACTACAGCAAAGCTTTAAAAGTTAAAATTGAAACTGAATTTACCCGTGCTGATGATGGTGGTGTTGGCTATGCTAAAACTGCCGGCAATTATGCCCGTTCTTTATATCCATTTGCTGAAGCTCAAAAAGAAGGCTTTGATCAGTTAATCTGGACTGATGCTGCTTCTCATGAGTTTATTGAAGAAGCTGGTACAGCGAACCTGATTTTCGTAATCGATGGCAAACTGGTAACTCCTTCAGTAAGAAGTACAGTTCTGGATGGCGTAACACGTGATACAATCATCACACTTGCTAAAAAAGCAGGTATTGAAGTTGAAGAAAGACGTATCAGTGTAAAAGAAGTTATTGAAGGAATTGAAAATGGCAGACTAACTGATGCTTTTGCAGCAGGAACTGCGGCAACGGTAACTCCAATCGGAGAAATCGGCTATCAAGGTAAAGTTTATACATTAACTGATCCTTCTACACGTACCGTTTCAGCAGGTATTGCTAAAACACTGAACGATATTCGTTACGGATTAGTTCCTGATGAATTCGGTTGGAACTGGATTGTATAATCGTTAGATTATCTTTATAATGTTACAGGGCGTCCTTTTCAAGGACGCCTTTTTTATAAAAACTTTAGTAATTTTCGCCACGCCAAGGCGCAATATCAAAATCAACAGTACCTATAGCATGAAAAAAATATTACTTACTTGTTTAGCTATGTCGTTATTTATTATCAGATCAGAGGCTCAGCTTAAAAAACTTTCACAACAACAAATATTCGGTGGTCAGCCATCGCTAACAAAATCCATGAATATAGTAACCGGGTGGAGTGATGACAATCATTACATTGAAATGGATACCAAAGACCGTAACTTATATGCTGTAGATGTTAAATCTGGTGAAAGAACCCCATACACTCCGCCACCAAAGAGCAATGTAAACCTATCTGTAAAAAACAATGATATTTACATACAATACGGCCAAGATGAACCAAAACGCCTAACGAATGATAAAGATGAGGAGAAGAACCCTACATTATCGCCAGACGGTAAACATGTAGCATTTACAAGAAATAATGATCTTTATTCGGTTGATATTGAAACAGGAAAAGAGGTAAGGTATACTAATGATGGAACTGATGTAATTTACAACGGTTGGTCATCCTGGGTTTATTACGAGGAGATTCTTGGCCGATCTACAAATTATAAAGCCTTCTGGTGGTCGCCAGATAGTAAGAACATCGCTTTTATGCGTTTTGATGACACCAAGGTTCCTATGTTTCCAATTAATGGATCAACAGGTCAGCATGGTTATACAGAAAAAACGCGCTATCCAAAGGCAGGCGATCCGAATCCGGAAGTTAAAGTAGGGTTTGTTCCCGTAGCCGGAGGTTCTGTAGTATGGGCAGATTTTAACGAAAAAGACGATCAATACTTTGGCACCCCTTACTGGAGTTTTGACGGAAGCAATTTAATGGTGCAATGGATGAACCGCGGACAGGATAATTTAAAATTTTATTCGGTAAACCCTGCAAATGGTTCTAAAAAAGAAATATATGATGAGAAACAGCCTTCGTGGGTAGATTTAGATTATGATGGCCGTATCGAGTATCTTGAAGATAAAAAACATTATATCCTTAAGAGTGATAAAACGGGATGGGCACATTTCTATTTATACACTTTAGATGGAAAACTGGTAAATCCGCTAACCTCCGGTAAATGGCAGGTTACTAACCTTGTTCATGTTGATGAGAAAAATAAAGTTGTTTACTTTATGGCACGCAAGGAAGCTTCGACAAGAACTGACTTTTATAGTGTAGACTATAATGGCAGGAACTTAAAACGTTTATCATTTGGCGATTATTCCCATCAGGTAATGATGTCGCCTAAGGGTTCCTATTTCATTACTAATTATTCCAATGTTTCTACCCCTACTAAAAGGACATTGTTAAACAATAAAGGAAAGATTATTAAAGAACTTGGTGACAGTAAATCTGATGACTTTGCACAGTTCAATTATGGCAAAACCGAGATGATAACCATCCCTACTGATGATGGCTATAACTTACCAGCCGTAATAACGTACCCGACAGATTTTGATCAGAACAAAAAATATCCCGTAGTGATGAGTATTTATGGCGGACCAAATGCAGGTACAGTAACTAATACCTGGAAAGGAATTGGCGGACAATGGTGGGCCAATGAAGGAATTGTACAAATCTCTGTAGATCACCGTGCATCAGGTCAATTTGGTAAAGAAGGCGTCGCTTTAATGCACCGCAACCTTGGTAAATGGGAAATGAAAGATTATACCACCGCAGCAAAATGGTTAAAAGCCCAAACCTGGATTGACAACAAAAAACTACTAATTACAGGCCACAGCTATGGCGGCTATATGACTTGCCTGGCATTGACTAAAGGAGCTGATGATTTTGATTTCGGCTATGCCGGAGCACCTGTTACCAGCTGGGAACTTTATGATTCTCATTATACTGAGCGCTTTATGGATACTCCTCAGGAAAATCCTGAAGGTTATAAAAACGGATCGGTACTAACTTATGTAAATAACTACAAAGGTCTGCTTAGAGTTATGCATGGTGATATGGACGACAATGTTCATATGCAGAATACAATACAGTTTATAGATAAGCTTCAAAATGCGAACAAACATTTTGAATTAATGATCTATCCGGGTGGAAGGCATGGATGGGGAGGCGTTAAATCTGCTCATGATAAGGCTGAGCGTTTTCGCTTTTACTACCAAAATCTCTTGAACAAACCTGTACCAGAAGAGTTACTTAAATAAATCTAAATATTTATCATCTTTAGTTATTATGAAAGCATTTAACTGTTTTATTGGAACTGTACTGTTAATGTCTGCCTTGTCTGGTATTGCTCAAACTAAATCCGGGGCCATAGAAAAAGGCGGAACTTTGATATGGAGTGATGAATTCAATTACAAAGGCCTTCCCGATTCTACAAAATGGGACTATGAAGAAGGATTTGTAAGAAACAATGAAAAACAGTTTTATACACGGGCACGACTGAAAAACTGTTACGTAAAACGCGGTAAGCTTGTTATTAAATCGCTAAAGGAAAAATATAAGGACGCTGATTATACTTCGGCAAGTATTAATACACTTGGCAAACAACATTTTGCCGGAGATATCAGAGTTGAAATAAGAGCAAAGATCCCATCAGGAAAGGGCATATGGCCCGCCCTTTGGATGATGGGATCAAACATAAAACAGATAGGCTGGCCCAAATGTGTAGAGTTTGATATTATGGAATTTGTAGGCCATACGCCTTCAACTATTTATGGAACTTTACATTGGTCAGATACCAGTTTAAAAGATCCTAATGGCCATAAAAGCAATGGCTCTAACATAAAAGTTGATGATATTAATAAGAAATATCATGTTTATGGACTAGAAAGAAGAGGCGATAGCGTAAAGGTTTTTATGGACAACCAATACTATTTCAGCATGGCGGCTCCTGCAACTGCCTATAAAGATTCGTTTACTTCTCCATTATACCTTTTAATGAATACTGCAATTGGTGGCTCATGGGGTGGTGATATTGATGATTCTATATTCGCCCAGAAATTCTCTATTGATTACGTTCGTGTTTACAAGTTAGATTAAGCTTGATGTTGGGCGGCAAGAAAACAGACATTGCGGTTACGACTGAGAGGATGACACACAAACTCCGCATCTATTCATTACCTGATATGAAACCTTTAGATAATGGAGGGATTGCTGTATATGAAGGAGAACAAGGCGAGATGTACCGGGATTTGCCAAAGAGGGTTTTACTGAAGATAACGAGGGCATCAGCATCTATAAAACAACTGACTCAACAGGTTATATTCTCGTGTCAGATCAAAGTGCAAACCAATTTAAAGTTTACAGCAGAGAAGGTGTTAAAAATAGAAATGACCACCAACTCATTACCAGCATTAAGGTATCTACCAATCAAAGTGACGGCTCCGACATCTATTCAAAGCCACTTAACGATGATTTTAAGCATGGGATTTTTGTCGCCATGAGCGATAACAAGACATTTCAGTATTACAGATGGGAAGACATTGCAGGTAAAATACTAAAGATTAATTAAAGTCTCAGAGGCCATTCTTTTCCCGAATGGCCTTTCTTTTTAGCCTTATCATCCGACGTTTCTCACGATCTACCTTTATCTTCTCGAATTTTGCGATTTGTTCTTTTATCTTCTTTTCCTTTTCAGGTGTTACACCAACACTATGCTTTATCCCCTGAAAAAGGGTTTTCCAGATAAAACTAAAAAAAGAAGCTGTTTTTTGTCGTTCAAATTTTATTGGAGTTGCTACAAGCACGCCATCTGACTTAGGATTATCCGAATTAATGATCATTGCATTTGCTAAAAAAGACATTAATCCTTGTTTAACTAAATGATCACGCCCTTCTTCTTTTTTCAGTAAAGCTACTGAAAGATCATTAAATGCAAATTTCACTTTACCTTCTGCAAGGTTATCATTAGCCGTGATATCAAATTCTAGTTTCTTAACACGCCCGCTTTTAACCTCAACCATTCCCAGTGGTTTGGTAATTCTGTTGAGGGTTCTTCCATCCATTTCACCCAAAGTTCCGGAATAAGAAAAAGCACCATCGTTAGCAGTAAGATCAAATCTGAAATTAACGTTTAGTTTGCCCTGCCCCATCATATAGCTGGTTAAATTGGCAAACATATAAGGGTTTTTACTCTTGATCTTTTCGGAGTTGGTTATGTTAGTTATACTTCCCGAAGTCTTTTCAAAAGTAATCTTTCCCTTTTGTTTACTCGCCCGGTCAAACTCGGCATAAGTTAAATCAACATTACTTAAATTAAGTTGTTTAATGGTAAGCAAGCCCTTAAACTTTTGCAACAGCTGGTGAGGATACTTTCCAATCTTTATTTCAGTTTTTTTAGGGAGTTCATTATTATTAAAAACGGATATAGAACCATTGTCAACATTCATCTCTGTAGCATAAAGCTCTTGTTTACGAACATACAAGGGCAAGTTAATCCCTTCTAAACTAATATTGCTCATTTGAATATCGAACCTGTCTTTTGAAAAGCCTACGGTTCTTCCGAAATCCATTTCGGTATAACGAGGAACAACACTAAAACTCTTTACATTGAGTTTCCCGGAGGATGCCCTAAAATCTAACTGATTAAGATTGATATGATACAAACTATCAGGCGTTGCAAAAGAGTAATTATTTAAATTTATAACAACATCTTTAAGCAAGTAAAATCGACTGGTATCTCTTACAGAGTTTTTATCGATCAACCAATTTTTTAGTGTGACATTTAAATTCTTAATAGAATCAACCTCGGGAACAGCTAAGTTTTTATTAACATATTTAAAGCTGATATTTTTAAGGTCGATAGTTTTTACTTTAAGCTCTTTAACAAATTTAGAAATATAATCGTAGGGTGATTTATCAGAAAATGGTTTTTTAAGCTCATTAAACTCCAATTGTTTATTTACCATTATAATTTCCGGATTATCAAACAACAGAAGATCAATTTTTACTTTCTTATATCGCAGAAGATTAAAAGGGTGAAAGTTCTTTATAGCAAGTTCTTTTAATTGTATATAATAGATATTGTTTGGAGCATGTTTCAGTCCAACCATTTTTTTTAGAATGTTAGTATCAGGAGTAATTTTAACATCAGATAACGATGCTCTGCCGGTAATAAAATTAGTACTTACGTCCGAAAATTCTATGCGATACAAGCTGTCAGTAGCATTTAAAACCAGGTCTCTGACTTGTGCCTTGATTATCGGTTGAAACCTGACACTCAAATGCCTGGATGCAGCAACCAACAATAAAATAAAGAAAAGCATGATCCCGGAAACCCATTTAAGCGTATTGTAACTCTTTCGGACTTTTTTGATCATAGGCCTTAGTGGTTTAACCTAATATACGAATTTATTAATCAGGCGCTAGGTGTCAGTCTTTTTTTTCTCTGCCCTTTTTTCGGCTCGTTCTTTTCTTCTTTCTTCTCTTTTCTCACGTCGCTCCTGTTTTTTATCTTTTACTTTTTCCATTGCTTCTTCCGGTGTTTTTACAGGTACAATACCTAACCCAACGGTTTCCCTCATACCTACAAAAACGCCTTTCCATAATAGATTAAAAAATGAGGCGGCAGGAGTTCTTTGAAAAGTAATTCTGGCTGTTCTAGGAGCCTCTCCTTTTGAGGGGTTTGCATCTTCAATTAAAAGGCTGTTGGCCAGAAAAGACAAAAACCCTTTCTTCTTGCCTATTCCTCCATTTTCACCCTCTTTAAGCAATTTTATTTTAAGGTCTTTATAATAGAAATGAACAATCCCCGAAGCTCCATTTACATTAGCCTGAATATCAAAATCAGTACCCTGCATTTGACCACTCTCAATTTCAACTAACCCCATATTTTTTGCCATCGGATTTAAAACCATCATATTCATTGGTGCTACATTCCCCTTATAGGTAAAAGAGGCATTTTTATCCGTCAGGTTAAAGTTTATAGCAACTCTGATCCTACTTGTTTTCATTACCAGTGCTGTTAGATTGGCAACAGCATGATTGTTTTTTGCCACCTGAAGCGAATCATTAGTTAAGTTGAGAATATTTCCGCTAAGGTTCTGGAAGTATACCGTTCCTCTTTTTTGGGTTATAGGATTGTATTCTGTATAAGCAACATCGATGTTGGTTAACTTAACAGTATCAACAATAGTCTGAATAGGTAATCTCTTAAGCGCTACATGCGGAAAGTTATGAGCCTTATCAAAATTAGGAGGTGGAGGCAACTCCCTGTTAACAAATATCGCCGCCTTTGCAGGGCCTATCTTTAAAATTCTTGCATATAGATTGCCCTCGGCACTTAGTTTAGTAAAATCTACCCCTGCTAAAGCTATTTCATTAAAAGTTAGATCATATCTGTCTTTTCCATATTGATACTTTCTGCTAAATTCAAGATCAGGATAAAGTGGAATCATTTGTAAGCCCTTTACACGAATAGATTTATCTTTTACTGAACCGGCCACCGTATCTATTTTCAGGGTATACATTTTATCCTTACCTGTAGATTTGTAGCCGGTCAATTCAAAACCAATATCCTTTGTATAATAAAAGCGTGTGGTATCAAACTTAGAAAGCGAATCAATGAGTAGATCTTTAATATTGACATTTAAGTGCTTTATAGAATTTAAAGGTTTAGACGTAGCTCCGTTGATGTAATCAAAATCAGCATCTACTATTTTAATGGCCTTTACATGAATCGATTTAAGTGTTTTAGATATCTGATCATACAAACTCCTCTCATCAGCAGCGCTGTCAATTTTTTTGACTTTATAATGGATCATATTAATTGATGGTTGCTCCAGAACAATAGAATTCATTACTACCTGTTTCTTAAAATAAGCTGTGAGCACACCAATTCTAGTTAACTGCAGACGCGCCAGTTTTATTTGAAACAAATTGGCAGGGGCAAGTTTCAATTCCTTTAGCTGATTAAAAACAGTCGTATCAGGAGTTAGCGTAACACTATCCAGAACCGCACTTCCGGTTATCAGATTAAGATGAATATCTTTAAAATTAATTGTGTAAAGCTTTTGTGAGCCATTGTAAACCCCATCTTTTATCTTTTCGGTAAGTAGCGGTTTCCATTTCGCACTGAAATATAAGGCTACCCCAGCGATAATAAGAATTAAACCACCTAAAACGCCACCTATCCATTTTAACAATCTGTACTTTCCTGCTTTGTTCTGAACCATAAGCTTTAAGTATTAAAGTATAGTAACAATGGCTGCAGGCACAATGTTTGCCTATAAAAAGTCATACATTTCTTTTGCTATCCTTTTGCTTTTCTTTTGCTATTGTTTTGCTTAAGCAGGAAAAAAGCAAAACAAACCAAAAGTATTCGCAATAATAACCCAATACTAAATGTATTGTTTAGACTATTGAGGCATAGAAGCAGTCCTGGGTTTAATAAGCATTTCATTTGAATGTAAAATCACTGCCAATTTGTCATTTGTAAATTAAATTATGTATTTTTGAAGCCCATAAAACAATTGACCATTTATGATTGATTTACAGTTGACAGATAAAACACATGATGAAGAGCGCCAGGGCGAGGCTTTAATTGTTGATGCACCTTTAGTGCGCAATGGCCGCAAACTGTATATTGAAAGTTATGGTTGCCAAATGAATTTTGCCGATAGTGAAATTGTTGCATCTATTTTATTAGATCAGGGATTTGAAACTACAGGCGACTATAAGGAGGCTGATGTGGTTTTTATAAATACTTGCTCTATCCGCGAAAATGCAGAGCAAAGAGTTCGTAACCGCTTATCACAATTTGGTGTTGAAAAGCGTAGAAATCCTAAACTTATTGTAGGCGTTCTGGGCTGCATGGCTGAACGCTTGAAATCAAAATTTCTGGAAGAAGAAAAGTTAGTTGATGTGGTTGTTGGACCAGATGCATACCGTGAATTACCGCAATTATTAAATGAAGTAGAAAGTGGACATAAAGCTATAAATGTGCTATTGTCTCGTGAAGAAACTTATGCAGACATTAGTCCGGTTAGGTTAAACGGAAACGGCATTACTGCATTTATTTCCATTATGCGCGGCTGCGATAATATGTGTTCTTTTTGTGTAGTACCTTTTACAAGAGGTCGCGAGCGTAGCAGAGACCCGCACTCGATTATTGCCGAAGCTCAGGACTTATTTAACAATGGCTATAAAGAGGTTACTTTACTTGGTCAGAATGTAGATTCTTATAAGTGGAAAGGTAATGATGCTGATGATAGTGCTGAAATTGAGGTTAACTTTGCTCAATTACTTGAAAAAGTTGCTTTGATTAGTCCCGAATTAAGAATTCGTTTCTCTACTTCTCACCCTAAAGATATTACTGACGAAGTTTTATATACTATCGCTAAACACGATAATATCTGTAATTATATTCACTTGCCTGTTCAGTCAGGAAGCAGTAGGGTATTGGAATTAATGAACCGTACTTATACAAGAGAGTGGTACATTAACAGGATTGATGCCATTAGAAATATTATTCCTGACTGTGCTATTTCATCAGATATTATTGCCGGATTTTGTACAGAAACGGAAGAAGAGCATCAGGAAACGCTTAGCATTATGGATTATGTGAAATATGATTTCGCGTTTACCTTTAGCTATTCTGAGCGTCCGGGAACTCTGGCTGCCCGTAAACTCGAAGATGATATTCCAGAAGAGGTTAAAAAGCGCAGATTGAGTGAAATTTTACTTAAACAACAAGAAACTTCTTTATATCGTTTACAACAATTTGTTGGAAAAACTGTTAGGATTTTAGTTGAGGGGACTTCTAAGAAATCGGATAAAGATTTTTGTGGTAGAAATGACCAGAATGCAATGGTGGTTTTCCCGGCAACAGAGGGTGTTGCAGCAGGGCAATATGTAAATGTATATATTGAACGTTGTACATCAGCTACCCTATTGGGGACTGTTGTTGTTGAAGAACCTGAGATTGTTTAATTAAACACAGATTACATTGGACGTACAAGACATAAAAAATCGTTTTGGGATAATTGGTGGTTCTCCACTATTAAACCGGGCTATAGATATTGCCAGGCAGGTTGCTCCAACCGACATGTCTGTTTTAATTACCGGTGAAAGTGGTAGTGGTAAAGAGGTTTTCTCTCACATCATTCACCAGATGAGTACGCGCAAACACGGGGCTTTTATTGCAGTGAACTGCGGTGCTATTCCTGAAGGAACTATTGACTCGGAATTATTCGGTCACGAAAAAGGATCTTTTACCGGGGCACATGAGGCCCGTAAAGGCTATTTTGAGGTAGCAAATGGTGGTACTATTTTCCTTGATGAGGTTGCGGAATTACCATTAGGTACTCAGGCTCGTCTGTTACGTATTCTCGAGAGTGGTGAATACCTTAGAGTTGGCTCTTCTAAAGTACAAAAAACAGATGTGCGAATTATTGCAGCAACTAACGTTGATGTTTATAATCGTGTAAAATCCGGCAAGTTCCGCGAAGATTTATATTATAGATTAAATACTGTTCCCTTGCGTATTCCTGCTTTGCACGAGCGCAAAGAGGATATTTATTTATTATTTAGAAAGTTTGCCGCGGATTTTAGTGATAAGTACCGCAGCCCCGGCATACAGCTTGAGCCCGAAGCAATACAGATACTAAGCAATTACAGCTGGCCTGGAAATGTAAGGCAACTAAAAAATATTGCTGAACAAATCTGCGTTCTCGAAAAAGAAAGAAATGTTAGTGCAACGGCTCTACTGAATTATATTCCAAATGAAAGTGCCACCAACCTACCTGTAGCAATTAATGGCAGTAGCAAGGAAGATTATACCGAAAGAGATATTCTTTACAAGGTACTTTTTGATATGAAAAAAGACATGATGGAATTGAAAAAACTGGTTGCCGAAATCATCCAGAGCGGAGGTAATACTTCGCACATCATGGCTGACAATCCTCATTACATTAATCAGCTTTACCAAGAGGTAGATCAAACTTTTGGTAGTGAGCAACCAACTCTTACTATTAAAAAACCAGTTCAAAACGCACCGGTTGATTACAACTATACTCATGAAGCAGAAGAAGTTGAGGAATCATTATCATTAATAGACAAGGAATCTGACCTGATTAAAAAAGCACTGAGAAAGCATAAAGGAAAACGCAAGTTTGCTGCTCAGGAATTAGGTATCTCTGAACGTACATTATATAGAAAAATTAAAGAACTGAATTTAAATTAAGGATGAGAAATTTATCTATAATCATATTATTATTCCTTTTTAGCAGCTGTACAGTAGGGCTAAAAGGAATTTCCATTCCAGAGGGGATGAAAACGATTAGTGTTAATGTTTTCGAGAACAATGCGCCTTTAGTGGTAGCATCTTTAAGCTCACAGTTTACTGAGGAATTGAAAACACGCATCAGGAATCAAACCAGCTTAAGCATTACGCCGAATGATGCTCACGGTGTTTTTTCTGGAAATATTACCGGATATAGTATTACTCCTGTAGCAATAACTGACAACAAGCAACCTACAGCAGGCGCAAACAGGTTATCTATAACGGTTAATGTTAAGTATGTAAACAATCTTGATCCCACAAAAAGCTTTGAGCAATCTTTTGAACGTCATAAGGATTTTAAACTAGCCGGAAATTTACAGGCACAAGAACCGGGTCTAATTAAAGACGTTACTGCTCAGCTTAATGAAGATATTTTTAACAGGGCTTTCGCACAATGGTAGGTTAAAATAGAGATCAATTGTTAACTTAGCAGCGTGGAGCAGGATATAAACATTAAAGAAAAGCTGGCAGAATTGATTGCCGCGCCTGAGAAAGTTTCTCAGCATGATTCCGCTATGCTGCAAGATTTTGCTAAGCAGCATCCTTATTTTCAGCCTGTTCATCTTCTTCTGGCAAAAGCTTCTTTAAATACCAACTCGGGCAATGCTAATCTCGCCACAGCTGCTTTATATACTAACGGACAACTACTTCATAATTTTCTTCACGAAACAGAATCTCTGGAATCGGGTGACTTCAATATCATCAGCCACTCTTTTTCAAGTCCTTTTGGCAATGATCCGGAAACTTTAGACGAAGTTATTATTGACGAGGTTCCAGGCGAATCGGAAGAATTGCAGATAACCGATGATCAGGAGGTTTTTGATGAAATTGGTGAGGTTGATATCAGTGAATATAATCAGGAAAGTAGAGAAAAACGAGAGGATGATCTTGTTTTAGAGAACATTGTTGCCACAGATTTCTTTGCTTTTCAGGAAAACTTTAAAGTTGAGCCTGCACCGGAAACTCTGGAGGTTACTCAAATTGAAGAATATCAGGAAACAGAATCAGTAGAAGAAGATGATACCATTGTAATCAGTAAATATGATGATGATCAGCTTCCCTATACATTTTTATGGTGGTTGGCCAAAACAAGAAAAGAGCATCAACAAATATTTCAACCTTATGCCTCACCTAAACAGGTGAAGAAAGAAGAAAAGCCTGATGTAAACAAAAAAGCAAATGAGCTGCAGCAGCAATATGTAGAGAACATATTTCATATGCAAAGCCCATTTGATGAAGAGGAAATTGACTATTCTGCAAGTGAGTTTAAACCTCGCACAAAGGGAGATGAAATTATAGAAAGCTTTATAAAGAACGAGCCTCAGATAAGTCCACCGAAGCCAGAACAAATAAATAACGAGAATAAAGCTAAAAAAAGTGCGGAGGATCATAATGATCTCGTATCTGAAACATTAGCAAACATCTATATTGAACAGATGCTTTATGACAAGGCCATAGAGACTTATGAAAAATTAAGTTTGATGTTTCCAGAAAAAAGCCGTTACTTTGCCGACCTTATTCAATCGATAGAAAGAAAAATTTAACAACCTAACATAATATGCTTTTCTTAATTATTTTATTAATCATCATTTGTATTGCCTTAGCGCTATTTGTTTTGATACAAAATCCTAAAGGTGGTGGTCTGGCAACAGGCGGATCTGGCAGTAATATGTTTGGTGTTCAACGTACAGGCGACGTTTTAGAAAAAGGAACCTGGATTTTACTGGCACTTGTTGTTGTGCTTACTTTATCAATTACAACTATTGGTAAATCAGGCGGTTCAGCAGCTGTAGCTGGCTCTAAAATTCAGAACCAACTTGACAAAACTCCTACTCCACCTCCAATAGGGGGCGGTAGTACTGCTCCTGCAAACACACCACCAGCAGCAACTGACACAACAAAAAAATAAGTCCTTATATTTTATAAAGGATGCAAAAGCCCGGAAGGATAATATCTTGCCGGGCTTTTTTATGCCCCTGCCACTCTGACACAAAAACAGTTTAGCTTAATCCATTAGCTGACAATGCTGTGTAAATTTGTCAAGCTTAGCCTCCTTGGCATAAAAACTGATATGTTCTTTCCTGCGTAATTAAATTACTTTTACATTTATAAATCTAAAAACAAAACAATAATAAGTTATGGCTTTAAACTTTAAACCTAATGCAGATAGAGTAGTTGTTGAAGCTGCTGCTGCAGAAGAAAAAACAGCTTCTGGTATTTATATCCCTGATACCGCTAAAGAAAAACCTCAACAAGGAGTAGTAGTAGCTGTTGGTCCTGGTAAATATGCTGATCAAACCGGAAATCTAATCCCATTAAGTGTTAAGGTTGGTGATCAGGTTTTATACAGTAAATATGGTGGCACTGAAGTTACTATTGAAGGTACTGAGTATTTAATTATGAGAGATTCTGATATCTTAGGAACTCTTTAATCCAAGTATAATTATTGAAATGAAATTGGTTAATGCTTAATCCATTTCAGCTTAAACAAGAATCAAAATAAATAAAATGGCAAAACAAGTAAAATATAATGTAGAAGCCCGTGACTCACTGAAAAGAGGTGTTGACATTTTGGCTAATGCTGTAAAAGTAACTTTAGGCCCAAAAGGTCGCAACGTAATTATTGACAAGAAATTTGGCTCACCTGCAATCACTAAAGATGGTGTTACAGTAGCTAAAGAAATTGAATTAAAAGACCCAATTGAAAATATGGGCGCTCAAATGGTTAAAGAAGTGGCTTCTAAAACTGCAGATATTGCAGGTGACGGAACTACAACTGCAACTGTATTGGCTCAGGCAATTGTAACTGCTGGTATTAAAAACGTAGCTGCTGGTGCAAATCCAATGGATTTAAAACGCGGTATCGATAAAGCTGTTACTGCTATTGTTGAGAATTTAAAATCTCAATCACAAACTGTAGGTGAAGACAACAACAAAATTAAACAAGTTGCATCTATCTCTGCTAACAATGACGAAGTAATTGGCGCTTTAATCGCTGAAGCTATGGGCAAAGTTGGTAAAGATGGCGTTATCACTGTTGAAGAAGCAAAAGGAACTGAAACTGAAGTAAAAACAGTTGAAGGTATGCAATTTGACCGTGGTTACCTGTCTCCATATTTTGTAACTAATGCTGATAAAATGGAAGCGGAACTAGAAAACCCTTACATTTTAATCTACGATAAAAAAATCAGCAACATGAAAGAATTGTTGCCTGTATTAGAAAAACAAGTTCAAACTGGAAAACCACTATTAATTATTGCTGAGGATTTAGACGGTGAAGCTTTAGCTACTTTAGTAGTTAACAAAATCCGTGGATCTCTGAAAGTTGCTGCTGTTAAAGCTCCAGGTTTTGGTGACAGAAGGAAAGCAATGTTAGAAGACATCGCTATCTTAACTGGTGGTACTGTTATTTCTGAAGAAAGAGGTTATAAATTAGAAAACGCTGACCTTACTTATTTAGGTACTGCTGAGAAAGTTGTTGTTGACAAAGACAACACTACAATCATCAATGGTGCTGGTCAGTCTGACGATATCAAAGCTCGTGTTAACCAGATCAAAGCTCAAATTGAGACTACTACATCTGATTATGACAAAGAAAAATTGCAAGAGCGTTTGGCTAAATTAGCTGGCGGTGTTGCGGTTCTTTATGTTGGTGCAGCTTCTGAAGTTGAAATGAAAGAGAAAAAGGACCGTGTTGATGATGCTTTACATGCAACTCGTGCAGCGGTTGAAGAAGGTATCGTAGCTGGTGGTGGTGTTGCTTTCATCCGAGCTATTGAGGCTTTAGATGGCATGAAAGGTTCTAATGATGATGAAACTACTGGTATCCAGATTATTCGTCGTGCTATAGAGGAGCCTTTACGTCAGATTTGCCAAAATGCTGGTATCGAAGGCTCTATCGTTGTACAAAAAGTTAAAGAAGGTAAAGCTGACTTCGGTTACAATGCCCGTACTGATGTATATGAAAACTTAATAGCAGCTGGTGTTATCGATCCAACTAAAGTTGGTCGTGTGGCATTAGAAAACGCGGCTTCAATTGCAGCTATGTTATTAACAACTGAAGTTGTTTTAGCTGATGATCCTGAAGAAGCTCCTGCAGGTGCTGCTATGCCTCCTATGGGTGGTGGTGGCATGGGTGGAATGATGTAATATTATTCACCTTGCACTTATAAAAAAGACCCGCTGTAAACAGCGGGTCTTTTTGTTTTAAATCTTTGTTATATTTAGGTAGTTAAAATATGATGGAGATTTTTTTAGAAAACGGTCATTTCATTACGCTTAGCGAAGTCAATAAATTCTTAATGGCAACCTTACTTTGCGGTTTAATTGGCGCTGAGCGAGAATTTAGAAGCAAACAGGCTGGGTTAAAAACGATGATTATGATTGGCCTTGGTGCCACACTGTTTACAATTCTGTCGATAAAGATTGGATTAAGCAGCCGTGATCGCATTGCTTCCAATATTGTTACCGGGATAGGCTTTTTGGGTGCCGGCGTTATTTTTAAAGAAGACAATCAGGTTAAAGGCTTAACTACGGCCTGCGTAATATGGATTGTAGCTGCAATTGGTATGGCTATTGGCGCTGGATATTATGAGCAGGCAGTAGGTGTAACTTTGGTGGTTTTGCTGGCATTGTTCACTTTTCCATTTCTGGAAGATATGGTAGAGCGTCGTTTTACTAAAAGGGTGTACAGAATTGTAAAAAGATTTGAGAATGAAAGCCTGGAAAAGTATGAAGAAGATATTAAAACATCTAAACTTAAGCTCACAAGAGGCAAACAGGAGCTTGCCAATGGCATCATCAGTGGAACATGGATAGCAGTAGGAAGCCCTAAAAACCATAAAAAATTTGTAGATCGCATGCTTCAGGATAGAAATATCATAGCATTTGACTTTTAAATTTTAGCTTTGCATCATGCAAAGAGAACAGATATCAGTATTTGATATTTTTAAAATAGGTATTGGCCCATCAAGTTCCCACACACTTGGCCCGTGGCGCGCTGCACAACAATTCACAGCTTCATTAAAGGAGCAAAACCTGCTTGGAGAAGTTGAGCAGATAAAGATTTTGCTTTACGGGTCCTTAGCTAAAACCGGGATAGGACATGGAACTGATGTTGCCATATTACTGGGCTTAACGGGTGCTGATCCGGTAACTTTTGATGTAAGTTCCATTGACAGTACAATAGAATCTATTAAGAAAAATCATTCGTTAGTACTTGCGGGTGAGCAGCCCATTACATTTAACTATGATGACGATCTGGTGTTCTTATTTTTTGAAAGCTTACCCTTCCATCCCAATGCTGTTACCTTTCAGGCTTTCTTAAAAACCGGCAAGGCTATATCTGAAACCTACTACTCAATAGGAGGCGGCTTTGTAATTAAGGAAGGTGAAGATGGTAAAGAAAGGGAACAGGTTGATTTACCTTTCCCGATTGAAAAAGCCGCTGATCTCTTGCACTGGTGTCTTACTACTGGGCTTAAAGTTTCGGAAGTTGTACTGGAAAATGAACTGGCCTGGCGGACAGAGACTGCTACAAGAACAGGAATTTTGCAACACTTCAATGTAATGAAGGATTGTATTTATAGGGGTTGCCATACCTCAGGTTTTTTACCTGGCGGATTGAACGTAGCAAGAAGGGCTGTGGCGCTTAATAAAAGATTAATTGGCAATGGTGTTTATACTAACTACGAAAGTTGGGTGACGGCCATTAGAGCAGGCGGAAATGGTTTTAATTACACTCTTGACTGGGTTAGTTGTTTTGCATTGGCCGTTAATGAAGAGAACGCTTCGTTTGGCAGAGTGGTAACAGCTCCAACCAATGGCGCTGCAGGAGTTATCCCTGCCGTACTCCAATACTTTATAACATTTTGCGATGGCTTTGCTGAAGAAAAAATTACACAATTTATTGCTTGTGCATCTGAAATAGGCAGCATTTTTAAAAAGGGAGCTACTATATCAGCTGCTATGGGCGGATGTCAGGCCGAAATAGGGGTATCATCAGCAATGGCTGCTGCTGCACTTACTGAATGCCTGGGTGGCTCACAGAGACAGGTTTTAATGGCTGCTGAAATAGCGATGGAACATCATTTAGGGCTTACTTGCGATCCTATTGGTGGTTTAGTTCAAATTCCTTGTATTGAAAGAAATACAATGGGTGCGATTAAGGCAATTACCGCAAGTCAGCTTGCTTTACAAAGTAATCCGGATAAAGCTAAAGTAAGTTTAGATGCAGTGGTAAATACTATGTGGGAAACTGCTTTGGATATGAACTCAAAATATAAAGAAACTTCTGATGGTGGTTTGGCTACCAATATTCCAATAAGTTTACCTGAGTGCTAAGCCTTATTAGAGTTTCTGCTGGGCTTTAATAGAAAGATACCTATTAATTACGTTTACAGTTAGTTTTTCTGGTGGAGTAAGAATACTTAGAATCCCATGTCTGGCAAGTTCCTTTACAATTAGTTTTTTCTCGTAAGCGAACTTGTTGGCTATGGTTTTAATATAAATCCCCTCTACATCCTTTACTTCATCCTCTGTAAGGGACTTCAGTTCCGTATCTTCAAAAAATACAATTAGCAACAAATGAAATTTGGCAATACGTTTTAAAAATGGCAGCTGTCTGGTTAAAGCAGACATGCTTTCAAAATTCGTAAAAAACACCAGCAAGCTCCGCTGTTTCATAACGCTCCTTATACTTGTGTACAAGTTCTCCATGTTAGTTTCCAGGTACCGTGTTTTTTCTTTATACAAAACCTCCATAATCCTACCCAGCTGGGCAGGTTTTCGATCGGCCGGGACAATACTCCCTGTCTTTTCAGCTATCGTAATTAGCCCTGCTTTATCTTCTTTTAATAAAGCAACGTTAGAGAGAACTAGACTTGCATTAATAGCATAATCCAATAAGCTTAGCCCCTCAAAAGGCATTTTCATAACTCTTGACTTATCAATTATACAATACACATGCTGAGCCTTTTCGTCTGTAAACGAATTAACCATCAACTCCCCTTTCCGGGCAGTTGCTTTCCAGTTTACTGTTCTGTAATCATCACCCTGGACATAATTCTTTACCTGATCAAACTCCAAACTGTGACCAATCCTTCTTATCTTTTTAATTCCAATCTCACTTAATCTGTTTGAGACAGCCATCAATTCGTATCTTCTTAGTTGCAAGAATGAGGGGTAAACCGGCACGGTCTTTTCTTCTCCGAAGTTAAATCTTCTGGTAATTAAGCCCAGCGGAGAACTAACATATAAACGAACCAACCCGAATACATACTCCCCTCTTTTGGTAGGTCTTAAAACATAATTTATTGTTTTGCGTTCCCGTGCTTTTAAATTACTTGCAAACCAAATATCTCGTTTTTGAAATTGCCATGGAATTTCATCAATGACACCAACTTTAGTGGCAAAGGGATAAAAGCTTTCTATATAAATATTGATTTCATTTTCATCGCCATTACTTAATCTCTCCGGAACGTCTCTTCTTAAAAAGAAGCCTTTATTTTGCCGGTAAAGCAAGATCATGTCTATAGCAATCAATGCCATCAAAATCGAAAAAGCGACAAATGGAATATCACCAAGCCATGGCAAAAAGAAAGAAAACAAAAATAATGTGGCGCAAAGCCCAATTCCTGCAAACAGCTTTTTACCTAAAAACAGGTCTTTATAATATGTAATAAAAAAGTTTTTCAAAAGCTTCGCTGTTACCTTGGAATCTCTAATTTTTGAATAATTTGCCCAACTACATCTGCCGGTGTAAGTCCTTCCATTTCTTTATCAGGTGTTAACATAATTCTGTGGGCTAGCACAGGTGCTGCAACTTTTATTATATCTTCAGGGGTAATAAAATCACGTCCCTGCATCGCTGCAATAGCTTTGGCGCTATTGATCATTGCTAAAGATGCTCGCGGTGAAGCACCCAAATAGAGTGATTTATTATTCCTTGTTTCGTGAGTTATTCTTGCAGCATATTCTATTAGCTTTGGTTCAACATGTAAAGCTTTAATTATGGCCCTGCATTTCTTGATCTTATCAATACTCAAAACCGCTTTAACTGCGTTTATTTCCTGTTCTAGTTTTTGCTGATGTTGATTCTGAAGGATAATTATTTCTTCTTCAAGTGTTGGATATCTTACTTCAATTTTAAATAAAAATCTATCTAGCTGAGCTTCAGGAAGCCTGTAAGTCCCTTCTTGTTCTATTGGGTTTTGGGTAGCCAATACCATAAACGGCTCATCCATTTGATAGGTATGTCCATCTACAGTTATTTGTCGTTCTTCCATCACTTCAAACAAAGCCGATTGAGTTTTTGCCGGGGCTCTGTTTATCTCATCTACTAATATAATATGTCCGAATATTGGTCCTTTTCTATATTCAAACGATGAAGACCTTGGATCAAATACCGAAGTGCCCAGTACATCCGAGGGCATTAAATCAGGAGTAAACTGAATCCTAGAAAATGAAGCATCAATACTTTTCGCAACAAGTTTAGCACTTAATGTTTTAGCCACACCCGGAACACCTTCAAGTAAAATATGGCCATCGGCAAGTAAGGCTGCAATAAGAAAATCAATTGTTTCTTTTTGCCCAATAATAATGCTGCTCAGTGTTTGTCTTATCTGATCAACAGCCTGATTAAGTGCAGTCAAGTCGGTTCTTTCATTAAAAATTTCCGGTTCCATAATTTATTGAGCTTGTTTATAAAATCTTTCAATTAGTTTATTAAGGTTAATCAACATTGCATCATCAACATGGTGATTGGCATTTATTGCTTCTATAGTATTAAACAATAGACCAATCGTTTCTTGCTGAACTCCTGATCTGATATTTAATGCTGTTTCTAATTCTTTATCAATTGTTGTTGTTTTCAGGTTATAGGTACTTCTGATGTGCTCAAGAAAATAGTTGATCTTCTTTTTTGCAATATCACTATTGTCCCTTTGCTGGTAATATACTTTTCCAACAACCTTAACAAAATCTAATGATGAGTTCTTTAATGGTTCTATTACAGGAATTATTCGTTGCCTACGCTTCATTTCAAATATAACAAAGACTATTAATCCTATTAAAGACAGATAATAAGCCCAGCGCAACGACTCATTTCTAAAGATTACCCGTAAAACGGCGGAATCATCAATATTACCACGTGTATTATGTTCATCCCATATTAAATTTGTTGAAGTGGGCAGATAAGAAAGTGCCTTTGCAGCATACTCTGCACCTAAAGGGTTTAACAGGCTATAATTTGTAAATAACCGGGGATTTGGCAAAATGTATATATTTCCCTTACCGAAACTATACTTAATAAAGTTAGGTTTCCCGTCGTTATTTTGACCTAATACCGTTGCTCTCGAAGTATCAATTTTATTGAAATACTGTTCAACAATTTGCTTTCCAAATGCGTAATCGTGTTCAGCTCTTAATGTCGGATTGACGAAATTAACACTAGTGGATTTTTCATCTGAAAAATCACTAAATGACGACCCTATTTCTAATTTAAGTGTACTACTTAAAGTTTTACCTATTTGAAAAGCAGCAATAAAAACATTATTACCTTCCTTTACAAAGGAAACAAGCTCCTTAAAATCCAGCTTATCAAGCTCTATTTTATGAGCAATAAAAAGGTAACTAGTACTACTAAATTTCTTATCCCTTAAAGTATTGTATACTGGATCTCTTGTTACCCTCAGTTCTGTTTTCGGAAATAAATCATGTATTTCGTGAAACAGCAGATAGTTGCCAAAAGGGATCTTATCTTCTTTTAAGTAAGTTGGAGTCCAGTTTGTTGGCTTGGGTTTATAATATTGGGCCAGTAGGTAGCCTACCAGAAACACCGCACTCAATATAAGATATCGTTTTAATCCCTTCATGCGCCAGGCAAATTAAACCGTTCAAAAGTATCTTTAATGATATAGAAGTTTTCCTTATCAATAAAAAATTCGCCGTACCAAACGTATTCAAATTGATGAGTAAGCTTGCTGAACTCCTTTTTCTTATCGGGATCGTTAATCTCACTAATATATGTTTGATTTGTTTTTTCAGGAAGCCAGTGAATCAGGCTCCTGTCACTTAACTTCTTAAGTGTTCTCAAATATAAAAGCCTAACTGCTAATCTGTAATTAGCGGTTGCTACGGCCTTTTCTATTTGATCATTGAAATTAATTTCATGAATGTTATCGTCAGATTCCGTATAAGGGACCTCCACTTTTTGAGACTGCCGAGAAAATATTTTCAGATCTGCCCCAATTATTTTTAGCACTAAGAAAACCACCAACCCAACCAGTACAACAATTGCCAGGTATTTTACAAGGCCCCCAGTCACCTTGTTATTTAAAGTTTTACCAATTAAATCCCAAACCCACAACCAAAACCGATCCCATAAACTAAGATTTGGAGCGGGTGCATCATCATAAATAAAATCAGTTTTTTTACTATAAGTATCCAATTTGCTTTTATCGAATTTACGAAGATTAACATTGGTACTATCTAATCTAACAACCGTTTTTTTAGCAATAGAATCCCTGCCCCCTACGTTTGCCTGAACCTGGAGTATTCCAAAAAAAAGAAAAAAGAAGACCAGTATTCGCATATTAGTATTCTTCGGAGGTAGAATTTAAATCCGATTCAGCCTTCCCTAACTTGTTTATCCTTTCCAGCAATCCGGTATTTTCCAAACGTTCTACTAAATTAAAATAACAAAGTGAAACACCTATAACTGGCAAGATCATGAATACCTGACATACGTATTGAATAACTGTCGCGCTTATAATAGCTAACGTACTCATACCAGTTGATGCTTTTGTAAAAGCGGCAGCCATAGTAAGTATTATAGCTGGAATAGATGCCATTGACATGCACGCATAAGTGATTATCCATATAACAAATATTGCCCCGGCAGTAACCCACCATTGATCTTTTAGCAGTTTAAAAGACCGGCTAAATGAATATTCGAAGCTCCCGTTCTCCAGCACCATGATAGAATAAAAAAGAGACATCGCCGGAAATACGTACACGAATGGCAGACCACAAAATAGAAAGCAAAGAACAAGAAAAATACCTATAGCAATGCTACTTCCAAACACCCTAAGAAAATAATACTTAAAATAAGCCCAAACCTCATCCACAGA
This sequence comes from Pedobacter ginsengisoli, assembly GCF_002736205.1. Lineage (NCBI taxonomy): Bacteria > Pseudomonadati > Bacteroidota > Sphingobacteriia > Sphingobacteriales > Sphingobacteriaceae > Pedobacter > Pedobacter ginsengisoli. Next base: position 4,755,784 of record NZ_CP024091.1, on the reverse strand, counting down.
TGGTGCCTGATTATCTTTTTGGATATATAAGGCTATAAAACTTAAGGTTGATACCACTATAGCGGTATAGTTTAGCACAGAAAATATAATTACCAGAAAATAATTAAATGTAAATAACTGGCTAAGCCTTGTAATGGGATTAGAACTTGCTGATGCGCCCATATAACCGAAACCTAGATCCTTTAATCCAAGCTGATACATGATAGCGGCAAGCATTCCGGCTAGCACGAAAAAACCGCATAAGTAAATATATGTTTTCATTAATGGTTTAAAGTTCTGTTTTATGAACTGAAACATATCATTAATGATTTCTCCAAACTCTCTGAGTTTTCTAAATTCTAATTTATTCTGCATTGTTTATATTTTGAGTGCGTTTAATGAGTTGTATAGGATATAGTATTACATACCAAACAATAAATAAAAATGACCCTCCAAGAATAGAAATACTTAGCCAAAGTGGCATATCTGTGTGCCTTGTAACAAAACTTTCAAACATGGCTGCCACTACAAGTATAGGTACTATCCCTAAAGCTATTTTGGTGCCGTCTTTTGCGCTTTTTATAAATGCCTGAGCACGTGTATATGTTTTAGGGAACAGCAGCCCATGTCCCAAAACCAAACCAGCGCCACCGGCAATAATAATGGCTGATATTTCTAAAGTTCCATGAATCCATATTACCAGTATAGATTCTATTCCCAGTCCTTTACTAAAAAAATAATATTCGAACGAACCTAGCATAATCCCATTCCTTAAAATAAAGAACACCGGCCCTATTGAGAAAAATATTCCGCTTACAAACATTAGTAAAGAAACATAAATGTTGTTGGTGGCAATGCTAAAGAACATACTGAACTCACTTTGCTGTTTATAAACACCAAACGGATCTCCTTTGGCAATGTTTTCATTAGTCATATTTACATATCCATCACCAAGAATTAACCTCAAGAAAGTATCATCGTATTTTGCAGATAATATTCCTATTAAGCTTGAGATTATAAAAAATATTAAAGCGTACAATAACTGCCTCCTATAGGTATAAAACAGCACCGGCAATTCAAATTTCCAGAATTGAATAAAGGTATTGCTACCCTCCTTTTTATTTTTATAAATGGATTGATGGAGCAATGCGGCTACCCCATTTAAATATTCTGTTGTCTTTGATTTTGGGTAAAATGTTTTAGCGTAAGCAAGATCATTGGTAATATCAACAAACCTATCGGCAAGCTCATCTGGTGTTGCCACACTCATTTGCTCATATGATTTCCACTTACTGGAATTCTGTTTAACGAACAACGATTCTCTCATAGGTTTTTTTGAGGGCTTTAATTTTGATGTAAAATAGCATAAAAAAGATTTTTACAAGAAAAATTAATTATCATTATTTTAATTCTCCCGAACATTTCTTTGTTTTAAATTTTATCTAAGTTTGAGTTTATATGGAAACAATACAGGTAAATACCAGTCAGCACGTAGCTATTGATTATCCCGTTGCGGGATTAGGGGAACGGGTAGCTGCAAGATTAATTGATCTGGCGGCTTTTATCGTAGTTGGGGTTCTGCTTTTACTATTAACAGGACTTACCGCAACTTCACAATCAACAGTTGTTATGATTTATATCTGGTCAGTTTACGGGGCCTGCTTCGTTTTTTACCCTCTAATTTCTGAGATTTTTATGAATGGGCAAAGCATAGGAAAGAAATTAATGAAGATCAAAGTAATTAGCCTAAACGGCAGTCAGGCAAGTTTGGGTCAGTATTTCATCCGTTGGTTATTCAGACTGGTTGATTTTCTGTTAACCGCTCAGATGGGCGGATTAATCTGCATTGCAATAACGGAGAATAAACAAAGAATTGGCGATATAGTAGCAGGTACCACGCTTATAAAAACAATTCCCCGCACTAACTTTGACCATATTGCTTTTCATCCGGTAGAAGAGGAATACACACCGGTTTTTGCATATGCTGACCAGCTTTCTGATAGGGATGCCGAGTTAATTCATGAAGTGATAAGCACTTTTTACAAAACAAACAATGCTGATTTAATTTATACAATGTCAGAGAGGATTGCAGCTCATCTTGCCATTAAAATACCGGCAGGTATGAACGAATTAGATTTCTTAAAAACTGTAATTAAAGACTACAGATACATAACTTCGAAAACAGATTAGACAATAAGTTACTTTAAACTATTCGATACCAATGGGGCTAAACTTGTAACCCATCCGGCATACATCTTTCCAGATGGGTGCAAACCATCTGCAGCGACCAGGGTTTTGTCAGACAACGCTAATCTGGAAAATGGAGTAATGTTTGTGTAACTCAAACCCGCAGCCAATGTTTCTTCTTTGTTTATAGCATTAAAGGCATCTATTTCCTTAGTAATAACTTTCGGATCACGACCACTTTGCTGGCCATGTGGTGTGGCCCCCCAATCAGGAATTGATATTATAAAAACATGAGATTTATCATTTGCAAAATTAATAGCAGTTTGCAAAAGTTCCTTAAACTCCTTGCGGTAGACATCTATTGATTCTCCTCTATATTGATTATTTACGCCAATCAACAGGGTAACGATATCAAATTTATACTCAGGGAGTTTCGTGTTTTTGATTCCCAACTGCAATTCGGCGGTTGTCCAGCCTGTTTTGGCCACAATAATTGGTGGGTTTACCCTTAGACCGTTTTTTACAAGTTCATTTGCCAGTTGGTTTGGAAAGTTTTCATTTGTAGCTACCGACTCTCCTATAGTATAGGAATCGCCAAGGGCAAGATAATTTAACTGTTTGCCCATATTTGCAACTGTACTATCTTCATTAGCCATTGCCTTTTCTCCTTTTTTGCAGGTTAATGTTAGCAGTAATACCAGAATTAATATTGAATACTTCATATTCGACATTTACGCAATAACAATAGAAACGGATTTGATAAAACATGCTAATGAAGGTGAGGAATCCACATTTTATAAACGTAATTGAATAACACAATTGACCCTGTAATCAGGTATAACGCTTTAATTAACGGGTCACTTCTTTTACCAAACCAATAATTAGCCGATATGCCCACAACAAAAGTAATGATAAGTGGAATTGCAGGAGGATACATATCAAAGCTCTTTTGCCATTCTCCCTTAAGGAGAAACAATACCGAACGCTGAAATCCACATCCGGGGCAATCTATTTTAAAGACGTACTTAAACGGGCAAGGAAGAAAAAAAATATCCGCCTTGTCTAAAAAAGAAGACCAGGCGGATAAGATATATGTAATAAACACTAACAATTAAATTCCAGGAGTGGTTGGAGGTTTGTTAAACGGATCATTAAATGGATTGTTATTGCCAAAAGGATTGTTAGGATTATTAAAGCCGTTTTGAGCTTCCTTAGCAGAAGGGCCTAAATACTTAGCATCTCCAAAACCTAATATTGGGAAGAAAATAAATGGAAAAAGAACCAGTCCCACAGTAAATCCTTCTGTTTTTCCGAAGCTTTTACTCAAAAGGTTCGTAAGCCAAATACCAAATATTGGAGCAGTACATGGTATTAATAACCAAAGAATCCAAATTGTCGGTTTACCAACAATTTCTATTAATACAATGAGATTATAAATGGGAATAATGGCTGCCCAGCCAGGCTTTCCTGCCTTTTCAAATACTTTCCACATTCCTACGATGTAGAGAACGAGAAGCACAAGATACAAAAAAATCATGCCTGCGCCTATACCGGCAGCGGCAGAAGAGTACTCTGAATTGTAGTCCATAGGTTTTTGAGTTTTAATTTACTATAAAGATAATCTTTATGTCAAAAAATCAAAATTTCCACGCAACTTTTAAAAAGCTGTAAAAATCATAGTAGCCTCATACCGAATAGACTGGCAATATGATTTTTCAATTTCCCTTTCACTTCATCCATATCCACCGGATGGCCTAACTCACGCTGTACCGACGTTACATCTTTATCATCTATACCACAAGGCACAATATTTTTAAAATAATCAAGATCAGCATTAACATTAAATGCAAAACCATGCATAGTTACCCATCGGCTGCATCTTACCCCTAATGCACATATTTTACGCGCTTTTTCATTATCTGCATCCAGCCATACTCCAGTAAATCCAGGATACCTGCCGGATATAATTCCATAATCATTGAGAGTTAAAATAACTGCCTCTTCAAGGGTTCTTAAATAAAGATGGATATCTGTAAAAAAGTTATCGAGATCAAGAATTGGATAACCCACTATTTGTCCAGGCCCATGATAAGTTATATCTCCTCCGCGGTTAATTTTATAATAAGTGGCCTCCTTTTGTTTTAACCCTTCTTCATTAAGTAATAAATTTTCCGGATGACCGCTTTTCCCTAAGGTATAAACATGGGGATGCTCGCAAAACACCAAATAATTAGGGGTCTCCAGATTGGTGTTATTTGTTCGGTTCTGAGTTTTTAAAGCTACAGTCTGATTGAACAGCGTCTCCTGTTTATCCCAGGCATCCTGATAATCAACAAGCCCCCAATCTATAAATTCAACTTTTTTATTCATTTTTATGAAAAGTTAGGCTACCACATAGCCCAACATATAACCATCGTTAGTTTTAAAATAATATACAGTAAGCTCCTGAGTCCCTTCAGGGAGATCAACAAGTGCGTTCAAACCACCCTCGTCCTTAAGTTTAAAAGGTTTAATATGGATATCACGTTTAAACTCAAGTCCTTTTCTCCCATGCCATTTATAAATAGCTTCTTTGGCACACCAGCAAACATATAATCCATTAGTATTATCACCAATTTGCTTTTGGGCAAGTTCCGAGTCAGACAGAAACTTATTTTTAATACTTTTTATTTTGTGTTTAATCAGCTCAATATCAACTCCAACTTTCTTCTTTTTACCAACAATTACTGAAGCATAGTCATAAGAATGGCTTAATGAAATATGGTATCCAAGATTAGGAAGATATGGCTTACCGTGTTCATCCATACGACAGTCAATATACTCAGACGTATTAAGCATTGTCCTAAGTAAAACCCTTGTACTTAACCAGTGAAGCCGACGTTTGCCATTATTTAATGATGCAATCACATCAAGTTCATGCTGTTTCAGTTGTAAACCTGAAATCAGCTGCTCTTCAGTTTCTTCGATTTTCCATACGGCAAGTATGGTATCCTCGTCAATATTTTTATTAAAAACTACAGGCATCTCTATTTTAGAAAACTATGCAAAAGTATCTTAAATTAATCATAATTTCGTCCAAATACTATATAAAATGATACTGTCCGACAAACGAATCCTTGAAGAAATAGATAAGGGAACCATTATAATAGAGCCTTTTAAGCCTGAATGCCTTGGCACGAACTCATACGATGTTCATTTGGGTAAATATCTGGCCACTTATAAAGACAGGGTTCTTGATGCAAAAGCACACAATAAAATAGATCATTTCGAAATTCCAAAAGAAGGATATGTATTACAGCCAGGCACACTGTATCTTGGCGTTACTTTAGAGTATACAGAAACCCATGCCCACATTCCTTTTCTAGAAGGAAAGTCAAGCACAGGCAGATTAGGAATTGATATACATGCTACTGCAGGAAAAGGAGATGTAGGTTTTTGCAATACGTGGACATTAGAAATTTCGTGTGCTCAACCTGTAAGAGTATATGCCGGAATGCCAATTGGCCAATTAATTTATTTTATGGTACAAGGTGATATACAAACCATGTATAACACCAAAAGCAATGCTAAATATAACAATAAAACCACAAAACCTGTAGAAAGCATGATGTGGAAGAATAAGTTCTAAAGCTAATATTTCGTATATTGAGGCTTTATTTGTTAATGTGCATATTTATGAAACGTAAGCTAATTCTGCCTCTGTTGCTATGCTTTGGAATACTTATAATTTTTGCTTACAAAGCAGATGATGATCCGTTTAGTGCATTAATAAAGAAACTTGAAGCATATATTGAAAAATATCCTCAGGAAAAGGTTCATCTGCATCTAGACAAACCTTATTATGCCATTGGCGATGATATTTGGTTTAAAGCGTACATTTTAAATGCACAGTCGGAAAAACCATCTACGATCAGTAATGCGATTTATGTTGAATTGATTAATGAGAAAGATTCAGTTAAAAAGCAGATTAAATTACCTGTAATTTCAGGCTTTACCTGGGGCGACTTTAAACTTCCCGATTCCTTTACAGAAGGAAACTACCGAATAAGGGCATACACCCAATGGATGAAAAATGCCGGTACAGAGTTCTTTTTCGATAAGACTATAAAAATTGGTAATTCATGGGCTAATCAGGTGTTTACAAACACCCATTACACCTTTAGTAAACAAAGCACTGCAGAAAAAGTAGATGCCAGCATTACATTTACAGATAAAAAAGGTAATCCTTATGCTCAAAATGAGGTGTCATACGAGATTCAGTTAAATTTCAGAAACCTGGCAAAAGGAAAGGCCACCACTAATGATCAGGGAGTGGTAAACATTAGTTTTCTGAATACTCAGCCATCTTTGTATAAGTCCGGGAAAATTATAGCCACTTTAACCCTTCCCGATAAGAAAAAGATAATCAAGGAAATTCCGGTTAAGGCAACCTCAAATACTATAGATGTTCAATTCTTCCCCGAAAGTGGAAACTTAGTAGAAAGTTTACCTAATAAAATTGGAATTAAGGCTGTAAATGCTTCCGGCCTGGGCGAAGATGTAAAGGGGTCAATTGTAGACAACGACGGACAGGAAGTAACCCAATTTAGCACACAACACTTAGGAATTGGTAGTTTTATACTCAATCCGCAGCCTGGAAAAACCTATACAGCCAAGGTAAAGTATAAAGACGGTTCCGAAAGCTCAGTGAACCTCCCAAGAGTGCAGCAAAAGGGATATATCATTACGGTAAATAACAATACTGAAAATGTTATAGCTAAGGTTTTGCTAAGTTCTGACCTAATAGGTGGCGGAGAATTAAAACTTATTGCTCAACACAATGGAAATGTTTATTTCATATCAAAGGCTTCTTCGCAAAAACAAATTATAACTACGTCTATTCCTAAAAAAGATCTGCCCTCGGGTATTATTCAACTTACTTTATTTTCTGCCCAAAATGTACCTGTTGCTGAGCGCCTTGTTTTTGTAAATAATGTTAAAGACAGAATAACAACAAAGGTTACCACCGCAAAACAGAGCTACAATAAAAAGGAAAAAGTAAATGTAAACCTTGAAGCTGATTTTGCAGAAAAACCTGTACAGGCTAGTTTTTCTATCGCGGTTACCAACACTGCTTCTGTTAAGCCCGATGAGGAAAATGAAAGCAATATTTTTACTAGCCTTTTACTTACGTCAGATCTTATAGGTTACATAGAAAAACCGAACTATTACTTTTTGCAGGATGATCAAAAAACTCAGCAAGATTTAGATAATCTAATGTTAACCCAGGGATGGAGAAGGATATTATGGAAAAATATAATTAATAATGCCGCGCCCAATATTCGTTATGAGCCAGAGAAATCATTAAAAATAAGTGGCGTGGTTACCAGCTATGGTGGCAAGCCTTTACCGAACTCCAAAGTATCTCTGTTCTCTTCCTCAGGAGGGTTATTTGCAATTGATACACTATCCGATGCTCAAGGCCGTTTCAATTTTGACAACCTGATCTTTAACGACAGCACCAAATTTATTGTACAAGCCAGAACTGCAAAGAACAAGAAAAGTGTGGATATAGTACTTGATGTAGTTTCCGGACAGTTAGTAACCAAAAATAAAAATACTGGTGATATAGAGATTAATGTTAATGAAGCCTTATCAGGATATCTGAAACAAAGTGAAAATTATTTCGACGACTTAACTAAACGTGGAATACTTGAACGCACCATATTATTAAAAGAAGTCAATATTGTGGAGAAAAAGAATCCTGCAAAGAATTCTTCAAATTTAAATGGCGCGGGTAATGCTGACGCCGTTATAACTGCAGACCAGCTTCAATATTGTACTACACTTTCTCAGTGTCTGCAGGGTCGTGTTGCCGGCCTGATCATTAGAAACGGAACTCCTTATTTATTGAGGAACAACAACGTCCCGATGTCGATAGTTTTAGATGGAATGCAAATGGAAGGCGATTTTCTGGATAACATAAATCCAATGGATATAGAAACCATTGAAGTACTAAAATCAGCAGGTAATACTGCAATTTATGGCAGCAGAGGCGGAGGTGGCGTCTTAATTATTACTACTAAACGTGGTGGTGGCTATTCCAGTGCCTCTACGTTTACGCCTGGCATTATACCTTTTTCTCCTAAAGGATATTATACCCCAAGGGAATTCTATTCTCCAAAATATGATGCTCCTGATAGCAGACCAGATTATAGGACTACCATTTATTGGGTGCCAAATATTGTAACTAATGAAAGCGGAAAAGCAGAATTCAGTTACTTCAATTCAGACGAACCTGGAACCTATAGGATGGTTATAGAAGGCATGGATATGCTTGGAAATTTAGCCAGAACAGTTTATACCTATGAAGTAAAATAAATATATAAATGAATACAATTAAAGTCACCATAAAAGATCATTTAAGTATTATAACGCTCGACAGAGGTAAATCTAACGCGCTTAACCGTGAAATGATTACGGAGTTAAATGACATACTTACAAACATATCGTCTGATGCTAACATTGCAGGCGTAATTATTACCGGCAAAGAGCATTTCTTCTCTGCCGGTCTTGATCTTATAGAACTATACAATTATTCAGAACAAGAGGCAGAATCTTTCTGGCATCTGTTTCTAAATTTTACAGCAACAATAACTTCATTTAAAAAACCACTAATAGCAGCAGTAAATGGCCACAGTCCTGCCGGGGGATGTGTTATAGCCCTGGCATGCGATTACAGGATAATGGCCGAAGGGAAATATATTATCGGACTAAATGAAATTCCTGTGGGCATTATTGTGCCTAACAGCATTTTTAACCTATACGCATTCTGGATGGGCCAGGCCAATGCAACCAGAAGTCTTTTAGAAGGAAAGCTATTTACTCCTGAAGAGGCATTGCAAATAGGCCTTGTAGATGAAGTTGTAAATCCGGCCAGTATCCTTACTGCTGCCGAAAGAAAGATCAGAAAGTATATGGCTATGGAGCGCAATACATGGGAACAAAGCAAGCTCAGTATTAGAAAAGATTTAATTGCTGTAACCAGTGCAAACCAAAGTGAAGCGTTGCAGGCAATGTTAAAACAATGGTGGGCTCCTGCAACCCGTAATATTTTAAAAACAATTATTGATAACCTGCAAAAGAAATAAGCCATGTTCAACCAGCCAATGTTAAGAGATGATGCCTTAAAAGGAAAAACAATTGTAGTTACGGGAGGTGGTACCGGCTTAGGGAAAGCTATGGGCACTTATTTTTTGAGACTAGGCGCAAACCTGGTTATCACAAGCCGCAAACTTGATGTGCTACAGAAAACAGCTTTGGAAATGGAGAAAGAAACCGGCGGAAAAGTATTGGCACTGGCTTGTGACGTTAGGGAATATGAACAGGTGGAGCAGGTTTTAAATGAGACTTTAAAAACCTTTGGAAAGGTTGATGCCTTGCTTAACAATGCTGCCGGAAATTTCATTTCACCAACTGAACGTTTATCGGCTAATGCTTTTTCTTCAATAATAGATATTGTTTTAAAAGGCTCTGTAAACTGCACATTGGCATTTGGCAAACATTGGATAAAGGAAAAACAAGCTGCAAGTGTTTTAAACATTGTTACTACCTATGCCTTTACAGGCTCGGCCTATGTAGTACCATCAGCCTGCGCCAAAGGTGGCGTATTAGCCATGACGCGCTCCTTAGCGGTTGAATGGGGTAAGTATGGTATCCGCACAAATGCAATTGCCCCCGGGCCATTTCCTACCAAAGGTGCATGGGAACGTTTATTGCCCGGTGATCTGGCACAGAAGTTTGATTTCAAGAACCGGGTACCATTGAAACGTGTTGGCGAACATCAGGAACTGGCCAATTTAGCGGCATTTCTGATAAGTGATTTTGCGGGTTATATTAATGGAGAGGTCATTACTATTGATGGAGGGGAGTGGTTACAAGGAGCAGGTCAGTTTAATGGTCTCGAAGCCATTCCAAATGAGATGTGGGATGCCTTTGAACAAATGACAAGATCAGCAAAGGGAAGCTAGTGCTTAAGTGCCTGTAATCTTACCACCTAATTAAGGCACTTGCCCATGTAAAGCCAGAACCAAAGGCTGCAAGGCAAACAAGGTCACCATCTTTAATTTTACCTTCTTCCCATGCCTCGCAAAGCGCAATAGGAACTGAGGCTGCCGTAGTATTTCCGTATTTCTGAATATTGTTAAATACCTGGTTGTCGCTTAAGCCTAACAGCTGCTGCACATATTGACTTATTCTTAAGTTAGCCTGATGAGGAACCAACATATCAATATCCTTCTCCGTAAGGTTATTTGCACTTAGAGCTTCTTTTATTACTTCCGGGAATTTCACTACAGCTTTTTTAAATACGGCTGGCCCATCCATGTAAGGTAATGCAGCACCACTTTCCAATTGTTCTGTGGTCATGAATAAACCCCCAAGCTCTTTATCAGGATATCCTGGCTTACCTTTAAGCCATTTATTTGCTGAAGCTCCGGGATAATACATTGCCAAAATCTCGGCATCAGCCCCATCACTATGCAAGTGTGTGCTTAAAATACCCTGATTTTCTTTCTGTGTGGGTTGTAAAACAACCGCTCCTGCCCCATCGCCAAATATGACAGAAACGTTTCTACTCCTTGTCTCAAAATCCATAGCAAATGAATGCTTTTCACTCCCAACTACCAGGATATTCTTATACATTCCGGTTTTTATAAACTGGTCTGCCACAGATAGCGCATAAACAAAGCCTGAACACTGATTACGGATATCCAATGCACCTATTTCTTTCATCTTCATTTCCCGCTGTAAAAGAACTCCGCAACCTGGAAAATAATAATCAGGACTAAGGGTGGCAAAGATGATAAAATCTATATCCTGCGCAGTAATACCTGCTCGTTCTATTGCAATTTTAGCAGCCTCAATGCCCATGGTTGTCGTGGTTTCTTCAAGCCTATCAGCAAAGCGACGTTCTTTAATTCCGGTACGTTCTTGTATCCATTCATCGTTTGTATCCATAAAACGAGATAAATCATTATTAGAATAAACATTTTTGGGTACATAGTAGCCAATACCGGCAATCTTTGAACGCTGCATTATATTTGAGTTTATTACAAATTTTAAGCAAAAATAACTTTAACTACAACATTATTTTGAAATAAGCTTATTTTTGTAATATGTCAACAGAAACCAAAGAGGAAACATTTACATTAGAAGAGATTCTTACCTCATTAAAAACAATTCACCGCTTAATATTATGGAACGACGATGTAAATACTTTTGATCATGTAATTCACTGCATGATGAAATATTTGGATTATTCTGAAAGCCAGGCTGAAAAAATTGCGTGGGAAGTACACAACAAAGGTAAATGTGCAGTTTTAGAGGGTTCTTTTACTGAAATGGAAGTTTACCGCAAAATTCTTCAGCAGGAGGGCTTAACCGTTTCTGTAGACTAGGCTAAATCCCTAAATATTTCCATTAATTCTTGTTGGGTAGTTTGAGTCTTATCCTTGGCATACCATCCATGAAGTTTTTCGGCAATTTCCATCATATCACTGCTGTCTCTTTTCCAACCGGCTAGCAACTCCTGCAAGATATCAGGTCTTGGGCCCCATTTTGTTAAAACATTTCCTTTTTCATCCAGAATTAATAATACCGGGATAGCTCTGCCACCTTTGGTAAGGTGTGCATCAATCAGCGGCAAGTTCTTGTCTCTCAAAACAAATCTGAGTTCAAATTTATCAATAAAGCTAGCTGCTATTTTTTCGAAAACCGGAACAATCTGGGCCGCATCTCCACACCATCCTTCAGAAATTACCAAAAACCGATATTTATTTTTCACAGCACCAAGAACATCCAAGAAAGTATCATTTAACTTCACCGTTTTATCAACCCTGTTCATTCTCTGCACATTCATCTTTGTATAATGTAGCATTGCATCCGAATCATCAGGGCCAGTGGTTTTATGATTTAATAAAAGTTCATTAATCAGACTTCTATATTCCTGGTAAGTCATCCCCTCATTAACAAAGATATTTGTGTAGTTTATCATCATCTGCTGTAATAAAATAGTTACTCCTTTATAATTAAACTTTCCCGCCGTTTCTTTGTCCCTCTTTAAACAAACCCATTAAAAAAGAAAGATCCGAATGAAGAATTCCATACGCAAAGTACTGTTTTTAACTATTGTCTTTTGTATTGCAACTGTAAAACTTAATGCCCAAACCACAGGCGAAGGTCAAATTACGGCCAAAGTTGTTGATGCACAAAGTAATGAAACAGTGCCCTTTGCTACAGCTACTATCCTTAACAGAAAAACAAAAGCAATTATTAAAGGTGCGCAAACAGATGTAAATGGTAATTTATTAATTAATGGCTTACCCAAAGGAGTATTTACTTTCAAAATAAGTTACGTTGGTTACCAAACTATGGTTAGAGACTCTGTTTCCATTTCAGATGCTCAAAAATTAATTAACCTTGGCACAATTAAAATGAAGCCTGCTAAGGGAACAGTATTAAACGAGGTGGCAATTACAGCACAAAAGAGTGCCATTCAGCTTGGTATAGATAAAAAAGTTTTCTCGGTAGATCAAAGTTTAGTTAGCGAAGGCGGTTCTGCTTCAGATTTACTTCAAAATGTACCTTCGGTACAAACGGATATTGATGGTAATGTAAGCCTGAGAGGATCAACAGGTGTAAAGGTTTTAATAGATGGTAAACCATCCCTGATAGCAGGCGGAAACGTTGCTCAAATTCTGCAGTCTATACCTGCCAGTTCTATTGAAAGCGTTGAGTTGATTACCAATCCATCTGCTAAATATGATGCAGAAGGGCAATCGGGAATTATCAATATTGTATTAAAAAAGAATAAGAAATTAGGTTTTAATGGCTCTGCAGCATTTAGTGCAGGTAACCGCGACAACTACAATGCAAGTACAAACCTGAGCTTCCAAAATAAAAAAATAAACCTTTATGGTAACTACGGCTATCGTTATGGTAACCGTATTGGTGGTGGATACAGCAATATAACTTATTTAGATAGTCCTTTCCCTACTATTTTCGCAAATCAAAATACTGATTCAAAATCACAAGACAATGGCCATAACATAAAAGCCGGAATCGATTATAGCATTACAGATAAAAGTGTTATCAGTTTCTCAGGAGGTTTCAATTCAAGAGACAATAACAGAAGTGAATTCCTTAATATCGATAAGCTGGATGGCGTTAAAAATCCTTTAGAATTAAGCAACAGGAACAATACCAACAATGGTTTTGGTAGCAGCTACGATCTTAACCTTGATTATAGTCAAAAATTCAAAAAACCACGAGAAGAGCTTACTTTTAATCTAAGTTTTTCTGAAGGGACAAATGACAACGATCAGATTTACAGCACAAACATTTACAACATTGATGGAGAAACTGCCAGCTCATTACCAAGCATTCTGCGAAATAATGGAAGTGGTTTTAATAGAAATTATAATGTTCAAACAGATTATACCTTACCAATTGGTAAAGCTGGTAAAATTGAAGCAGGCTACAGAAGTCAGATCCGTTTGGCCGAAAATACAGCATTCTCTGATCAGTTAAACAACCTGACCGGAGAATACGAAATAAACTTCGCCTTAACCAATGAGTTTAACAGTAAAGACCAGGTTCATGCGCTTTATTTCAATTACCAAAATCAGGTTAAGAATTTTGGTTATCAGGTTGGCCTTAGAGCAGAAGATGCTACATTAGACACCCGTTTAGGAATGTACAAATTAAATCAGTTAGAATACATTCCGGGAAAAGTTGCCTATACAAGGCTATATCCCAGTGTATACCTAACTCAAAAATTTAAAGGTGAGCAACAAGTACAGCTTAGCTATAGCAGAAGGGTTAACAGGCCAAGAGGATGGGATACCAATCCATTTCTTGATGTTTCTGATCCACTTAATTACCGTCAGGGTAATCCCAACCTGAAACCTGAAGATGTGCATGCTTTTGAGTTAAGCTATAGCAAATTCTGGCCTAAGGTAACATTCACTTCCAGCGCATATATGCGTCAAACCAATGATGTGATACAAAGAATAAGAACAGAGCCTGATGAAAATGGAATCACTATTGTTACTCCTCAAAACTTAACCAAACAACTAGCAAGCGGTCTTGAATTAATTGGCCGTGTTGATGTTGCCAAAGCCTGGAACTTTACAACCAACGTAAATTTATATCAAAGCAAAATTAACGGAGTACCTGCTTTTGGAATTGTAGAGAACTCTGGTTTCAGCTGGAATGCCAACCTAACCAACAACTTCTCTTTACCATATAACATATCTCTCCAAATCAGGGGAGATTACCGCGCACCTGAGGTAATGGCACAAGGCAAAAGAAATGCAATGTACGGTGTAGATGCCGGAGCTAAATATGATTTTAAAGATAAAAAATCATCACTCAGCCT